>JABIPQ010000060.1 GCA_018698975.1 Gammaproteobacteria bacterium
AGGGACTTCAGTCCCGAATGAAAAGAGCATTGAACGTGAAGTAACTTTTTAAAAGAAATAATAACAATACTAGTTAGCCTAACTCCAAACAAAAGTCTGATTGAGCATTAATGAATCCATCGATTATTACCAAACTTGAAACCCTGAACGAACGTTATGAAGAGCTGGAAGGCTTGCTCAGTGATGCGGAAATTATCATGGATCAGGATAAATTCAGAAATTTTTCCAAGGAATATGCAGAACTGGAACCTGTTGTGCAGTGTTTTGCTTCATATCTGAAAGCCCAGCGAGATCTGGAAGAAGCAAAAGCCTTACAAAAAGACAGCGACCCTGATGTTCGGGAAATGGCGGAAGAAGAAATTACCTCATCTCAGCAGCAGCTGGATAAACTGGATCTGGAATTACAAAAGCTCCTGTTACCAAAAGATCCTAAAGATGATTGTAATGTCTTTCTGGAAATTCGCGCTGGCACCGGGGGTGATGAAGCCGCTATTTTTTCCGGTGATTTGTTTCGTATGTATTCTCGCTATGCAGAAAGCCAGGGCTGGAAAACCGAGATTGTCAGCGAGCGTGCAGGCGAACATGGTGGCTACAAGGAAATTATTTTGCGCGTGGAAGGCAAAGGTGTGTTTGGTCAGCTCAAATTTGAATCCGGAGCACACCGGGTTCAACGCGTACCGGAAACAGAAACCCAGGGCCGGGTGCACACTTCAGCTTGCACGGTAGCCGCCATGCCAGAAGTCGACGATGTTGAGGAAATTGAAATTAATAAAGGTGATCTGCGCGTAGATACATTTCGTGCCAGTGGCGCTGGTGGACAGCATGTCAACAAAACCGATTCAGCTATTCGTCTGACTCACATCCCAAGTGGTATCGTGGTGGAATGTCAGGATGAGCGCTCTCAGCATAAGAATAAGGCTCGCGCCATGTCTCTCTTGCAAGCCAAGTTGCAGACTGTTGCCGAAGATCAGCAGCATCAGGAACAGTCAGATGCGCGGCGTAACCTGGTAGGCAGTGGAGACCGTTCTGAAAAAATCAGAACCTATAATTATCCCGATGGCCGAATTACCGATCACAGAATCAATCTTAAACTGAATCGACTGGCAGATGTAATGGCAGGCGATATCGGCGAGATTATTCAGACTTTGATTACAGAACATCAGGCAGACCAGTTGGCTGAAATGTCAGGCTGATTTCTCACTTTAATTTTCTCAGTGGCCAGAAACATGGCAACAATTAAACAACTCATTGTTGATGGTGAAGCAGCACTGGCTGAAAATGCCGATGACTCCTCAAGTGCAAGGCTTGATGCTGAAATACTGCTTGGTTTTGCGGTAAAGCAAACAAGGACCTGGCTTTATACCTGGCCCGAACATATTCCCTCCTTGCCGCAGCAACATCTCTACCTTGAACTGATCAGCCGACGCGAGAATGGTGAGCCCATCGCATATCTCATTGGCAGAAGGGAATTCTGGGGACTGGAGTTAATAATTAATGAGAATGTGCTCATCCCAAGGCCAGAAACCGAGCTGCTAGTAGAAACTTGCCTGGCTAAACTGGCAGGGCTTGAATCGGCAAGAGTGGCAGATCTAGGCACGGGCTCTGGTGCTATCGCACTGGCTCTGGGTTATGAAAAACCCATGTGGGAAATCACCGCCACTGACAAATCAAATGATGCTCTTGCCCTGGCAAGTAAAAATGCAGAAGCATTAGGCATTGCGAATGTCAGATTCTTAAACGGCGACTGGACCACGCCTGTTTCAAAGTTGCAGGAGAAAAATGCCTGCCATGCCATTTTGGGCAACCCTCCTTATATAGACGAAAATGACCCTCATCTGCAGCAGGGTGATGTTCGCTTTGAACCAGAACTTGCGTTAACCTCCGCTGAAAATGGCCTGGCTGATATCAGGGTTATTATTCATGATTGTGTTTCTCTTCTGGAAACCGGTGGCTGGCTGATGCTTGAACATGGTTATCAACAAGGTGAACAAGTCCGACAGATTTTTACTACGAAAGATTATGGTGAAGTGGAAACGCTGAAGGATTTGTCGGGCAATGACCGGGTGACTATAGGTAGGATAAAGAATAAAGAATAAAGGATAAAGGAAAAAAGATAAAAGTGAGCTGCGGGAAGCATTCTGCTCACGAGTATCTATTTTTGCATTACATTAATAGTAGAATTACTCATCAAGCTATAATTCGTAACTCACCTTTATCTTTTTTCCTTTATCCTTTATCTCACTCCTTTATATAGGCAAATTCGAATTAAATGAACGACGATCAATTACTACGCTACAGCCGCCAGATCATGTTGCCGCAAATGGATATCAAGGGGCAGCAGGCTCTGCTGGATGCCTCTGTGCTGATTATTGGTCTCGGTGGTCTGGGGTGCCCGGCTGCTATGTATCTGGCGAGCAGTGGCGTGGGTCATCTTATACTTGCAGATGACGATGAGGTGGATCTGACCAATCTGCAGCGACAGATAGCTCATACCACTGACAATGTCGGCATGAACAAGGTTACTTCTGCCGGCCAGGCACTTGCCAAGCTTAACGATGGTGTAAAAGTGACGACACTGAAACAGCGTCTGGAAGGTGAAGCCCTGGAAGAAGCGGTAAAAAATGCAGATGTGGTGCTGGATTGTACAGATAATTTTTCCAGCCGCTTCGCTATTAATGCCGCTACAGTTAAGTATCGTGTGCCATTAGTGTCTGGTGCTGCGATCAGAATGGAAGGGCAGGTAAGCGTTTTCGATAAACGTCAGGATGATAGCCCCTGTTACCAGTGCTTGCACCCGGATGGGGATGATCTGAATCTGAGTTGTTCAGAAAACGGCGTGCTGGCACCAGTGGTCGGGATTATTGGTACCCTGCAGGCGCTGGAGGCGATCAAGTTGATAACAGGTGTTGGTACCACTCTGACAGGTCGCCTTCTCTTTCTTGACGCTCAAACCATGCAGTTTCGTGAAATGAAACTGAATAAAAATTCTACCTGCCCCTGTTGCGGTTGAATAAATTTGACGGTTGCAGAGTTATTTGAGTGATGATCGTTTGACCTGATGAGTAGGGACTGTAAGAATTACAGCCCGTATCAATTCCATGTTCTACCTCTGTGAGAGAAGAATTAACAAGAAGTCCCAGGAAAACTATAAATTTAGGAGCATTAATGAGAAGTTTGTCTAACAAAGTAATTAACTCAATCCAGATTCTTGGCATGGTCAGTCTCCTGGTTTTTGTCCCTTTAAGTACTCAGGCAGCGTCGGATGATTCAGCAGGGACTCAGTCCTATACCCTGACCCGACAATACGGCAGCGTACTGTTTCGTGTTATGCAGCAGCAATATTTGAATTTGGTAGGGCGCTTTGATCAGTATTCCGCCACTCTGGATATGGACTTTAATGATCTGTCCAATTCACGTCTCAATGCGACCGTGCAGATGGGCAGTCTCAGCATGACAGATAGTGATGTGGTGGAAACACTGGTTAATAGCAGTGTTTGGTTCAATGCCCCCTTATACCCCGAGGCGACATTCACAACGACCAGTGTTGATGTCACCGGTGAAGACGAAGCTGATTTTCACGGTGAGTTGAAGTTCGTCGGTGTGACCAAACCCTGGACCTTGCATGTGAAATTTTATGGTGGCACGGATGGCGAGCTTAGTGGCAGTAGTATAGGCATGTTGGCTACCGGCAGTTTCGACAGAACTGATTTTGGTCTTGATCAATACTTGAACATGGCAGAAGAGCTGGTGAGTATTGAAGTTAACGTCAAATTCAACCGCGACTAGTTTTTAGAGTTACGGACATTTATAGATTCTTGAGGCAGGGATGATGAAAATATTTAAAGCAGTTGTATTAAGCGCCAGTGTTGTGATGATTTCTTCCTGTACATGGGTAAAACTGACTTCTGAGGGTGAAAATGTCGCAATTCTCACTACGGATGAAGTGCAAAATTGCACTCGAACTGGCACTACTACAGTCGAGGTCCTTGACCGTGCTGTGATCGACAGGAATGAAGACAAGGTCGCCAGGGAATTAAGAACCATGGCGCGCAACCGGGCTGCGGACAGAGGGGATGCGATTGTGCCTTCAACTCAAGTAGTGGACGGTGCGCAAACCTTTGTGATTTATCGTTGCCGGGGTTAATCCCTGTTGGATTTAATCCTGCAGGACTGTAATGCGGCTGGAAATCCATAGAAAGATAGCGAAATCATTTAGATCTTTACTGCGCCGCATCACTGACATTTTTCACCTATCTCAAATTTACATACCATGCCCATCGGGTTTTGGTTATGATGTGCACCAAATATAATGATCGATTAATAAAAAGAGCTGTGCGGTAGTTCATTTGTGACAATAGAAAACATCGAACCAAGTCCTGCCACTGTCGAACCAGACAGTGAGCCAAAAGTTAAGTTTCAAGACTTCGACCTCCCGGAAGTGCTGCTCAAAGCAGTAGATGACCTGGGATTTGAATTCTGCACGCCTATCCAGGCACAAAGTCTGAAAGTAACTTTGGAAGGCCATGACGTTACAGGAAAAGCGCAAACCGGCACGGGCAAAACGGCTGCTTTTCTGTCTACTATAATTAATGATCTGGTCAAAAACCCCATAGAAGAAGAGCGTTTTGTGGGTGAACCGCGTGCTCTGATCATTGCCCCTACCAGAGAGTTGGTAATGCAAATTGCCAAGGATGCCGTTGCTCTGACTAAATATGCCAACCTGAATGTCACCACTTTGGTGGGCGGCATTGACTACCAGAAACAGCAGAGGGAACTCGATAACGATCTGGTAGATATTGTTGTGGCGACACCCGGGCGGTTACTGGATTTTGTGCGCAATAGAAATATCGACCTTAGCATGGTGGAAATTCTGGTACTGGATGAAGCCGATCGTATGTTGGATATGGGCTTTATCCCCCAGGTACGTCAGGTAGTTTCTGCCACACCAAAAAAAGAATTTCGCCAGACCATGTTGTTTAGTGCCACTTTTACAGACGACATAATGGAGCTTGCCAATCGTTGGGCTGTTGATCCGGTGAAGATTGAGGTGGAATCGCCCCGGCTCACTACAGACAATGTGAACCAACTGGTTTATCTGGTGACCACTGATCAGAAATATAATTTATTGTATAACCTGATCCAGAGCGAAGAAGGGGAAAGAGTTATTGTCTTTACCAACCGCCGGGATCAGGCCAGACGACTGGCAGATAATTTACATCGCAATCAGGTGAGCGTGGGTTTGTTATCAGGGGAAGTCAGTCAGCCGAAACGTGTCAGGACTCTGGAAGAATTCAAGAACGATACCATTCAGGTGTTGGTGGCAACTGATGTAGCAGGTCGCGGCCTGCATATTGATGAGATATCCCATGTGGTAAATTTCAATTTACCGGAAGAAGCTGAAGACTACGTACACCGCATTGGTCGAACTGGCAGAGCGGGCTTACTTGGTACTTCTATCAGTTTTGCTGATGAAGATGAATCCTTTCTGTTACCTGGTATTGAAGAGACCATCGGCATGAAGCTGCCCTGCGAATATCCGTCGGAAGAATTGCTGGTAAAACCGCCGGCGTTTTCCAGGCCGTCAATCTTTAAACCAGAAGGTAAGAAACCGGCTGGCAGAGGCGGTAACAAAGGTGGCGGCAGACCGCGTCGTCATTAATTCTCAAGCCTTTTTCTTTTTGCTGCTTACTTTAATCCCGACCATTAAATTCCAAAGTATTTTTTAACCTGGTAAAACCTCATTCCTGTTCTATAGTGATGCTGTATCATTGTGCTTAATATTAGCTATCGATAAATATATCGTATTACGATATTTGTATCGATGGAGAGCTCAAGTGTCAACAGTTACTGTGTCGCCAAAATTCCAGGTGGTCATTCCCAAAGAGATTCGCGAACCCATGGGCATTCATTCCGGTCAAAAAATGCAGATGATCCAGTATCAAAACCGGATCGAGCTTATTCCTATCAAACCCATAAAGCAGCTGCGTGGTTGTCTTATTTTGCTGATGACGGCAATGCGAAGCATTTTGCCAAATCTATAGAATCACTTGATGAACTTTTAGTGCCCAGCATTACTCTCACTGAGGTGTTCAAGGCAATTGTTCGCCAGTGCGATGAAGAAGTGGCTTTTGAAGCTATTGCTCACATGCAACAGGGGCAGGTAATTGATCTTGATAGTGCAATCGTTATTGGGGCAGCCAGTTGTGGTATTGAATTTAATCTGCCTTTGGTAGACAGTATTATTTACGCAATAGCACGTAAGTGTGATGCGGCTATCTGGACTCAGGATGCTGATTTCAAAGGCTTGAAAGGCGTAAGGTTTTTCCCGAAATCCAAATGAAAATTATAAAACGAATCGAAAGATTTGTTTTATATCCGATATATCCTCACTTATTTAGCCCCGGCATCCTGCAGGATCTTTACATACTCCCCGGAATTTCTGTGCTCAGAGGCAAGCTTTAAAATAGTTTCGCCAGCCATATTGGGCTCATTCAGATTACGCCCGTCCTCTACAAAAAATCCAATGAAGCGTGCAAAGGCATCGGGCACCATGCCGCGGTAGGCTTTCTGCAGGATATGAAAATCCGGTGCTTCGTCCTGTGAAGTATCCAGTTCCAGGAAGGATTTAACCCGCTCATCGCTCCACCATTCATCACGGACTGCAGGTTGTGTTCTGGCGGCGCCGGTTTTTTTCTCAGTTTTTTTCACGTCATTCATAATTATCTGACTATTCCTAAAAATATATTATTTGCTGAGTTTTTCTTTCAGCATTTTATTTACCTGTCCGGGGTTGGCTTTGCCCTGTGAGGCCTTCATGATCTGACCTACAAAGAAACCAATAACCTGTTCCTTGCCTTCCTTGAACTGCTGCACTTGATCAGGGTTCGCGGTAATTACGTCATCCACCATTTTTTCAATGGCACCGGTATCGGTAACCTGTTTCAGGCCTTTGCTTTCGATAATACTATCGGCATCTCCTTCGCCGGCAAGCATGGCTTCGAACACAGTTTTGGCAATCTTTGAGGAAATTGTATTGTCCGTGATGCGCTTGATCAGTCCGCCCAGAACTTTCGCCGATACAATACTGTTCACGATGGAAATTTCTTCCTTGTTCAGGTAAGCCTGCAGGTCGCCCATTACCCAGTTGGCTGATAATTTGGCATCGTCGCAGGTGTCTACCACTGCTTCGAAATAATTGGCGGATGCCAGATCGCTGGACAGCACCATGGCGTCATACTCACTAAGGCCATACTGATCCTGGAAGCGTTGTTTTTTTACATCCGGTAATTCCGGCAAGGTGGCGCGGACAGTTTCGATATAGGCATCATCAATAACTATTGGCAGAAGATCCGGTTCTGGGAAATAGCGGTAATCGTTAGCGACTTCCTTGCTGCGCATGGAGCGAGTTTCATTTTTGTCAGCATCATAGAGGCGGGTTTCCTGTTCGATTTTTCCGCCATCTTCAATGATATCTATTTGGCGTTCTACTTCGATGTTGATAGCTTTCTCCACGAAGCGGAAAGAGTTGATGTTCTTTATTTCAGTGCGGTTTCCCAATTTAGTAGTGCCTTTCGGGCGCACCGAGACATTGGCGTCACAACGCATGGAGCCCTGAGACATCTCGCCATCTGAAATGCCTAGATAAAGAATAATGGAATGCAGTTTTTTCAGATAAGCTACTGCTTCCTTGGCATTTCTCATGTCCGGTTCTGAAACGATTTCCAGTAAAGGCGTTCCGGCACGATTCAGGTCGATGCCGGATTTACCATGAAAGTCTTCATGCAATGATTTGCCGGCATCTTCTTCCATATGCGCGCGTGTAACGCCAATAGTTCTTTGAGAGCCGTCTTCCATATTAATCACCAACTCACCCTTGCCCACGGTAGGGTAGTCCAGCTGTGATGTTTGATAGCCTTTTGGTAAGTCTGGATAGAAATAGTTTTTGCGGTCAAAGACAGATTTTTTGCCGATTTCAGCACCGATGGACAGACCAAATTTTACCGCCATGCGCAGTGCTTCCGTATTTAATACGGGTAGAGTGCCAGGCATCGCAAGATCGTAAATGCTTGCCTGAGTATTGGGCTGCGCACCATACTCGGTGCTGGTGCCGGAAAATAACTTGGAGGCCGTGGACAGTTGCACATGCACTTCCAGACCAATAACTGTTTCCCATTCCATCTTAATTCTCTTTAACCTTTAATAATTCACTTGGTTGCTAAAACTACTGTTAGATCTTCTGTATTAGACCGGTGATTTTTCATGCCAGTCAGTAGCTTGCTGAAATTTGTGTGCCACATTTAATAATTGTGATTCGGCGAAATCCTTGCCAACGATTTGCAGACCAATGGGCAAGCCATTTAATAGTCCAGCTGGTATTGAAATGCCGGGTAAGCCTGCAAGGTTGACAGCAATGGTGTAGATATCTTCAAGATACATGGTTACCGGATCATCATTTTTGGAGCCGATGGCAAACGCTGTATGCGGGGAGGTGGGACCCATAATGACATCGACTTCCTGAAACGCTTTTTCAAAATCATTTTTGATCAAACGGCGTATTTTTTGTGCCTTGATGTAATAGGCGTCGTAATAGCCGGCAGAAAGAGCGTAAGTACCTACCATGATGCGGCGTTTCACTTCGGTGCCAAAACCTTCGCTGCGCGTACGTTTATACATGTCTTCGAGGTTTACCGGATTTTCACAGCGGTAACCGTAACGCACGCCATCGTAACGGGATAAATTTGCAGATGCTTCAGCCGGCGCGATGACGTAGTAAGCAGAGACCGACAAGTGGCTGTTTGGCAGGCTGATTTCTTTTACTGTTGCGCCGAGTTTTTCAAATTCTGCAACGGCGTCTCTTATGCATTGCTCTACAGTGGCATCCAGGCCTTCAGAAAAATGCTGAACCGGGAGACCAATTTTCAGACCGGTAAGCGGTTTGTCGATATCAGCGGTGTAATCTTCAGCAGGTCTGTCGCTACTGGTGGAATCTTTTGGATCAACTCCAGCCATTACATTCAACATCATGGCAGCGTCTTCGGCAGTTTGTGTCATGGTGCCTGCCTGATCAAGGCTTGAGGCAAAAGCTACCATTCCCCAGCGTGAGACGCGCCCATAGGTTGGTTTTAAACCGGTTATTCCGGTAAAAGAGGCGGGTTGGCGAATTGATCCGCCGGTGTCTGTGGCTGTTGCGCCTGCGCATAACCTTCCGGAAACCGCTGCTGCAGAACCGCCTGAAGAACCACCGGGAACCAGGTCGCGATTCCAGGGATTTTTTACTGGTCCGTAAAAGCTGGTTTCGTTGGATGAGCCCATGGCAAATTCATCCATATTGGTTTTACCCAGGGTGACAGTGCCGGCGTTAATAAAATTTTCCACGACAGTGGCGTTATAGGGAGCAATGAAATTATCCAGCATTTTAGAGCCGCACGAAGTACGGATGCCCTGTGTACAGAACAAATCTTTATGGGCAATTGGGATGCCTGTCATTGGACCGGCATTTCCCTGACTTCTGGCTTCATCTGCCGCTTGTGCTTGCGACAGTGCTAATTCATCGCACACTGTTATGTAGGCGTTAAGGTCGCTATTTTGTTTGGCGATTTCTTGCAAATATTTCTGTGTCAGTTCAACACTGGAAAATTCGCCGGAGCCTAGTGCCCTGGATATTTGTGCCAGGCCTAAATTAATCATTTTTACAGATCCTGATGCAAAGTCTGTTCATGCAGTAATTTGTGAACAGCTGTTTTTTTAGTTAAGCGGGTTTTAAAATATTGGTGTTTGATTGATTCTGGTAGCGGAAATCATTCAATGACTTTGGGTACCAGATACAAACCTTCCTCGGTTTCCGGTGCAATTTTTTGCAGTTCATCCCGTTGATTACTTTCCGTTACCACGTCTTCTCTCAGGCGTTGGACAGCATCAAAGGCATGCGCCAGTGGCTCGACATTATCAGTGTCGACAGATTGCATCTGATCGATAAGGGCCAAAATATTCGAAATGCTGCCTGCGGCTTCCTGCTTTTCCTCATTGCTAAGATGAAGGCGGGCCAGGTGGGCAATATTTTCCACATCGCCTAGTTCAATTGACATGTCAGACTCCAAAATTTAATTGGGGCAAAATCCGGGTAAAAAAGTGACCTAAATCTGACAAATCAGATTTAATTCTTGCTCTAAGTAGTTGTGATTGCTAGAGTTGCCCGAGCTGAATCCGGTGATTATACTGGAATAATAACTAATAGAGCCAATCCCTCCACACAATTATTTAATTGCTGAATTAAGCGCATAACTAATTGAAAAATAATAGAAAATAAATAGAGGTTTTCTGAAGCAATGTTGAAGAAATTACGCGGTATGTTTTCCAACGATTTGTCGATCGATCTGGGAACTGCAAATACCCTGATTTATGTCCGTGACCAGGGGATAGTTCTAAACGAACCTTCAGTGGTTTCAATCCGCATTCACAACGGTCAGAAAACTGTCACCGCTGTAGGTTCTGATGCAAAACGCATGTTGGGAAGAACCCCGGGCAACATTACTGCAATCCGTCCTTTAAAAGATGGCGTTATTGCGGACTTTCAAGTAACCGAGAAAATGTTGCAGCATTTTATTCATAAGGTTCATGAAAACAGTTTTATCAGACCAAGCCCACGTGTACTGGTTTGTGTTCCCTGTAAATCCACACAGGTTGAACGTCGTGCTATTCGGGAATCTGTAATGAGTGCAGGTGCGCGCGAAGTGCGTCTCATTGAAGAGCCTATGGCTGCTGCTATTGGTGCGGGGCTTCCGGTTGATCAGGCCAGTGGTTCCATGGTGGTAGATATTGGCGGCGGAACCACAGAAATTGCTATTATTTCTTTAAATGGTGTTGTGTATTCAGAATCTGTCCGTGTTGGTGGCGATCGCTTTGATGAAGCTATCACTACCCACGTGCGTCGGAATTATGGCAGCCTGATTGGTGATGCCACCGCTGAACGTATCAAGAAGGAAATTGGTTGTGCCTTCCATAGTGACGAAATTCGTGAAATTGACGTGCGTGGCCGTAATCTGGCAGAAGGTGTGCCACGGAGTTTTATTCTTAACAGTGATGAAATTCTGGAAGCCCTTCAGGAGCCTTTGTCCTCAATTGTGCAGGCGGTTAAAAGCGCTCTGGAACAATCTCCTCCAGAACTGGCATCGGATATTGCAGAAAGCGGGCTGGTGCTCACTGGTGGTGGTGCCTTGTTGAGGGATCTGGATAAGCTGCTTAGTGAAGAAACAGGCTTGCCGGTAATCGTGGCAGATGACCCTTTGACCTGTGTTGCCAGGGGTGGCGGCAGAGCCATGGAACTCATGGATGCCCATGATCTTGATTTGCTAACGCTGGAATAAAATAATTAAACAGTATTAGACTGGGGGTCGAACTGCGATCTTCGCTTGAGTCGGATAAAAGATAAAGGAAGAAATATAAAGGCGGTATTGTTCCGGCTCAACTGCACTTTATTACTATCCTTTACTCTTTATCCTTTATCTTTCATCTGTTGGTAAGTAGAGGTTCGATAAATTAAATCTCTATTCGTTCAAAGCACTTCCCAGGGTTACCGATTACTCGGCCTTGCTCTGCTGTCCATGATAATGATGCTTGCGGACAGCCGCTTCAGTTATCTCTCCAAAGTGCGTTTTTATGCCTCCTATATTGTTACGCCATTACATTTTCTGGCGGATACCCCGCGTTCCATTTCAGATTCAGTTAATAACAACTTTCAAAGTCGTAGTTACCTGATTTCGGAAAACCAGCGCTTTAAGGAGCAGCTGTTGATGCAGCAGTTCCAGTTGCAGAAACTTGAGCATCTAAAAGCGGAGAATATGCGCCTGAACGAACTGCTCAATGCCTCAAGTATAGTCGACGAACGGGTGGTTCAGGCTCAGCTCACCGGTGAATCCCCTGACCCCTTTACCAAACGGGTTCTCATCAACAAGGGGAGCGTAGAAGACGTATATATTGGCCAGCCTGTAATCGATGCTTTTGGTTTGATGGGGCAGATAGTGGATGTGGAGCCTTATGACAGTTGGGTGTTGTTAATCACTGATCCCCAGCATTCAACACCTGTTCAGATAAACCGTAATGGAAACCGGGCTATTGCAACGGGTACCCAGGACTCTCTGCAACGCCTGGAGTTAAATAATATTTCCGACACGTTTGACGTGATAGTAGGCGATGTCCTTGTAACTTCGGGGTTTGGTGGCCGTTTTCCGGCAGGCTATCCTGTAGGCGTGGTGAGCAGTGTCTTGCATGATCCTGGTGCTCCTTTTGCCACAGTAACCGTTGAGCCTACCGCGCAGCTCGATCGTAGTCGTAACGTATTGTTATTATTCAAATAAATGCTCAACTCTGAGTATAAATCAAGGCATTAGAGCATGGCACAAAAATTCAACAAGCATCATGGCGGCTGGGTAATTACAGTAAGCTTTGTGCTGGCTGCCTTGTTTACTGTGCTTCCTTTGCCAGAATGGCTGGAGGCCTATCGCCCCGAATGGGTGGCACTGGTAGTTATTTACTGGGTGATTGCATTACCTGACAGAATAGGCCTGCTCACTGCCTGGATTGTAGGCTTTTTTGTTGATGTTCTGGAAGGCTCATTACTGGGACTCAATGCGCTGGCCCTGGCTCTGGTTGCCTATCTGGCTTTGAGCCTCTATCAGCGAATGCGCATGTTCACTGCAATCCAGCAAAGCAGCACCATTTTGATTCTGGTGGGAATACACCAGTTAATGTCTTTCTGGGTACTTACAGCCAATAGCCAGAACACAGCACCGAACCTCATATTCATGATTTCGGCATTATCCAGTGCCATTATCTGGCCATTTATTTTCTTCGGCCTGCGCTATATCAGACGAACATTTAATGTGGTCTGAATTCAGACAAGCTTGATCTGGCAAAAAGCGCCCAGACCTCTATATAATCCCCTGATAAATATTTAATACGACGGCAAAGTCATTAGGGGATGTAAAATGTTCAAGACAATACAATTCAAGGCTGCGTGTGTTTTTCTACTGGCAGGATTCCTTGCGGCTTGCGGCAATGATGATGCTGCAAGTCCGGAAAATTCTGTGACAAATGCAGGTAATGCCTCTTCTGCAGTGAATAGTCCAGCGCTACAAACAAATCCTGTTAATTCCGACCCCCTTAATACCGATCCTATGGCTTTGCCGCCAAGCGGTGAATGGCCCACCAATGGTGGATCTTTTTATAATCAGCGCTGGTCGCCGCTGGATCAAATTAACCGGGACAACATCAGTCAGCTAAAAGCTGAATGGCGGGTGCATTTAAATGGTTCAGGTATGGAGACCAAGTATTCAGCAGAGGGCACTCCACTTTATAAGGATGGTGTTTTATATATGACCACAGGCGACTCTGATGTTTTTGCTGTTAGCCTGGAAAGTGGAGAGATAATTTGGGATTACGACTCGGTGTTTCCAGAAGCTATGGGGCAGCAAGTGTGCTGCGGCTGGGATAATCGCGGTGTTGCTTTGGGTGATGGCAAGGTTTTTGTTGGCCAGCTGGATGCCAGGCTGGTAGCCCTTGATGAAACCAGCGGAGAAGTAAGTTGGGAAACCCAGAGTGTGCGTTGGGAAGATGGTTACAGTATCACCGGTGCGCCTCTATATTACGACGGCATGGTGATCACCGGTTATTCGGGTGCTGAAAAAGGGGTGCGCGGCCTTGTGGAAGCCTTTGATTCTCAAACAGGCGAAAAGCTCTGGACCTTTTATACTGTTCCGGGGCCTGGAGAATTCGGCCATGACACCTGGCCTTCAGACAATAATGTCTGGGAATTCGGCGGTGGTACTGTTTGGCAGACCCCGGCCGTGGATCCCGAGCTTGACCTGATTTACTTTTCCACGGGCAATCCCGGTCCGGATATGAACGGCAAAATCAGGGAGGGTGATAATTTGTTCACTGCATCCATTGTCGCCGTTGATGCTCATACTGGAGAATACCGCTGGCACTTCCAGCAAGTACACCATGATCTTTGGGATTATGATGCGCCAAATCCTGTCATTCTGTTTGATATGGAATTCGAAGGAGAGACACGTAAAGCCATTGCAGAGGCAGGTAAAACCGGTTGGGTATATATCCTGGACAGGATCACCGGAGAACCGATTGTTGGTGTCGAGGAAAAGCCGGTGCCGCAACTTTCAGAACAATTCACCTCTCCGACACAACCTTACCCTGTAGGGGATGCTTTTATTCCGCAGTTTGTTGATGTGGCCCCCGAGGGTACGGTACTGGTTAATCAGGGCAGGATATTTACTCCCTTCCTTTATGAACCAGTTCTGGTGCAACCGGGACTGGCTGGTGGTGCCAACTGGGCGCCCAGTGCTTATGATCCAACGCGCCAGACCATGTATATCTGCGCCTCTGAATCTTCGATTGTGCTATACATGGAAGACACTGACGTCCCTGAAGAGCACAGTGGAGAAACATGGACCGGCGGTAATTTTGGTGGTTCAAAAAGACCCACAGTAGGTATTGTTGCGGCTGTGGATATGACTACCAATAAACTGGTATGGCAGTATCGCTGGCAGGATCCCTGCTATAGCGGATTTTTGTCCACCGCTGGAGATTTACTCTTTGTTGGCCGAAATGACGGCAGGTTGACAGCTCTGGATACCGACACTGGCATGGAGGTTTGGGATTTCCAGACCGGCGCCGGCGCGAATGCACCAGCCATTACCTTTGAGGACAATGGGAAACAATACATCGCTGCATACTCTGGCGGCAACCTGTTCCAGGGATCTGCTCATGGCGATAGCTTGTGGCTGTTTTCTCTGGAAGGGCAAATGGAAGAAACAACACCGGGTGACACCTTGCCAGTATTAAGCAATGCCACAGGAGGTCCGGCCCAGGTAGTGTTTGCAGAGGGGGAGGCAGATATTGCTGCAGGACAAGTGCTTTATCAGCAGACCTGCCTGCCATGTCATGGCGATGACGGTATGGGAGGGCATAATAATGCCTTGCCGCTTAATAACCTGACTGATATTCGCGATGCTATAACTGTGGTGTCCTCTGGCAGAAATAATATGCCTAATTTCACCGGCGCATTGACGCCTGAACAAATCAGGGATGTTAGTGGCTTTGTTGTAAATGGTTTATTTCAATAAATTCAGGTTGTCGTATGAATTCCCGAACCAGCATAATTCTTGTTTTTTTTATTGCTGTTTCAGGCTGCGTCACTGATTTTGAAATTCTGGAATGGCCTGAAGAGGGCTACCCCAGAAATTATTTTAAGACGGCTTTTCAGGAAGATGATCTGGCACAGCAATATCAATCTGAAGATGATTATCTGTTATGGGTTACACGTTTTTATAATGGTTACAGTTTGGCCCCGGGCTGGCTTAGTTTAACGGAGCAGGTAAAAGACAGGCTGGATGAGCCTTATCGTTCAGAAGTCGCTGCGAAACTTTATATCCTGGGAGGCCGGATTGGTAGCGAATGGGCCAAGGACAATGCGGTAAGAGTACTTGATACACGAAATGCCGCAGTCTGGCGTGATGCGCTGGTAGAGGCACTCAGCCAGAATGATCTTGATAACTATATTATCCGTGTCGAAGAAGATATTGGAAATTTGTTTACAGGAGACCTGAAAAAGGAAGATATTATCTTCGAAAGATACTTTATTAGTGTAGATGATTTTGAATTCTGATTATTCGTAATAGTACCCGGAAGAGATGGAAGATATTACCTTCGAAAGATAATTTATAGGTGAAGAAGATTTTGAGTTTTAAGCTGACTTAAATCAACTGTTCCAATAAATCAGGAAAAGAAGCTGTGATGATGGGAAACTGGACCGAGGACACAGCAGCAATTTTTCTTGGCTTTCTGATTATTGTATTGGCTTTACTAGCCTTTCTTGTTGCCCCTTACTCGCAAGTTAATGAAGCACTGATCAGGGTACAATCTGAAGCAGGGTTTAATCTTGAAACCTGGTCAGGCGATAATGAAAGTGGTTCCGCCGTGACAGCTTTTATGAGTGATACAGTCAATAGTGCCAGGCCTGCTCGCTGGACTATAAACCCCTTGTCTGCATTTTCCCTGGATTTTCTAATCTCTGCCATTGTGTTTTTTGTTTTCCTGGCCCTTTTGTTTGGAGTGGGCATCCTGTTGATGAATCAGCGGCCCGCTGATTTCCTGAAAGGCTTCGTTTTTATTTTTGTGCTTGGTACTTTGGCCTATCTTCTGGCCAACCAGTCAGATTTCCGCAGTATGGGTTTGGGCTATGCCTTATGGGCAATCATATTGGGTTTGGTGGTAAGTAATGTTTTCGGTATCCCGGATTTTCTTCGCCCGGCATTGCGGCCAGAGCTCTATATTAAAACAGGACTGGTACTGCTTGGTGCGGAAGTTCTGTTTGGAAAAATACTGGCAATAGGGCTGCCCGGAATTTTTGTTGCGTGGATAGTGACGCCAGTGGTGTTGATTTCAACGTTTTGGTTTGGACAAAGAGTTCTGAAGATAGGGTCCAAGACATTAAATATTACCATCAGTGCTGATATGTCTGTTTGTGGAGTCTCTGCTGCCATTGCAACTGCGGCCGCATGCAAAGCCTCGAAAGAAGAACTGACCACAGCTGTGGGTCTATCCATGATTTTTACATCTATCATGATGGTGGCGCTACCAGCGTTTATTAATGCTGTAGGGATGCCGGAGGTTCTGGGAGGAGCCTGGATTGGTGGCACAATTGATGCCACAGGAGCGGTTGTGGCTGCGGGCGCATTTCTGGGTGATACGGCTTTAAATGTCGCCGCCACGATTAAAATGATCCAGAATATTCTGATTGGCGTTCTTGCCTTTGGCGTGGCCTTTTACTGGGCAACAAAAGTAGAAAAAAATGCAGGGCAGAGTGTGGGTGCCTCTGAAATCTGGATTCGTTTTCCCAAGTTTGTGCTGGGCTTTATTGGCGCCAGTATACTATTTTCCCTGCTTTATGAATCCTTGAGCCCCAATACAGCAATCGTTTTGGTGGAAAATGGTGTATTGGATTTTACGTCTGATATGCGCGGCTGGTTGTTCTGCCTGGCTTTTGCCAGTATTGGCTTGTCGGCAAATTTTCGGGAATTAAAATCCCAGTTCTCTGGTGGAAAACCACTTATTTTATATGCCTGCGGTCAAACCCTTAATCTATGCCTGACCCTGTTGATGGCCTGGATTATGTTTTACAAAGTATTTCCTGAAATCACCAATAGCCTGTAATGATGATGAAGTTAAAAATAATTAAGTGTTTTTTCTTTCTGGCAGGATTGATACTGCTACAGCAGGCAATTGCTTTTGGCAGTGATCATTCAGCGCAGTTAAATAAGCAAACTCAAATCATTCAGAACCAGAATATAGATCCGTCAGCGCTTTTTTATATGGAAAGTAAGCTGGCATTGAATGCTGAAAAAATAGTGCGAAAAAAAATTAATGACAGATAATTCCTGCTTTCTAAAGAGTAAAAAGTGAATCGCTGGCAACGCTGGGTAAAAGCGCCCCACACCACATTGTTACATCGCGCCCTGTTTCAGGTGCATCTGTGGCTGGGCATTGGCTTGGGGCTGTATATCCTGGTGATTAGTGTCAGTGGTTCCGCTGTCGTATTAAGGCCTCAGTTCGTGCGCTGGTTTGTGGTCAGTGAGGTGGCATCCGATGAAGGTGAAGCTTTGGCAGGTGCTGCACTTGAGAATAAGGTTGCTGAAACCTACAGAGAGTTCAGCGTGATCAATATTGTTCCTCCCACACGCCCCCGGCGTGCAAGCTATGTGGCTCTTGAAAAAGATGGTGTTGAAACATCACGTTATTTTGATCACTTTGCCGGTGTTGATCTTGGCAATACCTATCCCTGGCAGGTGCGCACCGTAGAATGGCTGACGCGCCTGCACGACGATTTATTGCTGGATCGCGTCACTGGACGAAAAATAAATGCTTTCGGCGGTGTTCTGTTTTTGTTGATGGTAATCACCGGGATTATTATCTGGTGGCAGGGCAGGCGACGCTGGCTGGATGGGCTTGTTATCAAACGTAATAGTTCTCACAGTTTTATGTGGCAGTTGCACAGCTTCCTGGGTTTCTGGTCCCTGCTACTGCTTTTTGTGTGGGGAATAACTGCGGTATATTTTGCATTCCCGCAACCCTTTGATTTTATTATTGATGCTCTGGATAAGGATCTGGAAGATTTTGAACGTCCAGACAAGTGGCTGTTGTTTGTGATCGACCTGCATTTCGGTCGTTTTCGTGGCTCCTGGCTGGCTTACGTCTGGGTGGTGCTGGGTTTGCTGCCGGCGATAATGTTTATTTCAGGATTTATACTTTGGTACAGGAAGACTTTGAAAAAATATTTGTAGGTGCAAGTCACAAGTTTCAAGGTACAAGGACGGTTGATCAATTTATTCATTTGTATGTGTAAGTTGAATTTCGCTACACTCATTAATCATTATTGTTCCACCGAGGAAGATTATGCGGGCTTTTAAAACCCTGCTTATTCTCAGTCACCGTTATATCGGTATTCCACTCAGCTTTGTTTTTGTGGTGTGGTTCCTGTCGGCTTTTGTAATGATTTACGCGGGCGGTATGCCGCGCATTACTGATGCGATGCGTATTGAGGGGGCCAGCTCTCTCGAGTTTGACAAGATTACAGTGAGTCCCAGGCAAGCTTTAGGCTTGCTCGGTTATACCCCCTATGAGGCACGATTGCGTTCCGTGCTGGACAGACCTGTCTATGAATTTCCTGAGCTGCGCTATCCGAGCACTTTTATCTGGGCAGATGATGGTGAATTTCTGAATGAATTAACCCCGGAGCAGGGTGCGCAAATCGCCAGTGATTTTCTGGACCTTCCTGTGGAGCAATTTGTCTATGAAGGCTTAATTAACCAAGCTGACCAATGGACTATTGCTATCCCCAATGAGCTGCCATTGTTCAAATATCGTGTGGATGATGAATATGCAACCCAGGCCTATGTATCGCCAGCCAATGCCCGGGTCGCCGTATACACCACACGGCAAAGTCGACTCCTGGCATGGCTGGGCACAATTCCGCACTGGTTTTATTTTGCTGATCTGCGCGCCAACCAGCCCCTCTGGTATGACATTGTGGTGTGGAGTTCTGGAATTGGCTGTCTCCTTGCTTTATTGGGTTTGATTATGAGTTTCACACAATGGCGCAAGGTTCGGCCCTTCTCCATTAGTAAAGCAATTCCTTATAAAGGCATGATGCGTTGGCACTATATTTTAGGAACTGTGTTCGGATTTTTCGTCCTTACCTGGGCATTTAGCGGCATGCTGTCTATGGAACCCTTTGCCTGGTCTGATGCCCGAGGGCTGGCAGTTGATGAAGGTGTTTACCAGGAAGGTGTGCTTGATATGGCGGCCTTTCCTGCGTTTGATGCGCAACAATGGCAAAGTCTCGTCGACACAGAAAACCCGGAAGCCTTGATAAAGGAAGTGGATTTTCGCTGGCTGGGAGGGGCACCGTTTTATCTTGCCAGTTACAGTGATAACAGTGCTCTGGACATGGATAAACGTGATCGCCTGCATCAGCCTTATAATATTATTGGCCAGCTTGAATCGAATAGTGTGCTGATTGAGGCAGAAAATTTCCAGCCCAAGGAAGCTTTTGATATTGACGAGCTGGTATCAAAACTGGATGCCAGCATAGAAGAGGCTGATGTCGTTGATTCAGTTCTTTTGACACAATACGATGATTATTATTATTCACGAAATAACCAGCTGTCTCTGCCGGTTCTACGCATTAAGTTTAATGATCCGGCGCAAAGCTGGATTTATGTAGATCCCCGAAAAAGCGAATTACTGAGTCTTGTTCACAAATACAGTAGAGTGGAGCGCTGGCTATACAGTGGACTTCATAGTCTGGATTTTGCCTTCTGGTATCACAAAAGACCCTTATGGGATCTGGGTGTAATATTACTTCTTACAGGAGGGCTCATGGTAAGTTTAATAGGGCTGTATTTTGGGTTAAGGCGGTTAAAGTCGGATGTCGCCTTCTTGTTTGGAAAGATTAATCGATCAGGTAAATCACAAGGGGTATCAGGTGCTACACATTAGAAATATTATTTCATTCTTATCCTTGCTTGCCGTTTCCAGTTTACTACAGGCGCAACCATTTCCGCTTGGTGAAGGCCCGTGGTATTACGATACCTATTCTCCCTCCTCAAAAATCAAGGTTTCTGTTGTGGCGCGCGGGATTGAACATGCCTGGGGTATGGCATTTCTTCCCAGTGGCAATATTCTGATTGCAGAAAAGCCAGGCCAATTCAGGTTAATCCGGGATGGAGAGCTTGATCCTCGACCATTGCCTGGATCCCCAAAAGTACAGGTTGCTTCTGGAGGTGGATTGATGGATGTGGTGATTCATCCGAATTTCGCCAGTAATCGTCTGGTCTATTTTACCTATGTGAAAAATGCACAAGCTCCTGCAGGAGCTGATTATTACGCAACCACTGTTATGGCAGCAGGACGTCTGAATGAAGCTGAAACGGCAATTGAAGATGTTAAGGATATTTTTGTGGCGGATGCCTGGGATACAACCCCGGGTGGCCATGGTTCGCGCTTGCGTTTTGCATCGGATAACACTGTTTTTATGTCGTCACCGTTCCGCAGAAATTTTGAAAAGCCTCAGGATACGATGAGTGATATCAGTAAATTATTGCGCCTGAATGACGACGGCTCTATTCCGGCGGACAACCCGTTTGTAGGTCGGGAAGGCTATCTGCCGGAGATCTGGAGTATTGGTCACCGCGCCATGGAAGGACTGGACTTTCATCCCTTGACCGGAGAGCTCTGGGCTAGTGAACATGGGCCCCAGGGTGGTGATGAAGTCAATATCGTGCAGAAAGGAGAAAATTATGGCTGGCCTCTGGTTAGTTATGGTCGCGACTATGATGGCTCGCGAGTCTCTTCCCAGCCATGGCTGGCTGATTTAATTCAGCCGGAAATATTTTGGGTGCCTTCCATCGCTACGTCCGGATTAATGTTTTATACCGGAGATGAATTTCCCCAGTGGCAGAATGACCTTTTCGTTGGAGCTTTAATGACAGCACGCATGCCTGGCACGGGTCACGTAGAACGTATCAATTTCAATGAGAACGGTGAGCAAAGAAGAGAATGGCTGCTTGCAGATCTGAAACAGCGGATTCGTGATGTGCAGCAAGGCCCTGATGGATTGATTTACGTATTGACTGAAGAAGCAGATGGGGCGCTGCTGGTGATTGAGCCAGTCGATTAGAGTATTCACTTTCAGCAGAAGGTGAATTTTCTGAATCAGTTTGACTGGAATGTTTCAATATCAAGGTTCAGCAGCTCGGTAATGCGGGAGATATTACCAATATAAAATGCTCCCATTATCTCTCCCTGTAACTGTTGTATATTGCCGCCATTTTCCGGGCTAATTGAAAGCTTAAGTGTTTTTTCTCCATCAAGAAATTCGGTAAAGCTACCAAGAAAATCCTGAGCCAGGGTTTGCAATTGTTGTGGCACAAATAGCGCAGCAGTCTGCAGTTGTACCAGTAGCTGTTGACGGTATTCTTCAGGACTGATCCCCAGTGCATCGCCCTGAATTTTCAGCATGGCATCTACCATGCCAAGATCCTCCAGTGCCATTGATGCGTTGGGAATATCAGCATTTTGTAGCATTGTCGACATATTGGATGAGTTAGCCGAAGCGCTTGCAGGGTTTTGATTAAGTGCTTCCATGGGGACGTTTGTCATCACCAGATTTGATGTCAGGTTAAATGAGCCTGGCAGAGTTACCCTGAAGACATTTTGCAAACGCGATTCATCTTCGGGGTGATACTCATAACGATAGGATAGTTCCAGTGGTAATGTTTCCTCCACCATAATAGCGGTTAGATAGTTATTCAGCGAATTACCAGATGAGTTGCCAGAAGAGTTGGAAAATATAGGAAGGTCAGCCGGAAATCGCAAGCCCTTGGCTGTTAGGTTCAAGTGACCGGGAACAGGATTGAAGTAATCATAATCTGAAATGCGGATGTCCAATAAAGTATATTCATTACTATTAAGGTCGGTAACGTGGAGATTGTTCATGACAATATCCCCATTTGGTTTTATTCCAACAGAAGCATATTCCAGCGCAAGGTAATCGCCGTTTTCAATCATTTCCGTAATTCTGGTATCCACCGCCGTTTTTACCTTGTAGTTGGCAAATGTATATAGAGCACCGGCACAGAGAAGCAAGGCGCATGGAATGATTATTAACAGTTTTTTTGTCATGATTTTGAATTAGATAACAGAATTAGGCGTATTAAAGTCTTAATACTTGTTTAAAATTAATGAAATTAAAAGTCACAGTAAGAGAGAAAGACAAGATAGGGTGCACAGGCTGGATTGTCCAAACTTATTGTAAAATAGCAGCAATAATTTTGAGAATTTACAGGCTGGCAAGTAACCCTGGGCAGGGTGCTGAAAATCTGGAAAATTGATCGGGAATAATCTGCATATGAATATCAAATTACAGAGTATCGCCAGACGAAAAATTGATGCTGAGGCCAGGGAAGAGTTGTTTTCAGGAGAGGTTACTGTGACAGAAGGGCTGCAGGGAGACTGCAGGACCACTATTGTGGCAGGGGAAGTTAGCGTCTTGAGCAAGGAGTCCTGGGTAAAAGTGTGCCATGAAATTGGCACAGAGCTTCCCTGGCTCGCCCATGGATCAAACCTGTTGATCAAAGGCTTTGAATTTTTACCCACCGACCTGGGTAAAACAATCTGCATCGGTGAGGCGCAATTTGAAATTACCGGTGAACTGGATCCTGGCCTGGAACTGAAAAGCCGGGAACCTGAACTCTATGAGGCATTACAGCAAGGATGGCGTGGTGGTGTCGTGTGCAAGGTACTGCGCAGTGGCAATATCCAAAGCGGGGATGATGTAGATATAAGCGGCTAGTGAGCCACTTTATAAAGTGCTGTCTTGTTGATATTTTTTCGGCTTCGCTTTTTCAGGTTCAACTTTCCCGGTTCAGCGCTGCCTCGGCGACCTGTTCCAGTCCGGTTTTGAATTCATTGTCGGGGAGGCAATCAAGGCATTTGAGCGCCTTCTCAATGGCTTTACGCGCTTTTTCCCGGGTGTAATCCAGTGCACCTGAATGCACCACCGTGGTAATGATCGCATCCAGTTGATCCTTTCCGCCTGTTTTGATGGCGTTTTCAATCAAGGTCTTGTCACTATCAGAAGAGTTTTTCATGGCATAGATAAGTGGCAGGGTAGGTTTTCCTTCAGCCAGGTCATCGCCGATATTTTTCCCCATGGTTTCACTGGATCCCGAATAATCCAGCACATCATCCACCAGCTGGAAGGCAATACCTACCTGTAGACCAAATTCATGAAGATTTTCACAAATGGTGCTGTTGGCACCCGCCAGAATAGCGGCAGACTTGCAGGCAGCGGCAAAAAGGATGGCCGTTTTATTATGAATCACTTGCAGGTAATCTGCTTCTGTGGCTTGCGGATTATGTTGATTGACGAGTTGCAGCACCTCACCTTCTGAAATTTTATTGGTGGTGCTGGCCATTACATCCATGATTTGCATGTCGCCGATATTCACCAGCAATTCAAATGCACGGGAATAGATGAAATCGCCAACTAGCACACTGGAAGGGTTATCCCAGCGGGTATTTGCGGTAGGTCGTCCCCTGCGCATTTCTGACATATCTACGACGTCGTCGTGCAGTAAAGTCGCGGTATGCAGGAATTCTATAACGGTGGCCAGTTGTATATGATCTTTGCCTTTATAGCCCAGATTCTGGCTGCACAGCAATACCAGTACCGGACGCATACGCTTGCCTCCGGCCTCAATAATGTAATGCCCGATGCTTTCGATAAGGGGGACTTCAGAATGAAGCTGCGCAACGACTGTCTGGTTTAGCGCGGCAAAATCTTCAGCCACGATCTGTTGAATTCGTGAAACCATAGTCTGCTCTGAAAAAGAGAGTGGAATGCTAGTTTTGGTGCAGAGTAATGTCAAGGATTACGGGCTTTTCAGGAAGCCTCAGCGATACAGATCAAGCCCTGCCAGTATGTGCAAAAAAACCCCTGATTTTGTTGCGAAAGCAGGGTTGTTCCCGTAGAATTCCGGCCCTCGTAAAGACCAGCCCTTGTCCAAGGCTCATATTAAGCACTCTTTACCGTCAGGTTGCTATCCGCAATACAGAAGATAGTTGCAGGATAGTTGCAGGATAGTATCCATTAGGAGTGAGTGTAGGCTAGTTAAAATCGGGTGTTTTAATACAACACAGGTTGGTCAGATAGAATAATAATCCTTAAATAGCACTTAAGCTATTGGAGAAAGATATGTACGCGGTAATTGAAAGTGGCGGCAAGCAGCACCGGGTAAGCGAAGGTGAAGTGCTTAAACTTGAAAAAATCGAAGCCAGCACTGGCGACAAAATTGATTTTGACAAGGTGCTCATGGTTGGTGAAGGCGCTGATGTTAAAATTGGCACTCCCTATGTCGAAGGTAATGTGACTGCTGAAGTAATCAGTCATGGCCGCGGTGACAAAGTGAAAATCATCAAATTTCACCGTCGCAAGCATCACAAAAAGCAGATGGGCCATCGTCAATGGTTCACTGAAGTGAAAATCACTGAAATTTCTACTGGCACCAAAGCAAAGGCCGCTCCTAAAAAGGAAGCTGCGCCTAAAAAGGAAGCAGCCCCTAAAAAGGAAGCTCCGGCCAAGAAGGCGGCCCCTAAAGCTAAAGCTAAAGCTAAAGTAGCTGCAAAGAAAGAAGATTAAGCCAGCGAACTATTGAACTATATAGAACAGACTCTATAGTCAGAAAGCTGAATTACGCATTGAACGATAAACAGATTTAAAGGGAGTGCAGCATGGCTCATAAGAAAGCAGGTGGTAGTACTAATAACGGTAGAGATTCCAATTCCAAGCGACTTGGTGTGAAACGTTATGGTGGTGAACAGGTTCTTGCAGGTAATATAATTGTGAGACAGCGTGGTACACATTTCCATCCCGGAACAAATGTGGGTTGTGGAAAAGATCACACGCTGTTTGCCAAAGCTGATGGTGTTGTTAAATTTCAGGTCAAAGGCCCGAAAAACCGTCGTTTTGTTAATATTGAGACGGCTACTGCCTGATTTTTACCAGGTTCAGTTTGAATGTGAAAAAGCCCTGTCTCTGACAGGGTTTTTTTTTACCGTAAATCGGGCTATTTCAGGACGATTTTTTAGGAAAAATTATGAAATTTGTGGATGAAGCAGAAATTCAGGTTGAGGCCGGCAAAGGCGGCAACGGCTGCATGAGTTTTCTTCGGGAAAAATTCATAGAAAAGGGTGGGCCCGATGGCGGCGACGGCGGCGATGGCGGCAGTATTTATCTGGTCACAGATGAGTCACTCAATACTCTGGTGGATTTCCGCTTTCAGCCCCGATATAGAGCTAAATCAGGCCAGCAGGGTCGTGGCAGGCAATGTACAGGCGCCAGTGGTGAAGATCTTGAAGTGCGTGTACCAGTAGGCACAAGTATCTATGCGGTTGAAACAGATGAATTGCTTGGTGATCTTCTCAAACCCGGTGAACGTTTGCTGGTGGCCCGGGGTGGCAAGCACGGGCAGGGCAATACCCGATTTAAAACAAGCACCAACCGTGCGCCACGGCAAACAACCAATGGCACACCAGGTGAATCCAGGCAACTATTGCTGCAAATGAAAGTGGTCGCGGATGTCGGACTGTTGGGTCTTCCCAATGCGGGGAAATCCACACTGATTCGTGCCGTATCATCAGCCACTCCCAAAGTCGCTGATTACCCTTTTACAACGCTGATTCCCAATCTGGGCGTAGTGAGGGCAGGTGAAGACAATAGTTTTGTGATGGCTGACATCCCTGGACTGATCGAAGGAGCTTCAGAAGGCGCTGGACTGGGCATACGCTTTCTGAAACATTTGGCACGTACCAGAGTGCTCTTGCACCTTTTGGATATTGCCCCCCTGGATAGCGCTGATCCTGCAGATGCAGCAATTGCTATTATCAGGGAATTGGAAAATTTCAGTACTGCACTTTCAGAAAAAGAGCGCTGGCTGGTGCTCAACAAGACTGATCTGTTGCCGAAAGAAGAAGCTGATGCTGTCTGCGACGCTATATTAGAAAAACTAGGCTGGCAGGGACCTGTTTTTAAAATCTCGGCGGTAACCGGACAGGGTACGAAGGTGTTGGCCGAGGCACTGATGCAAAGTATTAATGAAGCAGACCTGAGGCTGGAAGATGATGAAGAATATCGCCAGCAGCAGTTGGAGCAGGACCAAAAAATGGCTTATGAAATCAGGCAGAGTATTGAGGCTGCAAAAATCAGCTGGAAAGATAAACGGGATCATCACGATGATGAGCTGGATGACGACCATGATGTTGAAGTGGAATATGTAAGGGACTGAATGTGAGTAAGCGCGAATCACTGACAAAAGCCAGAACCTGGGTCGTGAAGATCGGTAGCTCTCTGCTCACCGATGACGGTAAGGGCCTGAACAGAGAAAGTATGGCTGCCTGGGTTCAACAGATTGCCGGCTTCCAGGAAGACGGCCTGTCCGTTGTGTTGGTGTCATCTGGTGCTGTTGCTGAAGGTGTTTTGCGTCTTGGCCTGAAAGGCAGGCCTAGCGCCATTCACGAACAGCAGGCTGCTGCCGCTGTAGGTCAGATGGGACTCATTCAGGCCTATGAGTCTGAATTCCAGAAATTTGGACTGCATACTGCGCAGGTACTGCTGACACATGACGATTTGTCCAACAGAAAGCGGTATCTGAATGCTCGCTCTACTTTAAAGACACTGCTGAACCTGGGAGTGGTGCCTGTAGTGAATGAAAATGACACGGTAGTCACCGATGAAATTTGTTTTGGCGATAACGATACTCTTGCCGGGCTTGTTGCCAACCTGATTAATGCCGATGCCATGGTAATTCTCACCGATCAGGATGGCTTATACGAAAGTGATCCGCGCAATAATCCTGATGCAAAACTGGTCAGCGAAGCCCAAAGTAACAATGATGAATTATTCGATTTCGCGGGCACCGGTCATGGCGACCTTGGCCGTGGCGGTATGCTCACCAAGGTCAAGGCGGCCCGGCTTGCTGCCCGATCAGGCACACTCACCTGCATAGTCAATGGCAGGCAGGATTCTATCCTGGAAAAACTTAGGGCAGGGGAAAATGTAGGTACCCTGCTTAAGCCTGAGAGCGAGCCTCTCGCAGCGCGCAAACAGTGGCTGGCAAGTCATTTAAAAGTGAAAGGAATTTTTGAACTGGATGCCGGTGCCGTCAGAGTACTTAAGGAATCCGGAAAAAGCCTCTTGCCTGTCGGTATCAAAGCCAGTTCCGGAAAATTCCAGCGCGGAGATGTTGTCAGTTGTGTTGATGAGAAAGGTAATCCCATTGCCCGCGGCCTGGTGAATTATAATTCTGATGAAGCTGAAAAAATTGTTGGCCACTCCAGTGAAGAGATTTTTTCCTTACTGGGTTATGAAGGCGATCATGAAATTATTCATCGGGATAATCTGGTGTTGTTGTAGTTGGTGCTGGTTTTTTATTCACTCATACTTTATCTCTTTATCTCTTTAATCTTTCTGTTACCTCTTTTGCATGCCCAAAAGAAGTAACCAAGAAAAGGGCACCCGACGTGTCCTGGCCTGCGGCTTCCTTCGTCACCCTGCAACAGCATGGCTCCTCAGCAGGCCACACGTAAAGTCCATGCTGATCTGCTTTTTCCAAAATATTCTATTGTTGATACTTCAACTGGATTCAGAACAAGGCGGGCGCCCCTGAAGCCAGCCGAATGGAGCGAATTTTATTGGGGTGAAATGGCCATGGACGGCCATTTCAGGCGTCTCGTGGCAGGAAGCCACGTAAAGCCGGCCACGATAAAAGCCGTGTAATGAGGGAAGCCACAGGCCTGGCGACCGGGGAATACTTTCTTTGGTTACTTTCTTTGAAAAGAAAGTAACAAGAACCTTTTCAGCAAACAAAAAGCCCTGTGCAGCAGATAAGAATTAGGAAAATCGCTTTGCCAGAATAAGGTCTGAAAAAGGGAAATTTCTCCCAGGTTTAAATAGTCATAGTATTTGACAGAATACCCCGCCATCGTTATGTTAGCTGGGTTTTAATTCGAAGTATTTACAGTCAGATTTAACATCCTTTGGGGGCAGTTCATGGGCAGAATCTATTGCCGGATTTCATTATTACTTATATTTTCCATGGCCAGTTTTTCTGCTGCCGCAGAAAAAAACTTTTCTGGCGTGTGGGTAGGAAATTACAGTGAAGATTTTCCTGACCGTCTGCCTGGTCCAGAGCTTGGCGACTATGCGGGGCTTCCTATTAATGATGCTGACAGATTGCGGGCACAGAGCTGGAGCGCATCACTGATAGCCCTTCCCGAATACCAGTGTCGTGTTCATCCCTCAGATTATGCCAGCAGCTTCGCCAATATCCGGATTTGGGAAGAACGTGAGCCGATTTCTGAAGAGCTGATCGCCATTCGAGTACAGCATTTTGCCTGGCAAACCCGGCGTACCATATGGATGGATGGCCGTGAGCATCCGCCTGAGTATGCACAACACACCTCTATGGGCTTTTCTACCGGCGAATGGGTAGGGCACCAGCTAAAAGTTAAAACAACGCATCTCAAGGAAGGCTGGCTACGACGCAACGGCGTTACTCGCAGTGATCAGGCCACAGTTACAGAATATTTTATTCGACACGACGATCTTTTGACCTGGACAGTGATTATTGATGATCCTGTCTATCTGGATGAGCCTTTCATCAGGAACCGGGATTATATTTATTCCATCGACAACCAGATTGGTAATTATCCTTGTGACCCGGTCATCGAAATGGTGAGAGAACCTGGCTATATTCCCCATCATTTGCCGGGAACCAATACTGATATGTTGATTTATTCCGAACGCCATGATATTCCGCTGGAAGGCGCCATGGGGGGAGCGAATACCATGTATCCCGAATATATGGAGCGATTGCAGGAACTACCCAGACCCAGTGAATTAGCGGGAGGTCAGGAGTAAAGCAATGAAAAATAATATGATTAAGCAATTTATAGCGCTGGTAATTTTACTGGCAAGCCCTCTTGTAATGGCACAGCAAAATTTCGATGACATTGAAATTCAGGCCTTAAAAGTGCGGGACAATATTTATATGCTAGTGGGTTCCGGTGGCAATATCACGGTGCAGATCGGCGCGGAAGGGGTACTGGTGATTGATACCCAGTATGCCGAGTTGTCGGATAAAATCCTGGCCAAAATTCGCGAGTTGTCCGACAAACCCCTGCGCTACATTATTAATACGCATCATCATGGCGATCATGTTGGTGGTAATGAAAATATAAAGAATGCAGGATTTACCCTGAGTGGCGGAAATGTTGGCGCAGCCTTGTCAACTGCCGGTCAAGGGGCGACCATTCTGGCCCACGAAAACGTGTTATTAAACCTGGCTTCTGATGAAAATGTGTCCACTGAACTATGGCCAACCTTGACCTACTTCAGTGATAAAAAAGATATCTTTTTCAATGGTGAGGGGGTGCGGATTATCCATCAACCCAATGCCCATACCAATGGCGACAGTATCATCTTTTTCCGCAAATCAGATGTAATCACTACCGGTGATGCATATATCACCAGCTTTTATCCTTTCATTGATATGTCTTCTGGCGGTACCTTGCAGGGTTTTATTGATGCGTCCAATGCCATTATTGACCTGATAATTCCCGAGTATGGTCAGGATGGTGGCACCCTGGTAATCCCGGGTCACGGCAGGCTTAGTGATATTGGTGATGTTATCAACTGGCGGGAAATGCTGACCATTGTCAGGGACCGTATAAAAGATATGAAAGATCGGGGCATGAGCCTGGAGGAAGTACTGGCAGCCAAGCCAACCCGGGACTATGACCCACGCTGGGCAGGTCAGGGAATATTCTCTACCGAGAATTTTGTCACAGCAGCCTACATGACACTGGAAGATTAAGGAGCGACACATGAAAACTAGTATTATCAGAACAATATTGTCGACTCTGGTGTTGCTGACGTCTATGGCCAGTACATCAACACTATTTGCACAACCAGGTGGACAACAGCAATCTGCACAAGAGCAGTCGGCTTTTGATATAAGCGGCAACTGGGTAGCTTTGGTTACAGAGGACTGGCGTTTCAGAATGGTTGTTGCTGAACCTGGTGACTACGAAGGCATAGGATTGACAGCACATGGAAGGGAAGTAGCTGATGCCTGGGATCCTGAGGCTGATATTGCTTCAGGGAATACCTGTAAAGCCTATGGCGCTGGTGGCCTGATGCGTATCCCTACACGCTTGAATATTAGCTGGAGCGATGGCAATGTTTTGCGTATCGACACCGATGCCGGCATGCAGACCCGTTTGCTGAAATTCGGTGATGCTCAGGACAATGTTGGCGCGGGTAGTCTTCAAGGTGTTACCCATGCCAGCTGGGATCTGGAAAGGGCAGGTGCTTTTGGTGGGCCGGTAGTTGGTGGATCAATTGCTGCAGTAACAACACAGATGGCACCCGGGTACTTACGTCGAAACGGGGTGCCCTATGGCACTAATGCTGTTCTGACCGAGCATTATGAGTTGTTGGTAGGAGGAGATGGTACTGAATATCTGGCCGTATTTTCTGTGCTCGAGGATCCTGAACATCTAACGCAGTTGTATACTACTAGTACGAATTTCAAGAGAGAACCTGATGGTTCTAAATGGAATCCTGCGGAGTGTATGGCTAAATAATTTTTAACTGTAGCCCTTTTTTCTTGTTCGTTATTTTCTTCGCCTGTGAAAACTTTCTGTTACTTCTTTTGCATGCCCAAAACAAGTAACCAAGAAAAAGGCACCCGACGTGCCCTGGCCTGCGGCTCCCTTCGTCCCCATACCATTGCGAGGGGTCGTCGAGACAAAACGTCCCTGTTTTGACTCGACTCAACTGGCCACTCATGGCCAGTTGATCCTGCAATAGCATGGCTCCTCAGCAGGCTACACCGGAAGTCCACGTCGATCTACTTTTTCCCAAATAATGCTTTCCTGATACTTCGACTGGATTCAGAACAAGGCGGGGGCCCCTAAAGCCAGCCGAACGCAGCGGATTTTTGTGGGGTGAAAAGGCCATGGACGGCCTTTTCAGGTGTCTCGTGACAGGATGTCACCTAGTCTGCTTGGGTGCGCCGGCCCCGGAAAAAACCGCGGAGTGAAGGAAGCCGCAGGCCTGGCGACTGGGGAATGCTTTCTTTGGTTACTTTCTTTGAAAAGAAAGTGACAAGAGGCTTTTGGGCATGCAAAAGAAGTAACAGAAAGTTTATACAGGCAAAAAAAGAAATAAAAAAAGGCCGCTATTGCGGCCCTTTTAGTAATGCTTGTTTCATGTAGCGTATCAGCTACCAAAACACCTTAATCAAATGTCTGATCTTCATCAAAGCCCCAGCCAAATCCATCTGCAGGTCTGAGAATGCTCTCCATTCTCATCCGGAAATCGCTTCTGTCTCTTGAGGGTTGCCCGGTAATGATCACTTCATCGCCAGGCTTAAAAGATGTTCTGGTTAAGCCCTGACGCATCAGCAAGGTAGCACCACCCCATTCAACACCCCAGCGCTGCATATTGCCATCTTCATCTGGTGCCATGACCATAATAGAGGCATGGGGATTACGGAAATTCATCTGTATTAATTTGCCTTTGATTTCTATCATTGAGTCCATGTCGTACGTGGCCTGGAATGAATGATGGGCAAACGCTGAAGGAATCAGGATTAAACTGGCAAACAGACTGAATATTTTAATTAATTTCATACAAACTTCCCCTAACTGTTATTACTGGTCAGGCAAACCATTGCTAAATCATAGCTAAACCAGATATCGGGATTATAACCGAAGGTTTGCCGCCTTTGCATTTATTTAGCAGTGCTTGTTCAGCAGGCATTAAAAAACCGGCACGAGCCGGTTTTTTAATAAAATCAATAAGATACTACTTAACCATCAAGCTTTAAGGGCTTTGATTGCCGTATTCATTCGACTTTTATGTCGGGAAGCTTTATTGGCATGAATAATTCCCTTGTCTGCCAAACGATCTATGACAGGCACTGCATTATTGTATGCAGAAGTGGCCTGTTCGTAGTCTTTGCTTTCAATGGCAGCAGTCACTTTCTTGATATAAGTACGCACCATGGAACGTGCGCTTGCGTTGTGCTTGCGTCGATTTTCTGACTGTCTTGCCCGTTTGCGAGCTTGTGGAGAATTAGCCAAAGGGGGCTCCTTATCTTTTAATTCTGTTTTGCCCAGAGTTTAGTCTGGCTGGATTAATTTTGCTTACTGAAAAAAGACGCGAATCATGCAGTTTTAAAGGGTATTTGTCAACTCCCAGACCATAGTATTGAGTAACTAATGCTGTGTTAAGATGCCGATTCAGGTGTGTATCCGGAGAATCAAACAGCGTGCAGGCAGCCGAAAATAGGCCGGAAGAGACAGGAGTAGCGAAGTCCAGCCTGGTTGTCGCCATGATGACCTTTATTTCGCGAATACTCGGGCTGGCCCGAGAAATAGTCTTTGCCGCTGTTTTTGGCGACGGACCGGCAGCAGATGCATTTTTTGTCGCCTTCAAAATCCCTAATTTTCTGCGCCGTTTATTTGCAGAAGGTGCGTTTTCACAGGCTTTTGTTCCTGTTCTTTCTGAATATAGAAAAAAACATTCCTTTGCCGAGATCAAGGCACTGGTTGACCATGTGTCTGGCCGATTATCCCTGATTCTCGTGCTGGTGGCGCTAATAGGTATTGTTGCTGCCCCGGTGGTTGCCGGAATATTCGCCTTTGGCTATCGGGATTCGCCCGATAAATTTGCGCTGCTGGTAGATATGTTGCGCATTACATTTCCTTATATATTACTAATTTCACTGACAGGATTTGCCGGTTCCATCCTGAATTCCTATGGTCGTTTTGCCGTTCCGGCCATGACTCCGATATTTCTGAATATTACCCTGATCAGCTGTGCCCTGTTTTTAAGCCCTTACATGGCCGAGCCCATTCTGGCTTTGGCCTGGGGTGTCCTCATAGCAGGAATGATTCAGTTGATGTTCCAGTTGCCATTTCTGCATCACCTGAAACTCATGCCCAGCCCGAAAATCAGTCCCAGGCATGAAGGGGTAAGCAAAGTGATTTCCCTTATGATACCTGTGATGTTCAGCGTCTCTGTGGGACAGATTAATTTGATGCTGGATACTATTCTGGCTACGGCTCTGGAAGGTGACGGCGCCGTGAGTTGGCTGTATTACTCAGACCGCCTGATGGAGTTACCTCTGGGTATTTTTGCGATAGCCATTGCAACGGTCATCCTGCCGACACTGTCCAGAATTCATGCCGCCGCCGATACGGAAAAATTTCAGGAAACGCTGGACTGGAGCTTGCGTACAATATTATTGCTGGGTTTGCCTGCAACATTGGCCTTGATAGTTCTGGCAGAACCCCTGATTGTCACTATTTACCAGCGTGGTGCTTTTGGTATTGCTTCAGTGGCTCCAACAGCAATGAGTCTGAAAGCTTATGCTGTGGGTTTGCTGGGTTTTATGAGTATTAAGGTGCTGGCCACCGCCTATTTCTCCCGACATGATACCCGCACGCCGGTGCGTTATGCGGTGATTTCCATGGTGAGTAATATGGTCTTTAACCTGCTGTTAATTATTCCTCTGGCTCATGTCGGGCTGGCACTGGCCACCTCAATATCGGCTTTTGTGAATGGCGGTTTACTGCTCTATGGGCTATTGAAGGCACAGGTTTTTAGCTTCCGGGCACACTGGATTATTTATCTGTTCCAGGCGGGTGCTGCGAATCTGGTGATGGTGTTGGTGTTGAATTTCTTCCTCTCAGACAGTAGTCCTGAATTTTGGTTTGCAGCTGATAGCTGGTCTCGTGTGCTTAATTTAGGAATACTGTGTATTGCCGGAGTTTGCAGTTATTCACTGACATTATTACTGTGCGGCGTGCGACCTTCTCATTTCAGGCATAGTGCCTGATATAGTGCCTGAATAGTGCTAAGGGTAGTTTCTGAAGAGTTCGATCTTAACTGGCGTAGTAGCAGTTGATGATGTATCCGCCACGCTCACTGACATATAATAGCCGGCTAAGCCAAAACAAGCAGATTCGATGAGCGTATATTCAGATTTTCCCTCTTTCCAGGCAGTCCATAAGCGCTGTGTGGCTACAATTGGCAAGTACGATGGGCTCCATTCAGGTCACCAGCATGTGCTGGCTACTTTATGTCGCACAGCAAAAGCCAGAGGACTGCCTGCAGTAGTCATACTCAGTGAACCCCATCCAGAAGAATTTTTCTCTGGCGGCAAAGCAGCACCGCGGCTGACCCAATTTCAAGACAAAGTGGATTACTTGCTCGCCTATGGTGTCGATGCTGTTTATATGATGACTTTTGATAAGGCTCTTTGTGAACTTGGCGCGAAAGACTTTATTGTTCAGTATCTTGTGGAAGGTTTGCGGGTTAGTGCCTTGATTGTTGGTGATGATTTCCGTTTCGGGAAGAACCGTAACGGGGATTTCCAAATGCTCAAGGAAAAAGGCAGTGAACACGGATTTGAAGTAATTCGTGAAATTCCTTTTAAACAGGAAGGGCATCGGGTGAGCAGCACACTGGTAAGGAGCTTTCTCGAACAGGGAGAATGTGAAAAAGTGCGTTCTCTGCTCGGTCGATACTACAGCATAGGTGGCATGGTTGAGGAAGGCAAAAAGCTTGGACGTGAACTTGGCACACCAACTGCCAATATAGCATTGAGCGTCAATAGCTTGCCTTTACATGGTATTTTCAGTGTTCTCGTGGAGTACAAAGGCCAGACTTTACCAGGCGTGGCCAGCGTAGGTTTTAACCCTACGGTTGAAAACAGTGAAACGCCAAAGCTGGAAGTCCATATCTTTGATTTTAACGAAGATATATATGGAGAGCATCTGGTAGTTTCCTTTATTAACAAAATTCGGGATGAGTTTACCTTTACCGATCTGAATGCCTTAAAAATACAAATGAACATAGATATAGAGCAGGCAAGGAAGACCTTGCAAAGCCTGTAAGCCAGATATGAATAAAGATAAAGAAAAAAATAGTGAGTCAGCAGGCACCTGGAGTATATACAGTCTATTCGGGATTTCAGCACTGATTGTCATTCTTGATCGTCTGTCTAAATATCTGAGTGACACGAATCTGACCGAAGGTGTCGCAGTCAATGTTTTCCCTGGCTTTGATTTATTACTCGCATACAACAGAGGCGCATCTTTTAGTTTTCTTGATGATGCTGGTGGTTGGCAACGCTGGCTGTTAACCGGGATCTCCCTTGGCGTAAGTGCGCTGATAACTGTCTGGCTGATCCGTTTACCTAAAGCGCAAAAATTACAAGCTCTGGCATTGGCGCTTATTCTTGGCGGCGCATTGGGGAATCTCTACGATAGAATGATGGCGGGATATGTTATTGATTTTATAAGTGTTTATTTTATGGATGCGCGCTTTGCTATTTTTAATATTGCTGATGCGGCGATCAGTGTTGGTGCTGGAATGATGATTCTGGATATATTTTTGGACTATAAACGCGGCACTGCTGAAAGGACAGCCTCCTGAAACCGGGTTAACTATTTATGGATAAAATTGAACTCAATGACATCACGCTTAAGCAGGCTTCCTCTCCTGAAGCTGTGACTGTCACGGACTATGCACAAGACCAGATAAGCCCTGGCAAGAAAGTGCTTTTGCATTTCGAGCTGGCTCTTGATGAAAACCAAATCATTGACAGTAATTTTTCCAAAGCGCCTGTTGAGTTTTCAGTCGGTGATGGCAATCTAATGCCTGGTTTTGAAGTGGCATTATTCGGCTTGAGAGTCGGTGAGGAAAAATCCATGACAATTCCTTCTGACCAGGCTTTTGGCAACGCGCGCGAGGAAAATATCCAGACTTTTCCCCGTTACCGGTTTCCTGCAGACCTGGCGATGGAGAAGGGGCTGATGATAAACTTTAGCGATGCTGGTGGTAGTGAGCAGCCCGGCATAATCAAAAGTTTTGACTCAGAACGAGTAGAAATTGATTTTAACCATCCCCTTGCTGACAGGGACATCCTGTTCAAAGTGAAAATACATTCTGTAACACCAGTATCATCCTGAACCTAAAAGAATTTCGATAATTAAGCACAATGACAATATGAATTCACCAAATATGGCCCTGCAAATAAAATTAGCTAACCCTCGGGGATTTTGTGCTGGTGTCGATCGCGCTATAGACATTGTTAATCGAGCTCTGGATATCTATGGTCCACCAATCTATGTGCGACATGAAGTAGTTCATAACAAAACGGTGGTTGAATCCCTGCGCAAACGTGGTGCTGTTTTTGTCGATGAGCTTTCCGATGTACCGTCCAATGATGGCAAGGGAAAATCGTCAATTGTCATCTTCAGTGCTCATGGTGTTTCGCAGCAGGTAAAAGACGAGGCAGTAGAATTAGGATTGCAAGTTTTTGATGCAACCTGTCCGCTGGTTACCAAAGTTCATCTGGAAGTCATCAAGTATAGTGCTGCGGGCAGGGAATGTATTCTGATAGGGCATGCCTTTCATCCTGAAGTAGAAGGCACTATGGGCCAATACGATACCAGTAATGGCGGACGGATTTTTCTGGTGGAGTCCGAAGATGATGTGCAAACCCTGGAGGTGCATGATGTAGATAATCTTGCCTTCGTGACACAGACGACACTTTCCATGGATGATACTGCGCGGATTATTGATGCACTGCGTAAGCGCTTTCCTAATATCCAGGGGCCCCGTAAAAAAGATATTTGCTACGCCACGCAAAATCGTCAGGATGCCGTGAAACAGCTGGCATTGGAAAATGACCTGGTGCTTGTTGTTGGTTCTCCTAACTCATCCAATTCGAATCGTTTGAAAGAGCTGGCCGAGCGCATGGGCAGTGAAGCCTACTTGATTGATCATGCCGGGGAGATCAAGGAGAGCTGGTTCCAGGGTAAGCATTCAATAGGTCTTACTGCGGGGGCTTCAGCACCTGAAATCCTGGTACAGGAAGTGATTAAGAAACTTGTCAGTATGGGAGCAAAAGCCTCCATTGAGATGGATGGTGTGGAGGAAAATATTGTGTTTGCCATGCCCAGAGAACTCAGGCTATAGTCAGAGTTCTGGATTTCAGTTTTATAAATATTGCACAGTAATCATGGAAACACTGCCAGTGTTTTTCAATAATAAATTGAGTGTTTGAAGCCCGCTCATTGATCAATATTATCAAGTCCCAGCTTTTTCAGTCGATAACGAAAAGAACGGAAAGTCATTCCCAGTTTTTTGGCGGCTGCGGTTCTGTTCCAGCGTGTTTCTTCCAATGCCTTTTTAATCGCGGTCTTTTCAATTTCTTCCAGGTGATCCTCAAGTGAAAATCCATCTTCATATTCTACGTCATCTGATGCCTGGGTCAGGAAAGTGCCAATATCATCCTCACTTTCAGCCTGTGAGTGTAAATTCGGCAAATCATTAGCGGAAATGAGCTTATGATCAGCCAAAGCCAGAGAGTGATGCAGGACATTTTCCAGTTCCCGAACATTGCCCGGGAAGTTGTAATTCTGAAGTTTAAGGATTGCATCCTCACCAAGTATGACTTCCTGCAATCCATGTTCCTGGGCGAAATTCTTCACAATGTGCTCTGCTATCAGCGGGATATCATCTTTTCTTTCGCGCAAACTGGGGACTTTCAGTTCTATGACATTAATCCGGTAATACAGATCTTGCCGTAAATTACCTTTATCAATTTCATCTGAAAGGTTTTTGTGAGAGGCGCTGATTATTCTCACATCTACGGCAATTTCCTGTTCTGAGCCTACTGGTCTGATCGACTTTTCCTGTATTGCCCGTAATAATTTAACCTGCATTTGTAAGGGCAGGTCGGCTATTTCATCAAGAAAAAGGCTGCCACCATTTGCTGCCTGGAACAAACCGACTTTGTCAGCTGATGCGCCGGTAAAACTGCCTTTCCTGTGTCCAAAAAATTCACTTTCCATCAATTCGGAAGGAATGGCACCGCAGTTGATTGCCACGAATTTTTTATCCCGCCGTGAGCCATTCAAATGGATGGCACGAGCCACCAATTCCTTACCACTTCCTGATTCACCGCTGATAAACACCGGTGCCTGGCTACGTGCCAGTTTAATAATTTGTTCTTTGAGTTTTTTAATCTGGGAAGACTCGCCCACGATCTTAGTTGTAGATTCAAAATCGGCATTGGATTTAGCCGGCAATTCATGTTCCAGTTCCAGTGCACTGCTAACCATTACGCGTAATTTTTTAATATCAACTGGCTTGGATACAAAATCAAAGGCGCCTGATTTAAGCGCATTAATTGCAGTTTCAGTACTACCATGTGCGGTGATTACTGCTACTGGAATATGTGGATATTTAACCTGGATCTCTTTTACCAGATCGATTCCATTCCCGTCCGGTAGACGCATATCGGTGAGGCAAAGATGGAAATCATTGCTACCAAGTAACTCTCGAGCTTCAGCAAGAGTACTGGCAGAAGTAGAAGCCAGCTCCATACGACCAAGAGTAATTTCCAATAATTCCCGAATATCAGGTTCATCATCAATGATTAGTACTTTTTGCATCATATTTTCAAACTATTTTTCAAACTATGAATTTTTCAGAAGCAGGGAAATTAATACGAAAACAGCTTTTGTTGCCATCAACACGCAGATATGACAATTGCGCCTGGTTAGACTCGCAAATTTCCTTACAAATAAACAGACCCAGCCCGGTACCACTGGTTTCAGTGGTAAAAAACGGCTCAAACATCTGTAGCAGGTGTTCTTCAGCGATTCCTTCGCCATCGTCAATTATATCCATGATTATGTTCTTATTAACGGGGTTCAATCTTACTGAAATATTCAGATGACCCTTGCCGGTAGATTTTCTGCTGTAGCGTAATCCATTCTCACTAAGGTTGGTTAATAGTTGTTCCAGTTGACTCTGGTTGAAGCGTATCTGGATATTATTTGCTTCTCCATCGAAATCAATGGAGACAGCCTTGGCCTGTGAATTGGAGAATTTAATTATAAATTGCTGTACCCATTGACACAGGTTGATGATGTCAGGATGCTCATTCTTGTTTCGAGAAAGGTTTAAAATATTCTCGATGATGTGATTAACCCGCATGGCATGTGTGTCTATGATTTCCAGAAGTCGCTTGTCACTTTTAATAATGGTATTTGATTCCCCCAGAAGTTGGCTGGCATGGCTGATTGCACCAAGAGGATTTCTTACTTCATGAGCTATACTGGCAGTTAGACGCCCAAGAGAGATGAGTTTCAATTGCTGGGCTTTACTTGTGAGAACTGTGTAATCCTCGAGAAAAATGAGGATATTTGAGTCCTTGCCGGAGGTTAGATAAGCAAATGTTGCTTGCAGTTCGGGATCAGTTCTGTGCACCTGAAACTGATAGGTTTTCAGGAGATTATCGTGTTGCCAAGCCTGTAACTGTCTAAACAGCGTTTCTGGTATTTGTGCGGCTTCCTGTTGAGGTTTGTCTGAATTGGCTAAAAATCTTTTTGCCGAGTCATTGATATTAAGAACGATGCCTTCATGGTTTACAACCACTATGCCTGCATGCATTCGCTTGATTATTTGATCATTCATTTCCTGTAACGACTGAATATTTTTAGCTTGCTGTTGAGCAAAAAGTTCGTTTTGTCTAATTTTTCCACCAAGGTATTGCAAGGACCATGATACAGCGAAGAGGGAAAGGCCTAGTAATCCTGCCTGAACGAAATATACGATTCCTTCATCAATGATGAGGTAGAGATAGACTTCACTGTAAATGGCCAGAATAGAGCCAACTGCAGCAAAAAAGGTACTAAGTCTTGAACGAAATAATAAACTGCCCGAAGCTACTGGCACGATCAACAAATTAGCCATACCGCTGCTTACCCCGCCACAAGTGTAGCTGATGAGCACCAGGAAAAAGATATCTACCAGAATTACACTGATGAATTGTGTGGCAAGCATTGTCTTGGTTTTTGGCAGGAAAGCGCGAAAAAAACTGCAATATTAAAAGCCAGATAAATGGCGACTACTTTCACAAATAAATCGGGGTTTATTGTTCCCAGCGTTGAAGTTAAGGATCTGAAATAAAAACTAATCAACAGTATCAGTGACAGAACCACGCGATAGATATTATAAACATTAAAAACTTTTTGATCTTGCTGCTGAGCGAGATATTCCAGATTCGGTTTGTTGGAGTTATCTAGGGAAGACATAACATTTTAAAATCTGAAAGGGTGGCTGTTGTATGTTAAATACGCAGGTATTTTTATTGATCACCCGCAAGATATTTATCTTTATGCCTGTCACTGCAGAACCATTGCTGTTCATGCCTGACAGCATCCTGCTCAGGAACATGCACAGAGCAAAACTGGCAAAGCACCATGTTGCTTTGTGCTATTTCACCTCTGGGGTTGTTTTGCTTGTTTTTATTGCTTTGACTGCTCTGAAAGTTCTTGACTACGCGCCACAACATCCAGATTACCAGAGCGAAAATAATGAGTCTGATCAAGCCCATAAAAAATCTTTATAATAAGAACACAGTATCAGACAATACCGCACCTGTATGACAATATCCATAGACTCCTTCTACTATATGTTCTGGCTTATGTTCTGGGTTATGCTCAGGAACGTATTATGAATTTTGTAGCAGTTTTTCAGTCTCTGGGTGGGTAGTGTTAACGTCAATTTTAATGAAAATATTCACAGGATACCCGCTTGTCAAATCCCGGTGTTAAAGAAAAAACCATGACCTTGAATGTAGCAATGGCACAGGTGAATCCAGTCGTAGGTGATATTCCTGGGAATACTGCGCTGGTAATCAATACTGTTGAGGAAATACTGGCACAGCATGCGCCTGATATTGTGGTGTTTCCTGAACTGGTAATTACCGCCTATCCCCCGGAAGATCTCCTGCTCAGGGCGAGCCTTGATATCAGGGTTGAAGACGCCTTGAGCGCAATCAAGGCAAAGAATTTTGATACACATCTGATTATTGGATATCCGGGGAGAGAACGGGAACATCTCTTTAATATGCTCTGTGTCATCTTCCGCGGCGAAGTTGTTGCGACTTACAAGAAGCAATGTCTTCCAAATTATCAGGTATTTGATGAGAAGCGTTATTTTTCTGCAGGTGATGCCCCCTGTGTTATTGACATAAATGGCGTGCCGGTAGGATTCAGTATTTGTGAAGATCTTTGGGAGCCGGGTTCCATGAGTCAGGCAGAGTCAGCTGGTGCAAAAGTGATGATTAATATTAATGGCTCCCCTTTCCATGCTGACAAAATGAATGACCGACTTTCTGCTCTTCACACAAGGCAAAAAGAGGCCTCATTACCAATAATTTATGTCAACCAGGTGGGAGGGCAGGATGAGTTGGTATTTGATGGTTGCTCAATGGCTGTTGATGGAGATGGGACTATAAAGTCCCAGGCACCAGCCTGCGAAGAAAGTGTGGCGATGCTCAAGGTTGAATATGATGGCGCCAACGCAACTGTTAGGGAAGGAGAGTTAAGCAAGATAGAAGAAAATGAAGCATTGATTTATAAGGTACTTACATTGGGCCTGCATGATTATGTCATTAAAAATGGGTTTTCTGGCGTGGTACTGGGGCTTTCTGGTGGAATCGATTCTGCACTAACGCTGGCTATCGCCGTTGATGCACTGGGTAAAGATAAAGTTCATGCGGTAATGATGCCGTTTAAATATACCTCCAATATGAGTATTGAGGATGCCACGCAACAGGCCGAGAATTTTGGCGTCAATTACCAGGTGATTCCAATAGAAAATGTTTATGAAGGTTTCATGACAAGCCTGGCACAGGAGTTTTCCGGTACCACGGCAGATTTGACTGAACAGAATTTACAGGCAAGATGCCGTGGCGTGATACTGATGGCCATTTCTAATAAAAAAGGTTACATGGTACTCACCACAGGAAATAAAAGTGAAATGGCTGTGGGGTATTCGACCTTATACGGAGATATGGCAGGGGGCTTTGATGTCTTGAAAGATGTCCCTAAAATGCTGGTGTATGCACTGTCACGCTTCAGAAACACGCTTGTCAGTGACCGGGCCGCTGGAATGATCCCTTGGCGGGTAATAGAAAGACCACCATCAGCAGAACTGGCACCGGACCAGGTTGATGAAGATAACCTGCCACCCTATGAAATACTCGACCAGATACTTGAGTTGTATATTGAGGGTGACCAGAGCGCCCATGCCATCATAGATAAAGGTTTTGATCATGATACGGTTATGCGAGTATTGCGGCTTGTAGACTTGAATGAATACAAGCGCCGGCAGGCTCCAGTTGGGGTCAGAATCAGCAAAAAAGGTTTTGGCAGGGATCGCCGTTATCCGATAACTTCGGGCTGGAAGCTTGGAGAATGAAAACAAATACGAGATACGAGGTACAAGGTACAAGGTACAAGGTACAAGCATGCGGCTTAAGCTGCTCTCACAGGAATCTGGAAAATTTGTAGGAGGGACTTCAGTCCCGAAGAAAGGGGCTTTGTTCTTCGCGGTTAAAACCGCTCCTACAAGGGATAGCGAATTCAGGCAGGAGGGACTTCAGTCCCGAAGAAAGGGGCTTTGTTCTTCGCGGTTAAAACCGCTCCTACAAGGGATAGCG
>JABIPQ010000061.1 GCA_018698975.1 Gammaproteobacteria bacterium
ACGCAGCGCAGACTGCAGCTGGTGGAGGAGTGTCAGGTTTGTCGCGGAATAGAGGTTTTCACCTTCCTGTAGAAGACCGCGACTGACCATCAGATCTTCAACTTTTTCATGTCCGGGGTCAGTCAGTTCAACCTGGCGGCTTTTTTCATCTACGATGAAATCACCATCTAGCACATCTTCTTCTTCCATGCGTCTTTCAATCATGGATTTTTCCGGCACCTTATCAACCTTGGTCAACAATGGCACCAGGGCATTAATCTCCAGATAACGCTTGGCGGAGTTTTCCACTGCTCCGGAAATAATCAGCGGGGTTCTGGCCTCATCAATAAGGATAGAGTCCACTTCATCGACGATGGCATAGGATAATTTCTTCTGGAACTTGTCTTCCAGACGAAATGCCATATTGTCACGCAAATAATCAAAACCAAACTCATTATTGGTCCCATAGGTTATATCTGCTGCATAAGCAGCGCGCTTTTCTTCCGGGGACTGATTAGGGACAACCACACCTACGGACAAACCAAGAAATTCATACAGAGGCTGCATCCAGCCCGCATCACGTCGTGCCAGATATTCATTAACTGTTACCAGATGTACACCATGTCCTGTAATGCCATTCAGGTAGGCGGGTAACGTGGCTACCAGCGTTTTACCTTCACCAGTACGCATCTCGGCAATTTTGCCGTGAAAAAGCACCATGCCGCCAATCATTTGCACATCAAAATGGCGCATATTCAAGGCACGTATCCCTGCCTCACGCACTACAGCAAATGCTTCTGGCAGCATTTTCTCCAGAGATTCACCATTCTCAAAACGTTGCCTGAATTCAACAGTCTTTGCCTTCAGTTCCTCATCAGACAATGCCTGTATCCCTGTTTCAAAGCCATTGATGAGATCAACAACTTTTGACAGTTTTTTGATTTCTCTTTGGTTCTTACTTCCAAATATTTTAGTGAGCATAAGTCAAAATCTTACAAAATTAGTTTCGGGAAAAAGGCAAAGTATGCCCAGGGGACCCTCATGACATTGCGGCCATAGGGAAACAAGAAGGTCTTCAGGGATTAGCGGCTGGTGCGATGAACGTAGGATGCTGGATCAACAACACGTCCGTTTTTATGTACTTCAAAATGAACATGAGGGCCGGTAGAACGGCCTGAATTGCCTGACAGGGCAATCACCTGGCCTTTTTTGACGATATCACCTGGTGTTACCAGGATTTTCTCATCATGGGCATAAAGGGTTTCATAGCCATTGCCATGATTGATTTTAACCATTTGGCCATAACCCTGTTTTTCACCGGCATAGGTTACTACGCCAGAGGCAACAGCCTGTACTTCAACGCCTGTGCGACCTGTGGCAAAATCAATGCCCTGATGCCAGGCTAGTTTGCCATTGAAAGGATCTATGCGGCGGCCGAAAGGGGAAGAAATCCAGCCCTTGTCGATCGGACGACCTGACAGATAAGCATTGGACTGAATCAGTTGTTCAGACATTAAAGTATCCAACAGTTCCAACTGCTGTTGTTTGTCTTCAATTTCCCGGGTCAGCTCATTAAGGGCATTGAGAAAATCGGGCACTTCAATGTTTTCTGCATCAACATCAGTTGGCCCCCCCAAGGCAGGTGCCTGGGTAAAATCAAACTCACCATCATCTAGATCAGATATTTCAGTAAGACGTTGTCCAAGTGCATCAAGGCGGAGTAATCGGGCCTGCAAATTGGCCATTCTCAGAGTAAGGGCTTCAAGCTGGGCAAATGTTTCGTAGCGAATCTGGACAATATCTTCTTTCTGGGACTTCAGATCCTCTTTCCAGGCCTGAGTTGCTTCATCCTTGTAAGAATCAGCATTTCGCAGAGCCGACAAATGAAATCCGTAATATCCAAGTAGTACAGGAACGCCCAGCATACATACGGATAGCGCCACCCTGGCCCATCCCTTCAGGACCAGTGATTTCGTTTCACCATGTTTTTGATCGACAATGATTATTTTCATATCGTACTAATCATAGGGCTACAGGAGCCCAAACTTCAACTGGACTTGATAAAGGGAAGGATTAGACCATATCTAACCAGAAAAAACAGGTCTCAGATAGGAAATTGGCGCATCAGCTTCTTCGTCGAAAGTTACTATTTCCCAACAATCTTCCGAAGTAATGAGCTTTCTGAGGAGGGCATTATTCAGAGCATGACCCGACTTGTATCCATGGAACTCGCCAATCAGGGTTTTACCCAGCAAATACAGATCACCAATGGAGTCGAGTATCTTGTGTTTCACAAACTCATCTTCATAACGTAAACCATCTTCGTTGAGTACACGATAATCGCCAACGGCTATGGCATTATCCATATTCGCACCCAAAGCAAGGTTGCGATTACGCAGTTCTTCGAATTCATGCATGAAACCAAAGGTTCGCGCGCGGCTGACTTCTTTGACAAAAGAAGTACTGGAAAAATCTACAAAAGCTTCCTTGGTAAATTTTTTGTGAACAGGGTGGTCATATAAAAGGGTATAACCAACTTTGAAGCCATTAAAGGGTTTAAGACTGACTTTCTTGTCGCCCTGTTCCACAGTAATTTCTTTGGTAATACGAAAATATTTCTTGGGGGCATTTTGCTCTTCAATACCCGCTGACTGGATGAGAAAAACGAAAGGACCGGCGCTGCCGTCCATGATGGGCACTTCCGGTGCGCTTACATCAACAAAAGCATTATCTATTCCCAAACCTGACATAGCAGACATAAGGTGTTCGACGGTGGAAATTCGAACATCTCCTTTCATTAACGTGGATGACAAGGTGGTATCACCCACGTTTTCTGCCAGGGCAGGAATAGGAACCGGCGGGTCGAGATCAACCCGGGTAAAAACAATCCCGGTATCAACTGGCGCAGGTCTCAGAGTCAGATAGACTTTTTGGCCGGTATGTAAACCTACACCGGTTGCTTTAATGACATTTTTTAAAGTTCTTTGCCTAATCAACTATCACTCTCACTTTTACTTATGCTGTAAAAGACCGATAACCCGCGAAGTACTTTCGCACGACTCTTTTTGCAGCAGTTCTTGTAGCAGTTGTTCATAGCTACTGAAAACAATAAATAACTACTAATACCTGCTATTCTTATGAACTTTAGCAAATACAGCAAAAAATTACGGCTTTTTTGATAACTTTGCAGATAATACTGCAAGCTTATCGGGAGAACACGCATGTTAACAAAATCATGCACTTTCACCAAGAACCGCAAAGTCTGAGAACCCCTAATTCGGAATTATCAATATTTCGCTTGTTCCTGCCTAAGCCAACTCATTACAGTTCTGCCTTAATCCGCCTGCTTGCGCAGAAAAGCAGGAATATCCAGAAAATCCATATCTGAATCCGCTCCCACTGCTTTGGGCATTGGCTGCCTTTTAGCCTGAGGCTCTTCACTGCCTGGATTGATTCTGGCCATCTCCTTTTTACGCATGTTATTGCGCAGCACTGCAGGCTTATCCAGGTCATTAAAATCCGCTGTACGTGAATTTCTGACGGTATTGGTATTGTCCACGACTTTAGTCGGCTTTTCGATTTGCATGCCGCCAAGTCCTGTTGCGACTACAGTAACAATTAACTCATCCTTTAAAGAAGGATCAATTACCGTACCTACAACAACTATGGCCTGCTCAGAGGCAAATTCTGAAATAGTGTCGCCAACTTGAGAGAATTCACCCAATGTCAGGTCTTCCCCGGCAGTAACATTAATCAGAATGCCACGAGCACCTTGCAGATTCACATCTTCCAGCAAAGGACTGCGAATAGCCGCTTCAGCCGCTTCAACAGCGCGATTCTCACCTGTCGCATAGCCTGTTCCCATCATTGCCATACCCATTTCAGACATCACAGTGCTGACATCGGCAAAATCCACATTAATCATACCAGGACGCATAATCAGATCAGCGATTCCTTTAACGGCACCTGAAAGCACATCATTAGCAGCACTAAAGGCATCCAGTAAGGTAGATCCCTTGCCTAACACGTCCATGAGTTTTTCATTGGGGATGGTAATTAGAGAATCAACATGCTCTGAAAGTTCCCTGATACCTTGTTCCGCAATTGCCATACGCTTGCGCCCTTCAAAAGGGAATGGCTTGGTAATAACAGCCACTGTCAAAATACCCATTTCTCTGGCGATTTCAGCAACCACAGGAGCAGCACCAGTTCCGGTACCTCCTCCCATACCCGCTGTAATGAAAACCATATCAGCACCCGAAATAATTTCACGGATTCTGTCACGATCTTCCAATGCAGCCTGACGTCCAATTTCAGGATTTGCTCCAGCTCCCAGACCTTTGGTGACAGCACCACCCAACTGCAGGTTGAGCTTGGTCTCCATCTTGTCCAGCGCCTGAGCATCCGTATTGGCACAGATAAACTCAACACCATCAATGGTATTCTGGAGCATATGCTGAACGGCGTTTCCACCGCCACCACCAACACCAATCACTTTAATTACTGCACTTTGTGCAACATTATCGATGATCTCAAACATCTTACTTACCCCCTTTGGGTTCCACCTTGAAGTTAAAATTAAACGCTCAAATTAAAAAGTTAAAACTGTGTTGTTAATCTTCACTACTGAATAAATTTTTCATTCGATCTATCAACGAAATACCTGTTTCTCTGGCCACGCTACCCTCCCTTTCCTGTGCCTGTCTCATGCCATACAACAAGAGTCCAACTGCTGTTGAATAGGTCGGATTACGCACAATATCCACCAGCCCACTTACTTCATTCGGCATTCCAATTCGCACCGGCATGTGGAAAATTTCTTCAGCTAATTCAGCAACCCCTTCCATCTTGCTGGTACCGCCGGTGAAGACCATGCCTGCGGCGAGCATGTCTTCGTATCCACTTTGTCTGATCTCAGACTGGATTAAATGAAAGAGTTCGTCGTAACGGGGTTCGACAACATCCGCCAGGGCCTGGCGAGACAGCTCCCTTGGTGGGCGTTCTCCCACACTGGGTACTTTGATCATATCGTCAGCGCTGGCCAGTTGAGATAAGGCACAGGCATACTTGATTTTTAGTTCTTCAGCATGGTCTGTAGGGGTACGTAGTGCCATGGCAATATCATTGGTCACCTGGTCACCAGCTATCGGAATAACAGCGGTATGCCTGATTGCACCTTCAGTAAAAATGGCAATGTCTGTAGTGCCGCCACCAATATCAACAATACAAACACCCAGTTCTTTTTCATCTTCCGTCAACACGGAATAACTGGATGCCAGCTGTTCAAGAATAATCTCGTCAGTTTCCAATCCACAGCGTTTAATGCACTTCTCAATATTCTGTGCTGCATTGGTCGCGCAAGTAACCAGATGGACTTTGGCTTCCAACCTGACACC
>JABIPQ010000062.1 GCA_018698975.1 Gammaproteobacteria bacterium
ATAGTCAGAAACGGAAGGAAGTAAACTACTGGTAGCACAAGCCATCCTATCCACAGGGTCAGGGCAATGATATTGCTGGCAATGAACAGGCCCGGGACTGCTCGCCCCAGCGACAACTCCTGTCCCCAGTGAATACCGGTAAGAAATACACTGATAACCAGCCCGTAAGTCGCCACAGAATTCACAACATCACCGAGCAGGGGAAGAGTCTGAATACCTGCCAGCATGAACATTGCTCCGGCCATAAAGGGTAGTGAGCCGGCATAGATAAGCGCATGGGGCATGGAGGTGTATGTGGGTGAATTGCCATTCATAAAATAACCTTTAAGAATTTCAGCGGTACTCTCTTATACTGTTACTGGTGTGTCTCAGATCACCTTACCCGGAGTTCAAAGCAGGGGGGTTAATCCCGTCAGCATTTAGCGCCGTATACAGTAGAACAGATACTTTATAACTACTTCCTTGCGAGCAAAGACATGAAAAAATTAATAGCCCTGGTGATGTTTGGCTGGGTACTGAATCCGGCAGCATTTGCTCAGCCATCCGTTGAAATAAGTTCCCGGACCTGTGCCCCCTGGCTGGATCACCAGCTAGGACAACTGCACTCTGACCGGGTAATCGATTTGTGTACAGAAACCGCTGGCAAGCCTGTACTTCTGGTGAATACTGCAAGTTATTGTGGCTATACCTACCAGTTTACTGGTCTGGAAGCACTCTACCAGCGTTACAAAGATGCCGGCCTGGTAATTATCGGGTTTCCCTCAGATGATTTTAATCAGGAAGATGATAATGCGGCGAAAACAGCAGACATATGTTACATCAATCACGGGGTGACCTTTCTGATGACTGATGTTACGAAAGTTAAAGGCCGCGATGCTCATCCGGTGTTCAGGCATCTGGCTGATGAAAAGTCGCAGCCAAACTGGAATTTTAATAAGTACCTGGTGGACAGAGAAGGCAATGTAACCAGCATCTTCCGCAGCAGGATAGAGCCTGATAATAAGCGTTTGATCTCTGCTATTGACGAAATACTCTGACCTGACATCTCACTGCTTTCCTTTTTTCACTAAATTACCTCATTTGCTTGGTGTTTTTTTTGGGGTCTAGTGGGTAGAATCTCTGCCATGATTTATCAAGCTGATTATAAAAAAGCAGCTTTGGAATAAAGAGGAAGAAAGCAGTGAATAATTTAATTGCTCGCGCAGCACTGGGTATTTTTGCCGCGCTATTTTTCACAAGCGCTATTGGTCAGACCGCGGTTCCACGTCCTGACAGTAACGAACCTGATTCTCGGCCTGCTCCGCGCAACAGTGAAGGGCGAGTAATCCTGGGCACGCTTCCAGGAGAGGAAATGGGGGCATGGGATGGCTTTGGTTCACGTCCCATGATTATCGATTATGACATCGTGCCGGAAGGCTCTATCGTTGCAAATAATGATTATGAACGACTGGTTAACGATGCAAACAGGCCTTTTGATAAAATTAATCTGACTGACGTACCTTTCAAACCCTGGGCCTGGGGCTTGTATCAACAACGCACGCGCACACGCTTTGAGCCTTACACACGCTGTAAACCTTCTGCCGGACCAAGAGGGGTGACTACTGCTTATGGTACTCAGTTTGTGGAGTTTGATGCGATGCAGCGCATCTATATGTTTCCCGTAGGTGGGCCGCGCCATTTTCGGGTTATCTATATGGATGGCCGCGCTCATCCTGAGGATCTGGAGCCAAGCTATCATGGTCATTCCATCGGTCATTGGGAAGGAGATACCCTGGTAGTGGACAGCGTGGGCTATAACGAAAAAATGTGGATTGATGCAGAAGGGACTCCCCATACTGATCAATTGCATCTGATCGAACGCTTTACCCGGGAAACTTACAATACGCTTAAATATGAAGTGACCATTGATGATCCTGGTGCTTATACAAAAACCTGGAGCAGCGGCTTTGTCATGCCCTGGCGGCCAGGTGAAGCCTTCGAGTTTGTTTGTCAGGATGCCAATATGGCCTTCGAGATGATGGTCGGTACTGAATATGACAGCATGGATCGTAGCCATCTGATTTTCCCTTGAGTTATTTTTTTATGATTACTATGCATCGTATTTTCTTGTTTAAAAAATGTTTGGGCATGTTGCTTGTTGTATTGCAGTGTCTTGCTATTTTTTCTTTGCAAGCTCACCACGGAGCTGCAGTAAAATTTGACACCAACGTGTCCGTCACTCTGGTTGGCCGGGTAATCAAGGTGGACTGGGCTAATCCCCATGCCCATATTTTTATGGTGACAGAGGGTGAGGCAGAAGACTGGTATGTGGAATTGGAAAGCCCGGTAATTCTTGAATGGAACGGCTGGTCAGAAACTTCATTGGTTCCTGGTGACAGTATTCGCATTGAAGGTTTCCCTGCTCGCGATGGTAGCCCACAGGTGTGGGGGGAGCGTGTTTTTAAGGGAGACAGAGAATTGTTTTTCGGTGATGTCTCGGCCCTGAGTCTTGCCAGAGAAATTCGTCAGGATATTTCCATACCGCGTTGGGACGATGGTCAGCCGCGTCTTGGTGCTGCGCCTGGTGAAGAAGGTTACTGGGTGCCGGACACTACAGTAATGGTGGAAGACGGCGTCAATGTCCCCATGACTTCTTATGGATTGCTTGAAGATATATCAGATGCCGTACAGGTGGCCCCGTTTAAGGAATGGGCGTTAAATCTTTATGAGACGCGTCAGCGGAATTTTTTGCGATCAGACCCAAGCTACGTCGAATGCAGACCTCCTGCAGGGCCACGAAAATTTCAGACACCCTTTGGCATTCAGTTACTGGAAGACAAATCCTGGCAGAGAATTTTTGTTGTTGCCGGCGGCGGTAACCAGGACTGGCATCTGATTTACACAGATGGCCGTGGTATTAACACCGGCTTCCCCGTTGATAATGACAATGTGCTTTATTACGGCAGAAATGTCGCCAACTGGGAAGGTGATACTCTGGTGATTAACTCGGAAGGCTATAACGAAAAATTCTGGCTTAGTGGCGGTCTGCCCCATACCAGCATGATGAAAGTTACAGAACGTCTGACCCGCACCGATTTTAACACACTGCAGTATGAGGTCAGCATCGATGATCCCGGTGCCTATACACGCCCCTGGTCAATGAGCTGGAATCTGGAATGGCTGGAAGGCGGCGATCCCCCCGAGTATTACTGTCAGGATAATCGTTTATAAGAGCAAGGATAAAAGATAAAAGATAAAAGTGAGCTAGAGAAGCTATCAGGCTTAGGTAAATATTTACCCCCCCTTTATCCTTTATCTTTTTTCATTCCTCTTCGTATTCCGCAACCGGCGGACACGAACACACCAAATGCCGATCCCCATAAACCTGATCAATGCGCCCCACTGGCGGCCAGTACTTGTTGTCTTTTAACTCTGCCATGGGGAAAGCCGCTGCCTCGCGACTGTAAGGCAAAGTCCATTCTTCTTTTAATAAACTAGCGGCGGTATGGGGGGCATTATGCAGCGGGCTTTCCTGTGCATTAATTGAGCCGTCGGCCACTGCCTGAATCTCTTCCCTGATGCAGTGCATGGCACTAATGAAACGGTCAATTTCCTGTTTGGATTCACTTTCCGTGGGTTCGATCATCAGAGTACCAGCCACAGGAAACGACATAGTAGGAGCATGAAATCCATAATCAATCAGTCGTTTTGCTACATCTTCAACGCTGATGCCGGTGCTCTCCTTGATGGGGCGCAAATCTATAATACATTCATGCGCGACAAGGTCATTCTTGCCGGAGTACAAAATGGGGTAGTCGGCTGCCAGATTTCTCGCCAGGTAGTTGGCATTGAGAATTGCCACTTCAGTTGCCTGCTTGAGGCCGGCACCGCCCATCATTTTCAGATACATCCAGGTTATGGGAAGAATACTGGCGCTACCATAAGCCGCAGAGGCCACTGCATTGTTTTTGTTATCCAATGTGCCATGCCCTGGCAAGAATGGTGTCAGGTGAGACTTAACGCCTATAGGTCCAACCCCGGGGCCACCGCCACCATGAGGAATGCAGAATGTTTTGTGAAGATTCAGATGGCTGACATCGCCGCCAATGTTGCCGGGTTCAACATGACCCACCATAGCATTCAGATTGGCGCCGTCAATGTAAACCTGACCGCCATGCTCATGCACGATGTCACAAACCTCGGTGACCTGGGCTTCGAACACACCATGGGTGGACGGGTAGGTAATCATAATAGCGGCCAGATTGTCGCTGTTGGTGACAGACTTTTCCCTTAGATCATCAATATCTACATTCCCTTCCTTGTCACAGGCTACTACAACGACCTGCATGCCACACATTTGTGCTGATGCCGGGTTGGTGCCATGGGCAGAGGCAGGGATAAGGCAGATGTTGCGATGATTCTCTCCGCGACTGTCATGGTAGCCGCGAATAGCCAGCAGTCCGGAAAACTCTCCCTGGGAGCCAGCATTGGGCTGCAGGGAAATAGCATCATAACCGGTGATTTTACAGAGCATGGATTCCAGCTCATTGATCATTAATAAATAGCCTTGTGCCTGATCGCTGGGTACAAAAGGATGCATGGCCGCAAAAGCCGGCCAGGTGACCGGTAGCATTTCCGAGGCAGCATTAAGTTTCATGGTGCAGGAGCCAAGAGGAATCATGGCACGGTCCAGTGCGATATCCCGATCGGCCAGTTTGCGCAGGTAACGCATCATTTCTGTTTCTGAATGATAGGTATTGAACACTGAATGAGTGAGAATTTGATCCTCACGAAGCAAGGCTGCCGGTATTGTCGAGAGTGACTCGGTTGTTATGTCCTTACAGCCAAACAATGACAATAAAGCGACTATATCTTTTTCAGTTGTGGTTTCATCTATTGAAATGCCAAGGTGCTTGTCATCAATTTCCCGAAGATTAATGTCTTGCTCTCTGGCAGCCATATGGATAGCCAGGGTCTGCTCACCCGTTGCCAGCGTGAGGGTGTCAAAGAAGGTAGAATTTACCACATTGGTTCCCTGAGCCTTGATTCCGGCGCCTAGTTTGCAGGCAAGATTATGGACCCGTTGAGCAATTTGTCTGAGTCCTTCCGGTCCATGGTAAACCGCGTACATTCCTGCGATAACCGCAAGCAATACCTGCGCCGTACAGATATTACTGGTGGCCTTCTCTCTGCGGATATGTTGTTCACGAGTCTGCAGGGCCAGGCGATGAGCCGGATTTCCATGGACATCCTGAGAAACACCGACCAGACGGCCAGGCAGAGAACGTTTGAAATTTTCATGGCAGGACATATAGGCAGCATGAGGACCCCCGAAACCGGGCGGGACACCAAAGCGCTGGGTACTGCCAACCGCCACATCTGCCCCCATGGCGCCGGGAGATTTCAGCAGGCACAGGCTCAGAATATCGGCCGCCATAACCGCCAGAGCGCCATTTTCATGGTTCGCAGCAATCAGCTCGGTATAATCGCGGACTGCACCGCTGGCGCCCGGGTACTGTAAAAGTATACCGAAACAGTCATGGTTTACAGAATCATCGGGCTTGCCAATAAGCAGTTCAAATCCCAAAGGCTTTGCCCGGGTTTTCAGTACAGCAATGGTTTGCGGCAGACAGTCTTCATCAATAAAAAATACATTGCCCTTTGTCTTGCTCATGCGCCGGCAAAGAGCCATGGCTTCTGCGGCAGCTGTGCCTTCATCGAGCAGAGAGGCGTTGGCTATATCCAGGCCGCTCAGATCACATACCATGGTCTGAAAATTTAACAGCGCTTCCAGACGACCCTGTGATATCTCCGGCTGGTAAGGTGTGTACGCAGTATACCAGGCTGGATTTTCCAGGAGGTTGCGCAGGATAACGCTGGGAGTATGGCAGTTGTAATAGCCCTGACCAATCCAGGTTTTGGAAAGCCTGTTTTTGTCGGCAATCTCTCTCAGTTGCGCCAGAGCGGTGGCTTCATTCAAGGGTTCGCCAAGCGCATCATGCAGGGCAAGAGGATTATCCAGGTGAATGGAGGCGGGGATTACATCGTTAATGAAGGAGTCCATGTCTGTGTAACCTAGGGCTGTCAGCATTTCTTCCTGTTCCGCAACATCAGGGCCTATGTGACGGGAAATAAACTCGCTGTTATTCAACATTTTTGACTCTGACATGACTTGGTTTTACTCCGATAAAAAATAACCCACAGCAGCTTATTTCACGTAACGATGCAGCACAAAAGGCAGCGTTGTCACTGAGACAGGTAGGGCCTTGCCTCTCACCATGGCGAAAAGACTGAGTCCCTGTTTAGCCAAGGGACTTTCAACGTAGCCCATGGCAATAGGTGCTTCCACACTTGGCCCATAACCACCACTGGTGACTTTTCCGATACATTGATGATCCTCATCTACAAGCTCTGCCCCTTCTCGTACCGGAGCGCGGCCTTCGATATGCAGGCCAACCCTTTTGGTTGCGGAGCCCTTGTCCATTTCATCCAGGATAAGCTTGTCTCCCGGAAAACCTCCTGCTCTGGCGCCATCTTTGCGCCGGGCCTTGCCAATACTCCATGCCAGCGCCGCACTGACAGGCGTGGTGGTTTCATCCAGATCATGACCATATAAACAAAGGCCTGCTTCCAGACGTAGAGTGTCGCGCGCGCCTAAACCTATGGCTTTGACATCATGGAAGGCCAGCAGTTGTCGGGCCAGTGAATCTGCTTTGTCAGCAGGTAAGGAAATTTCAAAACCATCCTCACCGGTGTAACCGGCACGAGTGATGTAAACAGGGACGTGATCGTATCGGCTTTCACAAGCATGCATGAATTTAAGGGGGTGTGATTCAGGAAAGAGATCCGCCAGCACATCGGCGGCAGCAGGACCTTGCAAGGCTAATAAGGCCTTATCGTTTTGTTCATCAATAGTCAGAGATTCAAGATTGGCCCTGAGCCAGTGCAAATCTTTTTCCTTGCAGGCAGCATTGATTACCAATGAAAAACAGTCATTATCCAGCCGGGCAATCATCAGATCATCAATGATGCAGCCATCAGTATTCAACAGCTGTGTGTAAACCTGTTTGTTAAGCGGCAAATCTTTCAAGTCAGCGGGAACCAGAGATTCCAGCATTTCATCCGCATTATTACCCTGAACAATAACCTGCCCCATATGAGAAACATCAAATAAGCCTGCCGCCATACGTGTGTGCAGATGCTCGGCTTTCACGCCTTCAAATTGCACAGGCATTTGGTAGCCAGCAAAGGGCACCATACGAGCGTCGAGCTCCAGGTGGAGGTCATAAAGAGGTGTTTGCTGCAGGGATTGGGGCTGCTTTACTGCCATTGGGCGGGAATTCCACTAGTTATTATCGCTATCCTATTATAGTAGCCTTTTTAAGGTAACTGATAACCCCCTGTGGCAATCGGATTTACCTATTACCCCTGGTGGCTTATTTTCACTAAAACATACAAATTGAGCATAGAATTAAGTATGTTAGTCCCTGACTGAAATCCGGGAAACAGACATCAGCGAATATTAAACATGATGATTTTTAAAATTGAACTTTATGAATGGAGATAGGTAATGAGTGATAAGGTCTATGAAGCCGGCTATAACGTGGCAGTGGAAATGTGGGGGCCAGAGATAGCCGAGGCACGTGAAAAAAATGCAACGCAATTCAATCGACCTTTTGAAGACCTGGTCACCAAGTATTGTTTTGGCGAAGTCTGGGCAGAGGATACGCTTGATCGGAAAACGCGCAGCATGCTCACTCTTGCAGTGCTTACCGCCTTGACCAAGCCAAACCAGTTGAAAGTACACATCAAAGGGGCGATTGCTAATGGCGTCTCGGTGGAAGAGATTCGTGCAATTCTGATTCATAGTGCCGTGTATGCCGGCATACCCAGCGGCGTAGAAGCGTTTAATGCGGCTAAAGAAGTGCTTGGCAGCATGGACCTGGATAAGTAACAGCTCTGGCTTCACCTGGGCGATGTGATCGCCTGAAATATTAAGAAAACCAACATTGAAATTAAGTAGCAGGAGTAAAAATTGGACGGTTTAACAACTATCAAAGTAGGATTTATCGGCATTGGCAACATGGGTTGGCCCATGGCCATGAATATTTTTAACGCGGGCTACAATCTTACAGTTTTTGATCTGGACAGTGTGCGCTCGGAAAGTTTTGCCGTGGAAACCGGGGCGAACTCTGCTGCCAGTCTGGCAGATCTTGCGGACATGGATTTTGTCATCACCATGTTGCCCAATGGACACGTGGTAAGAGAAGTGTTGCTGGAAACAGAAGACGGGGCCTTTATCAAAAATGTGAAGGCAGAATGCGTGGTTATCGATATGAGCTCTGCGGAACCAACAGGTACAGTAGCCCTGGGAGAAGAACTGGTAAAACATAGTGTGATTTTAATCGATGCGCCAGTGTCCGGTGGCGTGGCCAGAGCGGAACTGGGGTCATTAGCCATCATGATAGGGGCTAATGATCATGATATTCTGGAAAGAGCCAAACCTTTACTGCGCTGTATGGGCGAACAGTTGTTTGAGACCGGCAGTGTTGGATCAGGCCATGCAACCAAGGCCTTGAATAATCTGATTGCTGCGACATCATTTGTGGCAACCTCGGAAGCCTTGCTGACGGCTAAACGTTTTGGTCTGGATCTAAATACTTTCATCGATGTAGTGAACGTTTCTACAGGGCATACTTTTATGTCAGATAAAGTGATGAAAGACCATGTGATTGATGAGAAGTTTTCAACCGGATTTGCCCTCGGTCTGCTGGTGAAGGATGTTGGTATTGCCAATGAGCTTTGTGATGCTGTTGGTATGAACGCGCCCTTATCGAAACTGGTACATAAACGCTGGCAGGAGGCGCTGGATGTAAAAGGGTTTAGTGCTGACAATACAGAAGCAATCCAGGTTTGGGATGGAAAGGACTGACTCTAATGGATAGATCAGGGCAGAGGGTCTAAAAACAAAAATATGGATAAATTTAATTTACAGATTCGTCTCGGCATTATCCTCCTCATATTTTTTGTGATTGCCATTGTTTTCCAGACATTAAGATCTACTAATGTTGCTGACATAAAAATCCGGCAAGAGGAAGAGTCCATTACTGAACTGGTGAACAATATGTTCGCTATTATGCAAAATGGCTCTGATTTAAATTTTAATCTGGAAGACAGGCCAGCATTATTACAGCAGTTGATGGCCCTGGAAGATATCCGCCATATTGATATTCAGATTCAATCTGCTAATTCTGAAAGCTCGCAGGATAGCGAATATTTGCTTGGTCAAATCAATGCACCAGGCTGGTATATCGCAATGGTCTATCCTGACACCAAAGCTGAAATAAAAACATTCCAGCAGAGCAACGGCGATACTGTCAGCCTGTATGTCGATCCCGGTGATGAGATAGAAGATGTATGGTTAGAAACGCGTAATCGCCTTGTGACTTCATTCTTGTTTCTGGTGTCATTGATAGCGGCTGTTATCTATTTCACCAAGCGCTGGATGAGGCCTGTTGATTCGATAATTTATGTGCTGGAGCAAGTGGAGTTAGGTGATTTTAGTCGGCGTATTTCTGGATCCAGTTTGCCCGAGCTTAGGAAAATTTCCGATCACATCAATCATCTGACTAACAGGCTTGGCAGCACCAAGTCAGAGAATGAACGCTTAACGCGTAAATCCATAACGGTACAGGAACAGGAAAGGCGCCACCTGGCTCAGGAACTCCATGACAGTCTGGGTCAATCTGTAAGCGCTATCAAAGCCATTGCTGTTTCTATTGCGGGAAGATCCCTGGAGTCTGATCCGCTTACGTCTAAGAGCGTACAAAATATTGAAGAGATCGCCGACACAGCTTACGACAGCGTTCGCAAATTAATGACCAACCTACGTCCTTTTGTTCTGGATGAGCTCGGACTGACAGCGGCCTTGTCACAAATGATGGATGACTGGAATGTGCATCACTAGGATACTTTTTGTCGTTATCGATTTGAAGGTGAATTCTCACAGCTACATGAAGAACAGCAAATAAACCTTTATCGTATTGTGCAGGAGGCGCTGACCAATATTTCAAAATACGCCAGGGCAGAAAATGTCAGTATTACCTTGAGCGGTAATGAGATTATCTCCTTACTGATAGTGGATGATGGTATAGGTTTTTCCATGAATGCAATGACCCGAAACATGGGATTGAACGGAATAAGGGACAGGGTCACTTTTCTACAAGGTGAATTTGAACTTGCCAGTAAGCCCGGTAGAGGCGTGTCAATTCATATAGAATTTCCCAGAGTAAGCTACTTCAGGAGGAGGTCGAGTGACTATTAACAAGTTAAGGATAATATTGGTTGATGACCATGCGGTGGTGCGCACGGGCTATCGATTGCTGCTTGAGAATGATCCGAAAATTGAAGTCATTGCCGAACTGGAAAGTGGCGAAGAGGCCAACCAGCAAGCCAGGGAACTCAATCCTGATGTAATTGTGATGGATCTTTCCATGCCAGGTATGGGGGGGCTGGAAGCCATTCGTCGTATCAAAGCTAAAAACCCTGAAATTTATATTCTGGTGTTTACCATGCACGACAACGTAAGTTTTGTAGAGCATGCTTTGGAAGCAGGAGCTGCAGGGTATATCACCAAGAATAATGCCCCCAATGTGCTGATTGAAGCTGTGCACAAGATTGCCAAGGGGGAGATTTATATCGAACCTGGGTTGAAGAATGAAATGAATGTGCAGCATAAGCTGGGTAAAGGGTCGGCGCTGTCAAATCTTTCTCATCGTGAGTTTCAAATATTCTGCCTGTTTGCTGAAGGGCTTAATGCTAACGACATTGCCAGTGACCTTTCACTAAGCGTAAAAACAGTGGCTAACTACCAGACCCAGATCAAGGAAAAGCTCGCCGTTAGCAGCACCACTGAACTGGTAAAGCTGGCTATCAGCAATGGCATTATTCAGATCTAGGATTGCTTTTAAAAACGCTGTTTAGCGCCTGCTTACGGTAAAAAATCGGGATCAGCATCCAAGGCAAGAAAAGCAGAAGCTGATATAATCGATTTTCTTTTTTACCTTCCATTTTCCAGGGGAATTAATGCGCGGTTACTATCGGGCTTCGTGTCGAGCTCTCGATAAGGTCAGAATACCTGCTGTGATTTTTTCATGGGTATTGTTGTTACAGGCAGGAAGTCTTCTTGCCCAGGAAAATGGCGGCACAGTTATTGAAGAAATTACTGTCATCGGAACAACACCGGGTTCCGGGCTGGGTGTGGATATCAATAAAATCCCTTTTGCAGTAAGAAGCATTGGCAGTAACGATTTGCAACAGGCGCAAAGCCTGGATCTGACCGATTACCTCAATCACAAAACTCCTGGCGTTAATATCAATTCTGCACAGAATAATCCTCTACAGCCGGATTTATTGTTTCGTGGCTTTACTGCTTCACCATTATTAGGTTTACCGCAGGGCATAGCGGTTTATCAGAATGGTGCGCGCATTAATGAGCCATTAGGGGATTCGGTGAACTGGGATTTACTACCCGAGTCTGCGGTAAGCAGCATTGACCTGATTAGCGGTTCTGATCCCTTGTTTGGACTGAATACGCTGGGTGGTGCACTGGTGTTGAATATGAAAAATGGTTTCAATTTCAGTGGTAACCAGGCAGAAATTTATAGTGGCTCCTGGAACAGAACTGTCGCCAATATTGAAAGCGGCGGCAATGATGGTGAACTGGGATATTACTTAAACTTGTCACGTTTTGAAGAAGATGGCTGGCGTCCCTTTTCAGCCTCTGAAAACATTAATTTTTATAGCGCCATTAGCTGGCGTAATGAGGAATATTCCACGCTTGATTTAACCTACCAGCGCGGTGACAGTGATTTACGAGGTAATGGACCCGCACCTTTAGGTCTGATGGCGCTACAAAGAGATGCCATTTTTACTGCCCCGGATATTACAAATAACCTGATGGACATGGTGACACTGGATACTACCCACTTCCTGACACCTGAAATTCAGTTTGCTGGTTCAGCATTCTGGCGTAAGAACCGCACGTCTTCTTTTAATGGTGATGCCTCAGAATATGGTTTATGTGCTTATGCCGGAGGAGCACAGTCTCTGTTTGAAGATTTTGAGGAGCTGGAAGAGGATCTTAAGGGTGAGCTTGGAATTGAGCTGGATGATATCTGTGCAGGGCAAGAAAGTAGCATCAATAGTCTGGATGACCTGGAAAGGCTTATTGCGCAACAAGCACTGATTAATGGTCTTGATGCTGAAGACTTCGAGCCGGAAGATATAAGCTCAGAATTATCCGGTACTGGAACTCTTAGTGATGAGGCGATTAATAATCTCAGTAATCGTCGTCAGGAAATGGAAGGACTTGATGGCAAGTTTATTTTTACTCAGGATTTTTTTGGTTTTCCCAGTCAGCTTACCGTGGGCGGTAGCTATCTGAAGGGCAATACAAAATTTAATGCCGTGGTGGAATTGTCCCGCCTTGATCCTCTGACGCGCAGCACTGAAAACCTTGGTGTCGGTTCCTTTTTGGACGAGCAGGCAACGCAAATCAAAACAGTGTCTGAAGTATTCAGCCTGTATTTTTTGAATATGCTGGATTTAAGCAACAGACTGACCCTGACATTCGGCGGGCGTTATAACGATACCGACATTAGTTTGCGTGATCGTTCGGGCGAGCGCCCCGAGCTTAATGGCGATCATCAATTTACACGTTTTAATCCCACCGTTGGCATCACCTATGATGCGACAGAAACTATGAATGTTTACGCTTCCTATAGTGAGTCGAATCGGGTCCCGACGCCTATCGAACTGGCCTGTAATGAAGGTGTCTTCACCCTGGCACAGGAGTTTGCCAACGCCGCGGGTGAAGACCCGGACGATATTGATTTTGAATGCCGGCTGCCCAATGCCTTCCTGGCAGATCCGCCTCTTGATGATGTGGTAACTAAAAACCTGGAGTTGGGAATGCGTGGTGATGTTGCCTCCATGGATTATCAGCTGGGCCTTTTCCATACTACCAATGATGATGATATTTTATTTCAGACCACGGGCAGATCTACTGGTCTGTTTGCCAATGTTGATCAGACAAAACGCTGGGGACTTGAGTCAGCGGTGAGCGGCAGTCTTGATCAGTTCGACTGGTACGCATCTTTATCAGTGATACAGGCAACCTTTGAAGATAATTTCGATGTGCTTAGTCCTAATCACCCCGCCGCAGATGAAGAAGGTGTTGTCCCTGTTACTAGTGGCGATCACATTCCCGGCATTCCGGAAAGTCTGCTCAAGATAGGTGGTGATTATCAGCTCGGTAATCTGGTGCTTGGCGTTGAAGCAATTTATAACGCCAGCCAATACCTGCGTGGTGATGAGAGTAATGATCTGGATAAGGTTGATGGTTATATGTTGGTCAATCTGCGAGCGCAATACAGTCTCGGCGATAACTTTTCCCTTTTTGCGCGTGTCACCAATGCCCTGGATAAAGACTATGAAAATTTTGGCATCCTGGGAGAGGATCCAACGAAAGTGATATCGAACATTGATGATACGCCGATTTTTCTTGGTGTTGGTGCGCCGAGGGCGGCGTGGGTAGGATTACGATTCAGGTTTTAAGATAGTCGCAAGTTACAAGGTACAAGGTACAAGATAAAAGATGGAAGATAAAAGTAGTAGGCCGGAAGAGCGTAGCGATGTCCGGCTTGTAGGAGCGGTTTCAACCGCGAATGAAATCCAAGTTAAAAACTAAAAAAGTATTGACTCCCAAAACTCAAAAAAATAATTGTTAAGCTCCTTCCTCCTTCCTCCTTCCTCCTAGTCTTTCAAATCCGGCTCAAAGAAACACCACACCACTTCCGGGAAAGCGCGACGAAATTTTTCTTCACATTTATTAATGGCGTGAATCAGCTCAGTATCTGAAGGCTGCGGTGTCATGCGCGCTTTGATGGCTACCATTACATCACTACCTAATTGCAGGGTGAGCAGGTTATAGACTTCATCAATACTTTCCTGTTCGTTCAATAAACTGATCATGGCGTCATATTTTGTTGTTTCCACACCTTGACCTATGATCAGGTCTTTCACTTCCTTGCCAATTAAAATAGCTATAATCAGCAGCAGGATACCAATCACAATGCTGCCAAATGCATCGTAAATAGGGTTGCCAGTGATCATGGTAAGAGTGACCGCGAGAAGCGCAAACACCAGGCCGAAAAGGGCGGCGATATCTTCACCAAAAATGACCATCAACTCACTTTGACGGGTTTCCTTGAACCAGCGATAGTAAGACCGTATTCCTCTCACTTTATTAATTTCCCTCATGCATCCGGCCAGGGATAAGCTTTCCGCAATAATGGCAAATACCAGCACACCGATGGCAATTAACGGAGAGGATAGTCCGTCGGTTTCATGCAGTTTGTGACTGCCTTCGTAAATAGAAAATAAGCCACCCATACTAAAGAGCATGATGGCGACAATGAAAGACCAGAAATAAACCGTTTTGCCGTAACCCAGTGGATGTTTCAGGTCAGGAGGGCGCTTGGCATTTTTTACACCCAGCAACAGTAAACCCTGGTTTCCGCAATCCGCAAAAGAGTGAATACTTTCCGCCATCATGGAGCCTGAGTTGGTGATAAAAGCCGCGACAAGCTTGGCGATAGCAATAGCAAAGTTTGCCACCAGGGCGTAGATAATTGATTTTACTGAGTTGGCTTGGGCCATTAAAAGGCTCCGGATTTTGAGCTAGATAAAAGTTATTAGGAAAAAGGAAAAAGGATAAAAGTGGTCCAGGTTTCTAGAAAGTTTCGGCCCCTTTATCCTTTATCTTTTTTCCTTAATCCGAAACTAATTAAAAGGATGATTAAGAATAATAGTCTCTTCCCGATCCGGGCCGGTAGAAATTATATCCACTGGTGCCTCGATTTTCTCCTCAATAAAACGAATGTAGTTGATCGCGTTTTCAGGAAGATCATCCAGAGACTTCGCGCCAGCAGTGGATTCAGACCAGCCAGGTAATTCTTCATATATTGGTTCAAGACTGTCATAGCTATCGAAGCTGGTTAGACAGGTCATGGAATTGGCATCAACGCCTTTATAGCCGGTACAAACCTTCACTGTTTCGAGACCGTCAAGAACATCCAGCTTGGTGAGGCAGATTCCTGATACAGAATTGATGCGAATAGACATTTTCAGGATTACTGCATCAAACCAGCCGCAGCGCCGGTTTCTGCCAGTGGATGCACCCAGCTCTTTTCCAACTGTGAATAGCATCTCTCCAACTTCATCGAATAATTCAGTGGGGAAAGGGCCGCTGCCTACGCGTGTGGTATAGGCCTTGGTAATACCCAGCACATAATCCAGATAAAGTGGGCCAAAGCCGCTGCCAGTGGCAGTACTGCCTGCCGTGGTATTGGATGAAGTGACAAAGGGATAGGTGCCATGGTCAACATCGAGAAGCGAGCCCTGGGCTCCTTCAAATAATATGTTCTCACCATTTTTACGCGCTGTATGAAGAATCTCTATCGTATCAGCCACCATGGGTTTGATACGCTGGCCCATGCTCAGGGTTTCATTCAGCGTTTTCTGGTAGTCACATGCTTCAGCCTTGAAATAATTGCTCAGAACAAAATTGTGATAGTCGAGAACTTCAAGCAGTTTCTCGGCAAAATGTTTTTCATTGAGCAGTTCGCCCATGCGGATACCGCGACGCGCGACTTTGTCTTCATAGGCTGGTCCAATGCCACGACCTGTGGTGCCGATTTTATTATTGCCGCGTTTAGCTTCGCGGGCTAGGTCGAGTGCAACATGGTAAGGCAAGATTAAAGGACAAGCGGCACTGATCTTTAGTCTGTTCACCACTGGAGCTGATTTCATTTCCAGTTCATCAATTTCCTTGAGCAGGGCCTCTGGAGAAACCACAACGCCATTACCGATAACGTTAATGACATTTTCACGCAGAATTCCTGAGGGGAGTAAATGCAGCACGGTTTTTTCGCCGTTAATGACCAGAGTATGGCCAGCATTATGACCGCCCTGGAAACGCACGACGTTCGACGCTTTGTCCGTTAACAGATCAACAATCTTACCTTTACCTTCGTCACCCCACTGGGTGCCGAGCACAACAACACTTTTTCCCATTATTAAGCCTTACTAGTTCAATGAGAGTTAAAAGAAAATAAATTATTTAAGGGGATTTACCTGCCAGCTTCCGTCAGTATTCACCAACTCAAACTCGCATCCCATTTCGGTAGCAGATTCTGACTGCCCCGGGAAAGCACTGATAACGTGCTGTCCTTTCAGACGCAGTGAATCAATTGTCGCTTGTAGTGCAGGATCATCGTCAGCAGGTGCAAAAATACGTTTTGCAGGCGCAAAAGTTTTCTTGCCCTGAGCGAGGAGAATTTTCAGATCAGCATCAAATCCGGTTGCCGCCCTTGCTCTGCCAAAACCTTCACCAATATCATCATAACGACCGCCATTGGCAATGGCTTCTCCATAACTGCTGACATAAGCGGCAAAAACTACGCCCGTGTGATATTCATAACCCCGCAACTCACCCAGATCAAAATACAGGGATTGCTCAGGAAAACGCTGGTTGATAACAGCAGCAATCTGTTGCAACTGTTCGAGGCTTTTCTTGACTTCAGGTGCCTTGGTTTTGATCTCATCAAGGGCATGATCAAGTACGCTGGCATCGCCATTAAGCGTAGACAGACTTTTAATATTATCAATAAGTGTTCGCTCAACCGATGCATCTTGCAGCAGCTGTTCAATTTCACTGGTTGATTTTCTCTGCAAGGCAGCAAAAAGCTTCTCTTCCAGTTCCGGTGCAAGATCGGCATCTCTGGTGAGTGAGCGGTAAATATTCACATGCCCCAGCGCCAGCTGGGCTTTGTCGATGCCTGCCTGCTGCAAGGTGTGGAGCATCAAACTGATCACTTCAATGTCGCTTTCAATTCCCCGATGGCCATAAATCTCGGCACCGATTTTTAGTGGGCTGCGAGAACCCAGTAAACTTTGCGGAATTGTGTGCAGAACACTGTCCGCATAACACAGGCGGGTAGGCGCTTCGCGTTGAAGGACATGGGAGTCGATTCTGGCTACCTGAGAAGTAATATCTGCCCGTACACCCATGCCACGGCCAGTGAGCTGGTCCACGATTTTAAAGGTTTGTAATTGCAGTGCGTTACTTGGAAGTATAAGCAGGGAGTCGAGGAATTCAATGAGTGGCGTCATGACCAGCTCATATCCCCAGGTGCTGTAAAGATCCAGAATATCCCTGCGCAGGGTTTCCAGTTGATTTGCCTGGGGCGGCAAAATTTCATCAACGCCGTCTGGTAACAGCCAGCGGTTTGCCTTGGTCATCGTATTTCAGGGCCGTGTTAAAAAACTAATTAATAAAGTACAGCAGTGCTATGCCTGTAATCATACTTCCCAGTCCAATCAGGCGCAGGGAAGAATCGCTAATTTCTGCAAGCGTTGCCACCAGTTTGCGCCAACGGCCTGGATATAAAAAAGGGATTATACCTTCAATCACTAACATGAGACTGAAGGCTATTCCTATTTCATCCCACATTAATCAGATTGAGTGCTTTTGTTCAAATATTTGAAAAAATCACTATCAGGGCTGATTACCAGGACATCACCATAGTCACTAAAGGTATCTATGTAGGCATTTAAACTACGAGTGAAGCCATAGAATTCAGCATCCTGATTAAATGCTTCGGCGTAAGTAGCTGATGCCGTGGCATCGCCTTCACCGCGAATATATTCAGCATCACGATAGGCGTTGGCTTCTATAACGACGCTTTCACGATCGGCTTCTGCCCGAATACCTTCTGCGAGTTCTTCACCGGTGGAGCGTAGCTCGCGGGCTTCTTCCTGTCGTTCAGTGTTCATGCGCTGATACACGGATTCACTGACATTAGGAGGCAAGTCAATTTTCTTGACGCGGATGTCGATGACTTCGATACCAAATTCGTTTTGGGCAATGGTGTTCAATTCTTCTGTCAGTTCAGTCATCAGGGAGTCTCTTTCCCCGGATACCACTTCATGAACCGTACGTGTGCCGAACTGGTTGCGCAGGCCTGTATTGATGCGCTGGGCCAGCAGGTTGTTAGCCCGGCTTTCATCACCTGAGGTAGCACGGTAATAATCGGCAGTGTTATGTACGCGCCATTTGGCATAGGAATCCACTTCCAGGTATTCCTTTTCCGCCGTCAGGAAACTCTGCGCCGGAGCATCCAGTGTTTGCATGCGACCATCAAATTTAAGCACGGTGTGTACGCCGGGCATTTTGCCATGAATGCCGGGAGGAACATCAAAATTGGTTACTTCGCCAAAGGTCAGTAGCACTGCGCGGTCTATTTCTTTGACCACATACAGGCAGTTGTAGGCAATGATCAAACCCAGTGCCATGGCAATCAGGGTAAAAAGTGTTGAATTTTTCATCGTGCAGCTCCTCTTACCGGTGCGGATCTTGCGGGCACCTGATTGTTAAGGTTGCGTAACTGGAAATCGTTGGCGCCTTCAAATGAGCCGCTGACTTCCGTGGCTCGCTGACGCGATGATTGCATAAGCTGGTCAAGTGGTAACACCATCATATTATTACCGCCGCCTTCGACATCAATCATCACCTTGGTTGCGTTGCTCATCACCGTCTGCAGGGCATCCAGATAGAGTCTTTCCCGGGTAACTTCAGGGGCTTTTTCGTATTCCACCAGTAACTGCGTAAAGCGTCGGGCTTCACCTTCTGCCCTGGCAATCACATTTTCCCGGTAAGCACTGGCATCAGCAGTCTGACGCAGCGCGTTACCACGCGCGCGTGGTACAACGGTGTTGGCATAGGCGCGGGCCTCGTTCTGGTAGGACTCACTGTCTTCATCTGCCTTGATCACGTCATCGAAAGCATTACGCACCTGCTGCGGGGGCAGGGACTGGTCAATATTGACCTGGCTTATTGTGATTCCTGTACCGTAAACATCCAGGTAATTTTGCAGACGCACCATGGTGTCCTGGGCAATCTGTTCACGGCCCGTGGTAATCGCATTATCCATGGTGGAACTGCCAACAATATGACGGATTGCTGATTCTGCAGCATGCTGCAATGACATTTCAGGGTCCTCTACTTCAAGATAATAGTCGCGGGCATTGGTAATCACATATTGCACGGACATGGTGATATCAATGATATTGTCGTCTTCAGTCAACATGGTATTACTGAAGTCGCGGTCATAAACGCGCGTGACATTGATCAGGGTGACTTCATCAACAAGCGGTGGATTCCAGTGCAGTCCTGGCAGGACCACGGCTTCCTGAGCAACGCCGAAGCGCAGTACTACGCCTCGTTCCTGCTCGTCGACAGTATAAAACCCTGCGCCTACCCAGATGATGGCCAGTATGACCAGAACACCAACTACCAGGCCGCCGGAGATGGAATCGCCACCACCTTCGCTTCCGGAACCGCCACTGCCACCTTTACTACCGCCAAAAAGCGCGGATATTTTTTTAATGATGGAGTTCACCAGTTCTTCAATATCTGGAGGTCCCTGGTCATTGCCGCCAGGACGATTGCTCCAAGGGTCATCCTTGCGATCGTCATCCTTGTCAGGTTCGTTCCAGGCCATTAATGTCTCCTGATTCCATTAAATAAGAATCTATTTTTTTAGAAAAATGAATTTGTTGTTTCGTACAAACGCGAAGCGGGATTTTACCGAATTTTGGAGCCTTTTAATACAGGTTTCGCCAGTCATAGTACTGCTTGCATGCATTCAATATTCTGGTCTTATGTCAGATTGGCTCAAGTAGCCGGGTTATGAATAGTCTCAAGGTAGTCATCGTCAGGATGAGCCTGCTCAACATAGAGGGCTGGGTCGATGTTTTCTTCCTGCAATAAGCGGATAAAATCTGCTTTTGGCAGTCTCAAAGACAGACAAACATTGCCTTCGTCGTCCACAGTTTCTTTTTTTACGACATTCTGATGATAGAGTTTTGCGCGGAATTTCCCCTGTTGAGGGCTTAATATTATTTCCGGTTCAACAAAGTCCACACCCAGAATGTCTGTGATGGCCTGAAATAATTGCGCCATGCCAAGGGATGATTTTGCAGATACCCACACTCGCCAGGGTATGCCGTTCTTGTCCCGATCTACCGTAACTTCCTGATTTTCCAGTAGATCAATCTTGTTATACACCAGCAAAGTAGGAATCTCCGAGCCGCCAATTTCTTCCAGGACCTTGTCCACCTGGTCTTTTAGCAGAGGGTGTTCCTCGTTACTGGCGTCAATCACATGTAAAAGCAGGGAAGCTTCCGTAGTCTCTTCCAGCGTTGCACGAAAAGCGTCTACCAGTTGGTGGGGCAGGTTGCGTATGAATCCGACGGTGTCCACAAGAATAGCGCTACCCAGATCGGGTAGCTGAATCTTGCGCAAAGTAGAATCCAGTGTGGCAAAGAGCTGATCTGCGACATAAATATCTGATTCGCTCATGCGATTAAACAGGGAGGACTTGCCAGCATTGGTATAGCCCACCAGTGAGATCGTCGGTATTTCTGCCCGTTGGCGCGCACGGCGTCCCTGATCGCGCTGCTTTTTAACTTTGGCAAGGCTTTTCTGGATGGATTTTATGCGTACGCGAACCAGGCGCTGGTCAATTTCCAGCTGGGTTTCACCCGCCCCGCGCATGCCGATACCGCCTTTTTGCCTATCAAGATGAGTCCAGCCGCGAACCAGTCGAGTAACAGAATGTTCGAGCTGGGCAAGCTCCACCTGCAGCTTGCCTTCATAAGAGCGAGCCCGCTGGGCAAAGATGTCGAGAATCAGGCCGGTACGGTCAATCACCCGGCATTTAAGACCTTCTTCCAGGTTTCGTTCCTGGCTTGGAGACAGTGGATGATCAAAAAGAACGATTTCTGCCTGATGTAACTGGATCAGTTGTGCAATTTCTTCCAGCTTGCCAGAGCCAATAAAATAGCGGGCATTGGCCTGCTTCAAGCGACCTGTAAGAATTTCCACAGGACAAGCCCCGGCAGATATTGCCAGCTCTTCAAATTCTATGGGGTCAGGAGTGTCCATTTCGCTGTCCAGGTTCAATTGAACCAGGATGGCGATCTCTCCACTTTCGGGTCGCTCGAAAAAGATATTAGAACCTCAACCGAACCAGTTCAGGACTCTGGTTAGATAGTATTGCCTGTCGATTCTTCGTCAGGGGAGTCTTCACTGCCTTGCATTGGCACGCGGATTTGGCGACTTGGCACAACAGTGGAGATGGCGTGTTTATAAACCATTTGGTTTACGGTGTTTTTCAACACAACAACGAATTGATCGAATGATTCGATCTGACCCTGAAGTTTAATCCCGCTAACCAGGTAGATAGCTACTGGAACTTTCTCCTTTCGCAGTACGTTCAGGAAAGGGTCTTGTAGTGAGTGCCCTTTTGACATGGTGTTTCTCCAGTTATTTGTATGAATACTACTATACGGTATCCTTTTCGTAATACGTTGATTATAGTGCCTGCGGATTACCTACCTCTACTTAATGGAGGTCTGATGGTGAACTTTCAAGCACTTCTTCACAATATTTTCACTTTCATCCTCTTTTTCTACCTCTATCCGGGTCAGGTCGGGCCAACTTCTGAGCCAGGTCAGTTGTCGCTTGGCCAATTGCCGTGTGGCGGCAACACCTTTGTCTATCATTGTCTGGTAATCATATTGCCCATCCAGGTATTCCCAGACCTGTCGATATCCTACCGAGCGAATGGCAGGCAGGTCATAAGATAGATCAGCTCTTTCGAATAAAACTTTCACTTCATCGATAAAGCCTGCTTCCAGCATTTGCTGAAAGCGTTCTGCGATCTGTGTATGCAGGGTGCTGCGTTGTTCAGGATGCACCGCTATAAAAACAAGATTCGACATAAAGTCGGGTAATTGGTTTTTTTGTGCATTTTCATCGCGATGATGTTCTGTCAGTGCTTTGCCAGAACTTTCATAAACTTCCAGAGCTCGCATCAGGCGCTGGGGATCATTGGGATGTATGCGTGCGGCGGATTCGGGATCCACTTGTTGCAGTCGTTTGTGTACGGCATCCCACCCCTGTGCATTGGCAAGATCGAGTATTTGGCTTCTAACCTCTGGATTGGCGGCCGGCATCCGGGCCAATCCGTCGCGCAAGACTTTGTAATAAAGCATGGTTCCGCCGACCAGTAGAGGTTTTTTTCCTGCCTGTAAAATTTGTTCAGCTGCCTTGATGGCGTCTTCGCGGAATTCAGCGGCTGAGTAGGGCTTGGCGGGATCGCGTATATCCACCAGATGATGAGGAATTTCAGCCAATGTTTGTTTATCCGGTTTACCGGAGCCTATATCCAGGCCCTTATAGACCAGTGCCGAGTCCACGCTGATAATTTCGTAATTATGGTGGCATGCCAGTTCAAGGGCGATACCGGTTTTTCCCGCCGCGGTAGGACCGGTCAGGCACAGGATCGGAGGGGGAGATTTTGAGTTTTTAGTGTGCTGCAAGTGTGCCTTCGATGCCTGGTTGGCTCGGGAAGTAGATAATTAAGATAAAGGATAAAGGATAAAGGATAAAAGGGCTAAACTTTCAGGGTGCTCTGAACCCGCCCACCTTTATCTTTTATCCTTTTTCTTTTATTCCCCTGCTCTTTACCTACGATACAATGCAGCCATTGATCTTAACGGTAATTGCTAATGAGTTCATCCTTACCTGTAGGCGTTTTTGATTCCGGAGTGGGAGGGCTTTCCATTCTTGAAAAAATCCATCAACTGCATCCGCGGGAATCAATTTTGTATGTCGCCGATTCTGCTTTTGCTCCCTACGGACCCAAAGGCGATGAATTTATTATTCAACGCAGTCGACATCTGATGGACTTCTATCTTTCTCATCAGGTAAAAGCAGTTGTCGTTGCCTGCAATACAGCAACTGCGGCAGCGGTGGCTCAGTTGCGAGAAGACTATGATCTGCCCATCGTGGGCATGGAGCCGGCATTGAAGCCAGCGGCACTGGCAAGCAGTAGCGGTGTAATTGGTGTGCTGGCGACAGAAGGGACATTGGCCAGCGACAAGTTTGTTGATCTGAAAAGTCGTTTTGACGGCGATGTAGAAATAATCACCAAGCCATGTTCTGGCCTGGTTGAACATATTGAGCAAGTCGTTCCAGATTGGCAGGCAATTAATCATTTGCTCAAAGAGTACATCACGCCACTGCTTGATAAAAAAGTAGATACTATTGTATTGGGTTGCACACACTATTCTTTTCTTACTACACAGATAAAAGAAATTGCGGGTCCGGATATAGCGATTGTCGATACCGATGATGCAGTAGCAAGGCGACTTGGCAGTGTGCTGGAAGAAAAAGATTTACTAAAAAATGATAAAGTCCCAGGAGAAATTACTTTTTATTCCAGCGGGGATTTAAGTATTCAGAAAAAATTGATATCAAGATGTTGGGGCAAGGAAGTAAACGTGCTTCCATTATAATGTACCTTGTGTTTATTGTCCCCGCAAAAACAACTTATCCAGATCCCCTAATGACATCTGCGTCCAGGTAGGACGCCCATGATTACATTGCCCTGAACGTTCCGTACGTTCCATATCCCTTAATAAAGAATTCATCTCCGGAATTGTCAGCTGCCTGTTGGCTCGCACTGAACCATGACATGCCATAGTGGATAGAATTTCATCTCTATGCGCTTCAATACGATCACTGCTGCCGTGCTCGATAAAGTCGGATAAGACATCGCGTACCAGTTGCTCCACATCTGCGCTTTTCAGAATTACAGGAACCTGGCGAATGCTCAGGCTTTCGGGGCCAAGTCTGTCCATGGACAATCCGAGTATTTCCAGCGCCTGTTTATTTTCATCAGCACAATCTGCTTCGCCTTCACTTACTGCAAGTGATACAGGAACCAGTAAGGGTTGGCTTTTAATTCCGGCATCACTCATAGAGGTCTTCATGTATTCATAAGTAATACGTTCATGAGCAGCATGCATGTCCACGACAACCAGTCCATGGGTATTTTGAGCGAGGATATAGATACCATGCAGCTGTGCAATGGCAAAACCCAGTGGCGGGATATCCTGTTCTTCTATTGGCTGAGTAAAATCCGGCTGCCCGGTACCCGCCATGTCGCGTAATGTACCAAGCTGCGACTGAATTGCTTCCCGACTTATAGAACCTCTGTCGTAAGAGGGCGTGGTGCCCCCGCCAAAATCCGTATAGCGGATTGTATTTTGCTGATAATTTCCCTGTGATTCCTGAATGTGTGCCGGATCAAATCCGGCCTGGACATCCGAAGATTCAAACTGGTCTTCAGGCCGGACATTGGCGAGGGAGCGGTGCAGGGCGCTAAACAGAAAGTCATGCACAAGGCGTGAATCGCGAAATCGCACTTCATGTTTTGTGGGGTGCACATTCACATCCACCAATGAAGGTTCCAGTTCAAGATAAAGTACAAAAGCAGGATGGCGGCCATGAAACAGTACGTCCCGATAAGCCTGCTTGATGGCATGGCTTACCAGTTTGTCTCGGATTGCCCGGCCATTGACATAAAAATATTGCAGGTCTGCTTGCGAACGGGAAAATGTGGGCAGGCTTACCCAGCCTGACATGCGCAGGCCGCTGGATTCCATGTCTATGGTGACCGAGTTGTCAATAAAGGCTGGGCCACAAATCTGCGATACCCGGCGCTTCATGTCTGATTCGCTTTCCGCTTTTTCAAAACGATGCACGACGCGCTGGTTATGCTGGACATTAAAGCCTACATCGAAGCGGCTCAAGGCCAGGCGTTTGATAGTTTCATAGATGCGCTTGTATTCAGTTTGTTCAGTACGTAAAAATTTACGACGTGCAGGGGTATTGAAAAACAGATCCCTGACTTCCACATTGGTGCCAGGTGGGTGAGCGGCCGGGCTGACATTGGCATCCATGTTGCGGCCTTCAGTTTCTACTTTCCAGGCTTCACTTGCTTCGGGTGTTCTGGAGATCATTGTCAGCCGTGAAACAGAACTGATACTTGCCAGAGCCTCACCGCGAAATCCCAGAGAGCTGACACTTTCCAGATCATCCAGTTGGGCAATTTTGCTGGTGGCGTGACGATTAAGCGCCAGGGGAAGGTCTTCTTTTTCTACACCCAGGCCATTATCGCGAATACGGATGAGTTTGATGCCGCCTTTTTCCAGTTCGATATCAATACGATCTGCACCGGCATCGAGACTGTTTTCGAGCAATTCCTTAACGACAGACGCAGGGCGCTCGACCACTTCACCTGCGGCGATCTGGTTGCTCAGGCGTTGGCTAAGAAGATGTATACGGGGCCTTTTAAATTCAGGCATAGACTATTCAGGAAGATGGAATTTTAATTACTTGTCCTATCCGAATAGTATCACTATTTAGCTGGTTAGTTTCGCGGATTCGCGCCAATGATACTGAATAATCATCAGCGATTTCTGAAAGGGTTTCACCTCTGGCAATGGTGTGTTCAATGAAGCTGATTGTAGAGGGGCTGATAAGTCCGTTGGGAATGACAAGCTTCTGCCCCACACGAATACTATTGGAGTCCATGTTGTTGGCTTGCTTCAGGGTAGCCATTGGAACATTAAATCGATCTGCAATTTGTGACAAAGTATCACCCCGACTCACCGTATAACTGCTCGGCCCGCCACCGTTTTCCTTGTGCCATGCGATAAAGGTACCTCTTGGCGGTGTATCATAAAAATAAGCCGTAATGCCATTCACAATGGCCATTGAAAAGCGTTTGCGCCAATTGCTGGAATCCAGATTACTGGCATCAGTGGGGTTGGTGATATAACCGGACTCCACCAGTAGGGAAGGAATGTCTGCACTGCGCAATACGACAAAATTGGCTTGCTCGACAGTTGTCCGTCGCATTCGGGTCACTTTACCCACAGAGGAAATAATTTTATTACCGGCTTCAAGGCTGGCAGCAATGCTGGCAGTCATACTCAGATCAATTAATACGCTGCGCAGGTCTTCATCCATGCCTGCCAATCTGACACTTCCCACACCGCCAATAAGGTCTGCTGCATTTTCCTTTTCTGCCAACAAGCGCGCCTGCTGACTGGTGGCGCCACGTTGGGACAGGGCATAAATAGTGGTGCCGCGCGCTGAACTGCTTTTGTAGGAGTCAGCATGAATAGCAATAAAAAAGTCGGCACTGTTTTGGTGGGCAATGCGGGTACGTTGCCCCAGCGTCATGCCGTAATCGCCATCACGAACCATTACTGCTCTGTATCCAGGAGTGTTGTTTATCTGTTTTTCTATTTCCCGGGAAATGGCCAGTGTCACCTTTTTTTCCTGAAGACGTTTTACCCCGATGGCTCCGGGATCTTCTCCGCCGTGACCGGCAGAAATGGCCACCACAATATCGCGCTTGTTGTTGACAATTTCATCGCTGGATTTACGAACCACCGTTTTTTTAGCCTGGCTGTTCTGGTCATAAAAATCAATTACCAGACGGTTACCATACTGCTCGTTGGGTTCCAGAAGAAATGAGCGCGGCTGTACTTTGCTGGTCAGATCAAAGACCACACGATAATCACTGTTATTGCGGGGGGCACTACGGATACTGCTGATCGGTGTTCCGGCCAGATCAAGGGCAGAAAAGTCGGCGTTTAGTTGCACATTGGCAAGATCAATAACGATGCGCTGAGGATTATCGAGGGTAAAAACTTCGTGGTCGACTATAGCGCTGAGGTCAAAAACCAGACGGGTATAGTCCGGTGCCCGATAGGAGCGCACGGTTTCCACCGTGGCAGCATAGGAGATGATGCTTATCATCATTAAGCAAAATGCAGCTATAGTCCTGATAAGGAGTCTTTTCATTAGCTTTTTTGCCAACTTTTCCCAACTGAAAATTCAATAAATATTATAATTTACAGTGATTTAGGTAGGATATCTAGTGTTTTTCTAGAAAGTTTTTGGCTTGAAAGTGATGAAAAATCAGGCTTCCTTGTAGACCAATTAATCCAGGCCGGGTCGGATCTTACAAAATAGAAGCTTCAAGGCTTGCAGAAATCTCTTCACCCAGGGCTGTCCCGGCGCCCCAGGAAATCACTCTGCCCCTGTTATCAATCGCCAGTTTGAATTCAATGTCTGCTGTTGGCAAAACACCAAAGGCCTTTTCTGGCCATTCAATCAGTACCAGAGCATCTTCTTCGAGGTAGTCCCTCAAGCCAATAAATTCAAGCTCTTCAGGATCCTCCATTCTGTATAGATCAAAATGGTAAATGCGCTGAGTGCCTATTTCGTAGGGCTCAACCAAGGTATAGGTAGGACTTTTTACGGCACCGCTATGCCCGCAGGATTGAATCAAACCCCTGCTCAAGGTGGTTTTGCCGGTGCCGAGATTGCCGCTCAAGGTGAACAAGCCGCGGCCTTTGGACACTTTGGCCAAAGCCTGACCAAAGGCCACAGTGGCAGCTTCATCAGCAAGAAATACAGAGTGGCTCATAGACGCGCTTATGGAGTGATCAAGGATTCACCAGCTGGTGAACACAGGTGAAAAGATCAGTGGCAAGGAGTCCGCGTTCACCATGAGTGCCGGCCTGAATATCGGCGGCCTTACTGTGAATACAAACACCCAGCCTTGCACTTTCAGTGAGTGAATAACCTTGTGCCAGCATGCCGCCAAGTATCCCGCTCAGCACGTCTCCCATTCCCCCGGAAGCCATACCGGGATTGCCATGAGCACATTGCTCTACTTGTTGGCGTTCACCCTGGGTGTAACATATAAGCGAGCCCGCGCCTTTCAGAATACTTACTCCGCCAAAGCTAGACTGCAGTTTACTTGCTGCCGCCGGGCGATCCTGTTGTATATCAGTTGTGCTGCAATTTAGTAATCTGGCAGCCTCGCCAGGGTGTGGCGTGAGGATGATTTCATGCAAGGCTGCGAGGGCATCTTTGGCCAGGCCGTCACTGAGCAAATTCAGTGCATCTGCATCCAGCACCACGGGAACCGGATGTTTAACAAGTTCTTCCAGGGTAAGTTTCAGGCATAAACGTGACCAGTCGCTTTGGCCCAATCCCGGGCCTAGCACCACGACGGATGCAGCAGGTATAAGGCCGATCAGGTCCTCATTTGACTCGATAGCTTTAACCATAAGTTCAGGGCGGCGCGCCAGAAAGGCTGCGCAGTGAAATGGATGAGTTGCTACCGAGATTAAACCGGCGCCACTTCGAGCAGCACTTTCTCCCGCCATCAGGGCGGCTCCGCCAAAGCCCTTGTCGCCGCCAATCACCAGAACATGGCCGAAATCACCTTTGTGGACGTCGCGCTCTCGACGAGCAAGCTGATGTTTGATTGCATCATAATCAATTTTACGGGGCTGATTGCTCATGAAAAAACTCTTTAAAAAAGTTATCAGGAAAATGAATCAATGAATTCGCTTGTGCTGATTATAGTGCTTCTGTGCAACGAGGCATTAATTATCAACACAAAAAAATAAGGCCCGTGTTAAACGGGCCTTTTTGTCTGCTGACAGTGTCCTGTGTGTACAGGAGATTTCTGAAAGGTCGCCGGCGGGGTAATGCGGGCGCCTGTAATTATTATTATTTGAATTAGAGTCTTAACCGCTATGACGTTTGCCCAGAGTAATGTGCCGTGGGCCAGATGTGGCAACCTGACCACTTACTCCCAGGGGAATCTCCTGGATTTTCCCACCCTCTGCAAGGAAGGCAGCAATATGAGTATCAACGTTATCTCTTGAGATATCATCAGGTTGTTCTTTTACGAGTTTGCTTTTAGCTCTTTTTGCGCTAGCCATGTTTATCCTTTTTTATATTTATTTGAAAAGATATTTAATTCCGAGAGCCACCGATTAATCAGCCAAGGCCTTTTTGCCGGGCCTGGGTTCAACGTGGCTTGCCTGGAAAAGCGCGCAATTTTCCCTTCTGAAATTTTGCGCGGGCTGGCATTATACGGCTTGTTGAGGTTTTTTTCATGTTGATGGCAATTATTGACTGCTCTGTGAGCAGAGACACACTCCATATAGTAGAGAAATCCGCAGGAATGGCCCATGTTTAGGCAGGATCAGGCAGCTACTGGGCTATTGGAAAGAGGACTGAAAAAATCAGCGGGTAACGGTGGCCAGCCGGAGGGCGAGACCGGTAAATACCAATGCTGCAATTCGATTAAGTAATGTTTGCGTATGTTTAGAGCGCTTGAAATATTCGGCAATCAAGCCTGACAGGGAAGCGATGGTGCAAAATATTATGAGAGATACCAGAATAAAAACAGCCCCCAGAATAAATAACTGGAAGGTCATATTTCCAATTGCAGGGTCGGCAAACTGGGGCAGGAAGGCCAGAAAAAAGATTGCGATTTTGGGGTTGCTGAGATTCATGATAATGCCGCGGCGGTAAAGGGCACCAGCAGATGGAAGTGTGGTCCCAAGGCTGTTATCCAGAGAACTGGCTGATGCCTTCCATGCCTGCCAGGCAAGGTAAAGCAGGTAGCATGCACCGATCAGTTTCAGGACAGTGAAGGCGCTCGCGCTAACCAAGAATATAGCGGCGACTCCCAGGGCAACGGCAGTGGTATGAGCAATAAGGCCGGTACAAAGACCAAGCGTAATGATAATGCCCGGTCTTTTTCCGTAAAGCGCTGACTGGGTTAGGACAAAAATATTATCCGGACCGGGCGCTAAAGACAGTATAAGTGAGGCCACTATAAAAGTTGCCAGAGATTCAGGATTCATAGTGGCTTTCTGATAAAGGGGTATAAGGCATAGGGATATATAGCAGTAGCAACGGGGCTCGACCAGACATTTTTAAAAATATTACTGCCAGCGCTTACATAATATTTCTATACCTTACTTACTTTATTTACTTTTTATGTAGTGAGTAATGACTGGTGCTGAATCCTTGATAAGAAAATCGAGAATTTTGGACTGGATCATTGCATCCTGTTTGCTAATTCTCTCATGCTGGCGCAAATGATCAAGCCAGGAATCTACCAGAAAAAATTCTTGAAAGCTGAATGGTTCACTGATGTTTTCCATAATGCCCCATTCCCAGGCGCCGTCCCTGCGGCGGGCTTTACCTAACTGCTCCATGGCATGCAGAAATTCTTCCCGGGCATCGGGGTCAACCATGTATTTAATACAGACCATGACGGGCCCCTGACCAGGATGAATTTTCAGAGCCGGTTCTGGCAGTGTCCAGTGTTTTGATGGCGTGTGGTCCATAGTTTCATTGCCAGTGACAGGCCATCGCTGTGTGAAAAAGGCGGCAATGGCCAGGCAAATGGATGCGGTATATATAGCTGTAGGAATAGAGGTTAGCTGTGCCAAGCCTCCCCAAACCGCAGGGCCAATTGCCAGTGAGCCCATAAAAAAGGTCAGGAATACACCTATCCCTCTCGAACGTACCCAGTTAGGTAAAGCGTTATGCGCTGCGGTTTGCGCGCAGGTCATCACGGTGATCCAGGCAGAACCGCACAAGGCGAGGGTAAAAAGTGCCACCACATAAATCTGTGTCAGGGCAGTAATGATCATGCCAGAGGCAAAGACCAGGGAAGCCCCGGTAATGAGTTGATCATTATTAAAACGGGCGCGCAGACGTGGGATGAACATCGCATTAATAATGGCACCGATACTGATGGCACCAAATAAAACAGCATATTTAAATTCATCAGCCTGAAGTAATTCACGGGCAATAAGAGGAAACAGCGCCCACATAACACTGGCAAAAAAGTAAAAACCGATACTGCGAAAAATAGTGGACTGCAAAGCAGGCGAGTGCTTGGTATAACGCAGGCCGGTTCTCACCGCGGCACTAAGACGCTCAGGAGGTAGAGCGGTTTCAGGAGGCTTTCGTTTCCAGCGTATGAGTACCACGATAATAAAAGAGAAGGTGACGGCGTTGGTAACAAATACTGCACCAGGACCGGTAACGGCCAGAATAATACCGGCAATAAAAGCGCCCAGGACTCTGGCTATATTCATGCCCATGGTATTCAGGGCGATGCCGCCAGGGAGATCTTTACGACTGACTACTTCCGGAATAATCGATTGCCAGGCCGGCATGACCATGGCGGTGCCAATCCCCATCATCAAGGTCAGCAGCAGTAATGACCAGACCTGAACATTACCGGACAGGGTAAGAATACCGAGCATGATGGCTACGAACGCCATGCCAAAATTGGCGCTCAGTAGATATAGGCGGCGATCAAGGATGTCGGCCAGCGCACCGGAAGGCAGTAATAAAAAGAAGGCGGGTAGAGAGCTGGCTGTTTGCATCAGTGCCACAACAAATTCTGAATCAGTAAGACTGGTGACCAGCCAGCCGGCGGCCACATCATGCATCCAGGTGCCGATATTGGAAACCAGAGTGGCAATCCAGAGAAACAGGAATACACGATTATTGCGCAGAGGTGTCCAGGGCGACATTGAAGGTTTTGCTATGGCTTCGGACATTCCTGATTATTCTCGGTATTTAAGTGATGGCAGTAATTGTTGAAACTTATTATAACCTACCAGCGCTAAGTGATTATCAATGACCCAACTCATGGACATCGGTCAGTCTTGAATCCTTATCCAGTTCGCGCAAAGTGGGGCTGAGCATGAAAAAGGCCAACACCACCAGTACGAGCATGATACAAGCTACAAACATAGTGTTGGCAATGCCATAAAACTCTGCAAAGTAGGCAACAGGCAAAACACCAAGAGGTGTCAGACCGACAGTGAGCATCATTAAAGAAGACATCCGTCCGCGTACTTCATTATCGGCCAGCAATTGCACCAGGGTCTGGTTCAATGTCTGACTCATGTTGGCAAAAATATTGGCAACCAGCAGAATCGGCAGTGCTACATAATAATAGGGGCTGATACTGAACCCTGCCAGGAATACGCCAAAGGTCAGCGCCGCAAACATCATTACCCGGGTACGTTTCATGGTGTCACCTAAACGCGCCACCAACAGCGAGCCGATGATACCGCCCACACCGACACTGCCCATCATGATGCCCAATTTGGTTTCGCTTACCTGCCAGATGGATTCGGTGAATACCACCAGGAAACTAATAATAGGTATGGCTAGTAGCATGGGGAAAAGACCAAAGACAAGACATAGCAGTATTGGCTTGTTGTTGGCTACATAAGTAAAAGAATACTTAACATCGGTAAAAAAGCCTTTGTTGTTTTTATTATCCGGATAGGATTTTGGTAGTTTTACCATGCCAAAAATAGAGAACCCGTAAAGTAATATGGATACAAGATATGCCCCTGGCATGGTAATTAGGGGAATAAGCAGGCCCATACCAGCAGGGCCAACGATGCGGGCAATATTGAGTGAGGTGGCCTGTAGCGCCATGGCATTGCCCAATTTTTCACGCCCCACCAAAGGGTAAATCATGGCAGTTCGGGTTGGCATCAGAAAAGGAAAATTAACACCGAGCACAAATGCTGTTGCCAGCAGGTGCCAGAATTCCAGTTTGCCAGCGACCAGTAACACCAGAACAATCAGCTCGTTCACTAAAACGATGGCCTGACTGATGATGGTGAGCTTGCGCCGTTCCACACGGTCAATGACCGCGCCGGAAAACAACAAGCCAATGGACATGGGCGTAGCAATAACCAGATTGACCAGCGCCAGTGAAAATGTACTTTCGGTCAATTCCCACGCCAGCAGGGAGCGCACCACCAACTGACCCTGCATCGCCAGAAAGAAAGTACCAAGACTGCTAATTAACCAGCGAAAAGGGATGGATTCCAGTGCAGCAAAAGACCGCGGCATCTTCCTGGCAGTGTCAGCGGCTTGTGTGTTGTCGGGTTTTATAGCGTTATCTTCAGACATGAAAAAAATAAAGTCTTGGCAAACGAGAGGTGCGCGATTTTACGGGAATGGAGGTGGTTAATCTATAAAGGATTAATGCAAAATCCTAGAGCAAGCCCGGCTTTTCGAGTATGATTACTGCCCTTGCACCAATTGATTGCGCCCGTAGCGTAAGCCGGAAGAGCGAAGCGATGTCCGGCAGTTCAGAAAGAATAGGTAGTACCGCAAAAGTTTATTGCGCCCGTAGCGTAGGGCGGAAGAGCAGAGCGATATCCGCCGTAAAAGTAACTGGCACAAGAAGCCGGTAATAAATTAAATAATAGCTACAGTTTTTGCGCCCGTAGCTCAGCTGGATAGAGTAACTGGCTTCGAACCAGTTGGTCGGGAGTTCGAATCTCTCCGGGCGCGCCATACTAAGTAAAAAGTTCCAATACAATCAAGTAGTTAGATGTTTATCTCAATCAAAACGTATACATAATCGTATACATA
>JABIPQ010000063.1 GCA_018698975.1 Gammaproteobacteria bacterium
AACATTTCAGTTATGGTAAGTCTCAGTATTATGATAAAGTGAGTGGCTTATAAGGTGTTGTAAATACGCAGATTTTTTAAATATATTCACACCTGTAATGACAATATAAGAACAATATAAGGACTTAATATAAGTGTTTGAGATTGTACAGGCCGGTGGTTGGCTGATGTTGCCGATTATCCTGTGTTCGATTATTGCCATAGCTATCGTGATTGAACGATTCTGGACCCTGAATCCAACGCGCATTGCACCTCGCAATGTTCTTGCTGAAGTGTGGGGCAAAATTAAACACAACCAGCTTGATTCCGGTGAATTAAGAGAATTACGGATTTCCTCGCCTCTGGGACAGATACTTGCTGCAGGTCTTGTTAATTCAAAGTCAGGCCGCAGCATTATGACTGAAAGCATTGAACAGGCAGCCAGTCATGTAGTTCACGATCTGGAACGCTATCTGAGTACATTGGGGACTATCGCGGCTATTACGCCTTTACTCGGCCTGCTAGGCACTGTGTTCGGAATGATTCGTGTATTTAGTGAAATAATGGCTCAGGGGACAGGGAATGCAAATGCCCTTGCTGGCGGTATTTCCGAGGCACTTATAACTACTGCCGCAGGTCTTTGTGTCGGTATTCCTGCACTCATGTTTTACCGGATGTTTCTCAGACGGGTTGAAAGCCTAGTCATCGATCTGGAAAGGGAGTCCATTAAATTGGTGGATGCTCTGCATACCTCCCGTGGTGTGGAAATAAAAGAAAGCAACTAAAGCTGATTTACGGAAATAGCCTGGTGAAATTTCAACGCAGCTTGAAGGAAGAGGTTAATGTAGACCTGACACCACTGATCGATGTGGTTTTTCTGCTACTCATTTTTTTTATGGTAACCACTACTTTTTCCAGAAATACCAATCTGCTTATCAATTTACCTGAAGCTACTGGAGAAATGACTGAGCAGGAAGCTGTCACCGTTGAAATACTGATAGCTGAAAACGGCAACTATTCTGTGAATGGACGACAGTTGGTGAACAACCAGATTGAAACCCTGATGAGGACAGTGACTGAAGTTAGTGGTGGTGATGTGACTATCCCTCTGATTATTACTGCTGATGCCAATACTTCTCATCAGTCTGTAGTCACTGCGATGGATGCTGTTGCCCAGTTGGGTTTCAGTAGCCTGAATATCGCGACTCGCGAGCCAGACGCAGAATAATGTCATCAACGAACTCCACAGATTCGAGCTTGAGGCCAGTAAATGAGAGCGGCGCTATTGCGTTGTATCAGCGTCTGTTAGCTTATCTGAGCCCCTTACGTCCCTTTTTTCTGTTGGGCATATTTGGCTTCGTTATTTTTTCTGCTGCCAGTCTTTGGTTCTTTGATTTACTTGAGGGGCTAATAGATACCATTAATTCAGGCGCCGCTATTTCCTCAGAACAACGTCTGAGAATACCCTTGACGCTGATTATCATTGTCGGTTTTCGCGGTCTGGGTGGTTTTCTTGGGCCCTATTACATGGCCTATATTTCAAATCATGTCGTGCATCGAATTCGTACCGAGCTGATGGAAAAGTTTGTGAGTTTGCCCAGTAGTTATTTTGACAGGAACACCAGTGCGCATCTGTTATCCACAGTAACCTTTAATGTGACCCAGATTAGTGCTGCAGTGAGCGATGCACTCACCGTTATACTCAGAGAAGGCTTTCTGGTGCTGGCGCTGTTTGGCTACCTTTTGTATCTGAACTGGAAACTGACAATTCTTTTTGTCGCGATTATGCCGATTATTTCCCTTGTCGTTGTTTATGCATCGAAAAAATTTCGTAAACACAGCAGTCGTATTCAAATTTCAATGGGGGATGTTACTCATATTCTTTCCGAGACACTCAAGGGTATGAAAGTAGTTAAAACATTTAGTGCCGAAGAACAGGTCAGAGAGAAGTTTAACGAAGCAAGTGAGCGTAACCTGAAACAAAATTTGAAAATGATGTTGGTGCAATCGATCAGCACTCCCGTCGTTCAGGTGCTTGTTGCTTCGGCATTATCTTTGCTGTTGTGGTTTGCAATGTCTCCGGCAGTACTGACCCAGATGAGTCCCGGAGAATTTGTCACCTATATCGTAGTTGCCGGCTCCATGCTGAAACCCATAAGACAGCTGTCCAAAATTAATGCCGTTGTGCAAAAAGGTCTGGCGGCGGCTCAATCGATTTTTGTTCTCCTTGATGAAGATACTGAAAAAGACCTGGGTTCGAAAGAAATTAACAGGCTGGAAGGGCGGGTAGAATTTCAGGACGTATGTTTTACCTATGACGGAAAAGACGGGCATGTTCTGCACAATATAAATTTTAGCTGTAATCCAGGTGAAACAATTGCCATTGTAGGTAAGTCAGGATCCGGGAAGAGCACGCTGGTCAATCTGGTGCCGCGTTTTTATCAGCAAAATAGTGGAAACATTGTATTGGATGGAATTTCATCAAGCGAGATCACCCTGCAAAGCCTGCGCAGGCAAATTGCGCTGGTTAGTCAGCAAGTTGTTCTATTCAATGGGTCGGTGCGTGAAAACATTGCCTATGGCGAGTTAAGCACCTCAAGTGATGACAATATCCGAAAAGCGCTGGAAAATGCCAATGCTCTGGGCTTTGTTGAGGAGCTGGATGAGGGTCTCGATACCAGGATAGGTGATGATGGTTTCCTCTTGTCCGGTGGCCAGCGTCAACGTCTGGCTATTGCCCGGGCTCTGTTGAAAGATGCGCCAATTCTTATTCTTGATGAAGCGACTTCTGCTCTTGACTCGGAATCTGAAAAAGCCATACAGGCAGCTCTGGAAGTATTAATACAGGGCAGAACAACCTTCGTGATTGCACACAGACTTTCTACAATCGAGTCTGCGGACAAAATTATCGTTCTTGATAAAGGCAAAATTGTAGAAAGTGGCAGCCATGACGAATTGCTTGAAGCTGGCGGTCATTACAAGCAATTACACCAGATGCAATTCTCCTGATAGGCACTCTATGAATTTACTCAGTGATGCCTGGTATAAGAATGCGCGATGGGTGCAATATTTACGCCCTCTAAGTGCGGTATTCGGGCTTGTCAGCAACATCAGGCGTAATTATTACCAGAATTCGGATAAAGCCTATACCAGCAAACACCCGGTGATAGTTGTTGGTAATCTCACTGCGGGTGGCACCGGCAAAACACCGCTGGTGATTTATCTGGCGCAGCAGCTCAGGCAGAGGGGCTTTTCCCCCGGGATAGTCAGTCGCGGTTATGGCTCAAAGGCCCCATCCTATCCCTTTGCGGTAACGCCGCAGACCAGTTTTCGCGAGGCGGGTGAAGAACCGCTGATGATTGCAAGACACACCCAATGTCCGGTTATTATTGATCCCGATCGGACATCTGCGGTAAAAATGCTGGAATCACGTTATCCATGTGACATCATCATCAGTGATGACGGCATGCAGCATTACAAACTCAACAGGACAATGGAAATTGCAGTAATAGATGGTTTGCGAGGCTTTGGTAACGGGATGTTACTGCCTGCTGGCCCTCTTCGAGAAAAACCTGAACGCCTGGATCAGGTTGATTTTATTGTTTGTAATGGCGAATCGCGTCATTCCTTGCCTGAGCGTACATATGTGATGACTCTTGATGCAACCCATATGGTTCATCTTATAGATAACAAGTCTCTTTCTGTGAATGATCAAAATCTGAAAGAAATAAAATCCAAGAAGGTGCACGCTGTTGCCGGGATCGGCAACCCTGAACGTTTTTTCAACTCTCTTTGCACTTGCGGTTTTGATATCATTACTCATATCTTTCGTGACCATCACTTTTACTCAAAACAGGATATAAGCTTTGCAGATGAGCTTGATGTGGTCATGACTGAAAAAGATGCGACTAAATGTCGTGAGATTGCATCACACAAACACTGGTTTTTGAAAGTGGCTGCAAGGCTACCTGATGAATTCATGGACAGTGTGATTAATAAAATCGCAGCACCCTGATTAAAACAAAAAGATATTTATTATGGATAAAAAACTTCTGACCATTCTTGCCTGCCCTCTTTGTAAAGGAGAGCTGGTCTATAACAAAGATGCTGGTGAGCTTATTTGTTATCCCGATAGCCTGGCTTATCCGATTCGTGATGAAATTCCAATAATGCTGGAGAATGAAGCCAGAACCTTAACTCCCGAAGAAAAAGCCAACAGGAAGAAAGTGTGAGCTTTACCGTTGTTATTCCTGCGCGTTACCAGTCGTCACGACTTCCTGGGAAACCGCTTCTGGATATCGCCGGCAAACCCATGCTTCATCATGTGGTTGAAAGAGCCCAGTTGAGTAATGCTGATACGGTATATGTGGCGACGGATGATGAGCGTATCAGGGATAGTTGTCAGGCCTTGGGTGACAAGGTCATCATGACCTCACCTGAACATTCTTCAGGTACTGACCGTATTGAAGAAGTCGCCAGACAGTTAAGCCTCGCTGATGATGCCATTATCGTTAATGTGCAGGGCGATGAGCCGATGATTCCTCCTGAAGTCATTAATCAGGTCGCTAATGACCTGGCTATGCATCGCGATGCTCAAATCTGCACCTTGTATGAGGACTTTAATTCGGCAGAACAGGTGCTGGATGCCAATAACGTAAAAGTGGTTACCGATGTGGAGGGCTATGCACTCTATTTTTCCAGAGCGCCAATCCCTTATCCCAGAGATAGCGAGCTAAATCAGTCTTTCTCAGACTACAAACGTCATGTCGGGATTTATGCTTATCGGGTAAAAGTATTACATGATTTTGTTACCTGGACTCAAAGCGGGCTGGAGAAAACCGAACAACTTGAACAATTACGCGCTATGTCTAATCAGGTCAGGATTCATATTCAAAAAGCCTGTGCAGAAATTCCTGCTGGTGTGGACACACCTGATGATCTTGCTAAAGTCAGGGCTTTATTGAGTACTTGATGATGTGCTCAACTTTCTAAAAAGAACAATGGATATTCAACAGGACAAAACAAAAATTCTCATGGTATGCCTTGGCAATATTTGTCGTTCGCCAACAGCAGAGGTGGTGTTTCGTGAGAAGGCACGCGCAGAAGGCTTTGATAAGTACTTGTACATAGACTCTGCTGGAACTGGTTCATGGCATATTGGTCACCCTCCAGATGAGCGAGCTACTCAAACAGCAATACAAAGAGGGTATGACATGTCAGCATTGCGGGGCAGGCAGGTTACACGCGAGGACATTGAAAAATATGATTATATTTTTGCCATGGACAGACAGAACCTGCATGATTTGCTGGCCTTGAGTAATCCGGAGCATAGAGAAAAAATTTCTTTATTTCTGCATCATGGTAATACTGAGCAAGACGAAGTGCCAGATCCCTATTACTCCGGTGCTGATGGTTTTGAATTGGTACTTGATCTGATAGAGGACGCTTCCGGAAAATTGTTGCGCACCTTATCTGGCAAGCATCAATGGGCTTAATTTAATTCCTGTAGTGAATAATGGAAATACTCGAAAACTTTAATCTAAAACATTTCAACACTTTTCATGTGTCAGCTCATGGGCGTTATTTTGTTAATGCTACAGATCTAACATGTCTTCGTGATGCGCTAGCTTTTGCCAACAAAAAAGAAATTCCGTTTATGTTAATCGGACAGGGGAGCAATCTTCTCTTCAAGGAAGATTATCCTGGCCTGATTATTGAAATAAATGTACGCGGCCGGAAATTGATTCGAGAAGATGACGACACTTATTTTGTAAAAGCCCGCTGCGGGGAAAACTGGCATGCATTTGTACAATGGTGCCTGGATAATAAATTTTACGGACTGGAAAACCTTTCATTAATACCGGGTACGATTGGCGCGGCGCCGGTTCAGAATATTGGTGCCTACGGTGTTGAATTGTGTGATGTCATGGTTTCTCTGGATGCACTGGAGATTGCCACTGGCGAATTAAAAACCTTCACTAATGCAGAATGTGATTTCTCCTATCGCAATTCGGTTTTTAAGCAGGGGCTTAAAGATCAATACGTAATTTACAGCGTTACTTTCGGCTTAAGTAAAAAACCTGTCATCAATATCAGGTATGCGGCGCTTGCAAAAGCATTGGAAGGAATCTCGCTTGATGCCCTTACCCCGGAATTAGTCAGCCAAACTGTGTGTGATATCCGGCGTAGTAAATTACCTAATCCACAGCGTCTGGGTAATGCCGGCAGCTTTTTCTGGAACCCTGAAATCAGTCTGGAAAACTACACTTTGTTACAGGAAGAACATCCTGGCATTGTCGGTTACCCCACTGCTGACAAGGTTAAATTGGCAGCAGCCTGGTTAATAGAACAAGCTGGCTGGAAAGGGTACAGAGAAGGCGATGTAGGTGTGCATGAGGATCATGCGCTGGTTCTGGTCAATTATGGCCAGGCGACAGGGGCTGAGCTGGTTGATCTCTCCCGACGTATTCAGGCCTCAGTTAAAGTAAAATATGGCATAGAGTTAATGCCTGAAGTCAGAATTATCTGACTGATAATATCCTTCTTTTTGTTTCCGTCTTAGTGCTCTTAACGCTCAGGCTTCGTGTATTATTCTTCTATGACAGACACCAATACACAAACAGGAGTTTTTGATTTCAAAAACTTCCTGAAACACACCAGTTCCAGGCCAGGTGTGTATCGAATGTTTGATGAGCAAGGAGATGTTCTATACGTCGGCAAAGCTAAAAATCTGAAAAACCGCCTGACCAGTTATTTTCGTGGCTCCGGACTTGATAACAAAACCATCGCTCTGGTTAGTCGAATTGCTGATATCGAAATTACGATTACCGGTAGTGAAATTGAAGCCTTGCTGCTTGAGCAAAACCTTATCAAGGAAAAACGACCACCCTATAATATTTTGTTAAGGGATGATAAATCCTACCCCTATATTTTTCTTTCTGCTAAAGATGATTATCCCAGATTATCCTTCCATCGTGGCGCCAAGAAAAAGTCAGGCCGTTATTTCGGTCCCTTTCCCAGTGCCGGGGCGGTGCGGGAAAATCTCGCCTTGCTACAAAAAATATTTCATGTGCGTCAGTGCGAAGATAGTTATTTTAGAAATCGAACACGTCCATGCTTGCAGTATCAGATCAAACGCTGCTCAGGTCCCTGTGTAAATCTTACTAGCCCGGAAGCTTACGCAGATGATGTCAGGCATTCAGTGATGTTTCTGGAAGGTAAAAGTGATCAGGTCCGGGCTGAATTGACAAAAAGCATGGAATCCCTGTCTACCGAGCTTAAATTTGAACAGGCTTCGGTAGTCCGCGATCAGATCAAAGATCTCAGAATCGTGCAGGAAAGCCAGTATGTTGAAGGAGAAACCGGTGATGTAGATGTGGTTGCGATGGCGCAGGATGCGGGCGTAGTTTGTGTACATGTGATTTATGTCAGGGGAGGTCGGGTGTTGGGTAATAAGAGTTTTTATCCGCGCTTTGTGCTTGAAAAAGAAGCCGGTGAAATCATGCGAGCCTTTATTGGCCAGTATTATCTTAGAGAAGATCAAAGCCAGACCATTCCAAAGGAGATAGTGTGTAATTATTCTCCGGAAGAAAAATCGGAGCTTTCTCAGGCACTCAGCTTTCTGGCCAAGAGAACTGTTTCTATAAAAAATCGAGTCAGGGGGCATCGTTTGCAATGGTTGAACCTGGCAAGTATCAATGCCGGGCATGCGTTAATGAGCAAACTCAATAGCAAGCGCAGCATGCAGCAACGTATGAGCGCCCTCCAGCAGGCTTTAGGCTTTGAAAGTCCGCCATTAAGGCTGGAATGCTTTGATATCAGTCATAGTTCAGGAGAAGCCACTGTAGCATCCTGTGTGGTATTTGATCAGAATAGCCCGCTGAAATCTGATTATCGTCGCTTTAACATAGAGGACATAACACCGGGTGATGATTATGCTGCCATGGAGCAGGCCCTCAAACGACGTTATACACGCCTCAAAAAAGGGGAGGCCAGAATGCCGGATATTCTGGTTATCGATGGAGGCCTCGGTCAACTTGGACAAGCTGAAAGCGTTCTTGAAAGCCTTAATCTAAAAGGGATTCAGCTACTGGCTATCGCCAAGGGGATTAGCCGAAAGGCCGGACAGGAAACCCTGATTCTTGGCGAGTCTCACAAAGAAGTCGTCCTGGCTCCCGAATCGCCGGCACTGCATTTATTACAACATATTCGTGATGAATCACATCGCTTTGCCATAACTGCCCACCGCCAACGAAGAGGAAAAAAGCGCACAAGTTCTTTTCTGGATGAAATTCCCGGTATTGGTCCCACCAAGCGTCGTGATTTGATTCGATATT
>JABIPQ010000008.1 GCA_018698975.1 Gammaproteobacteria bacterium
TATGGTGGGCCCACCAGGACTCGAACCTGGGACAAACGGATTATGAGTCCGCTACTCTAACCAACTGAGTTATAGGCCCTTTTTAGTCTGCGTCTTTTGTCCTTACTCTTCGTTGTGAAGTTTATTTTTTCTCTGTCATGTGCAGATGCACACTCCTTCGTCAAAAAAACTTCACGCCTTGATTAAGAACAAAATACTTGCCTCAATAGAACCATTGGGTTTTGCTGGTTTCTTTGAGACTGGCGGGGTTGGCAATCCCCAAAAACAAAGGGCGCATTATAAAGCGCCCTTGCTGTACTGCCAATAAGAAAGTATTACTCGTCCAGGAAACTCTTCAGATGATCCGAGCGGGTCGGATGACGCAGTTTGCGCAGGGCCTTGGCTTCAATCTGACGGATACGTTCACGGGTTACATCAAACTGCTTACCCACTTCTTCCAGAGTATGGTCGGTATTCATGTCGATACCAAAACGCATACGCAGTACCTTGGCTTCCCTGGCAGTCAGGCTGCCCAGGACTTCCTTGGTAGCTTCACGCAGGCCTTCGTCCAGAGAGGAGTCAACAGGTGAATCGATATTGGCATCTTCAATGAAATCGCCCAAGTGTGAATCTTCATCATCACCGATGGGTGTTTCCATGGAGATAGGTTCTTTGGCAATTTTCAGTACTTTGCGGATCTTGTCTTCTGACAGTTCCATGCGCTCGCCTAATTCTTCCGGCGTGGGTTCGCGACCTTTCTCATGCAGCATCTGGCGTGAGATGCGGTTGAGTTTGTTGATGGTCTCAATCATATGCACAGGAATACGGATGGTACGGGCCTGATCCGCAATGGAGCGGGTGATGGCCTGTCTGATCCACCATGTGGCATAGGTTGAAAACTTGTAACCGCGGCGGTATTCGAATTTGTCCACCGCTTTCATCAGACCGATATTACCTTCCTGAATCAGATCCAGGAATTGCAGACCGCGGTTGGTGTATTTTTTGGCAATGGAAATCACCAGACGCAGGTTGGCTTCCACCATGTCTTTCTTGGCACGACGGGATTTTGCTTCACCAATGGACATGCGGCGGTTGATGTCTTTAATTTCGACAATAGTCAGGCCAGTTTCTTCCTGCACCATGAATATTTTTTTCTGGGCGCGTAGGATTTCAACTTTTACTTTGGCCAGAGATTCTGAATAAGGCTTTCTGCGCAGGTGGGTGTCGATCCACTTCATGTTGACTTCATTGCCCGGGAAGCTCTTGATAAAAATGCTGCGTGGCATCTGGCCGGCATTGATACACAGATTACGAACATTTCTTTCATGGCGGCGGATGCGGGTAAGGCAAGCGCGGACATGCTCAAGCAAAGGGTCAAACTGACGCGGGGCGAGTTTGAAAAATTTGAATACTTCACCGAGCTTGTTTAGTGCTTCTATGCTTTTTTCATGCTGGCGGCCATATTTTTTCACTGCACGCATGGTAGAACGATATTGCTTTCTTAGTTCATCAAAACGGATACGTGCTTCTTCGGGATCAGGACCAGTAGGAGCTTCATCGTCATCATCGTCAGTGGTGGTTGAGTCATCACTATCATCAGCTTTGTCATCTGACTTGTCATCAGCGGCAGCAGGGGCGGCAACTTCTTCAATGACAACGGGTGGAGCTACAGGGTCATTCAGATCGAGGTAGCCAGTAAGGATGTCGGCCAGTTTCTTTTCTTCTTTCTCGACCAGCGTGTATTCATCCAGTACATATTCAAGTGTGCCCGGGAAAAAAGCCATGGCTGACATCAGTTCACGAATGCCTTCCTCAATGCGCTTGGCAATGACAATTTCACCTTCACGGGTAAGCAGCTCAACCGTACCCATTTCACGCATATACATGCGGACCGGATCGGTGGTGCGACCAGCTTCATTTTCAACGGCAGCAAGTGCGGCGGCAGCTTCAGCAGCAGCCAACTCATCGGTTTCACTTTCAATCATCAGAAGTTGATCGGCATCAGGGGCAGTTTCAAATACCTTGATACCCATGTCGTCAATCATCTGAATGATGTCTTCTACCTGATCCGGATCAGAAATAGAGTCCGGCAGATGGTCATTCACTTGTGCATAGGTAAGGTAGTTTTGTTCCTTTCCTTTTGCGATCAAGGCTTTCAGACTGGATTGTTGTGTTTGGACGTTGCTCATATGTGCTGCAATTCCTGTGAGTTGGGCAGGGGGAAAAACGACCGCGTATTTTAACGAAAAGTGCCGTTTGATTCTAGCGATATTTACCCCTTAAATTGGGGTTAAGGCCGCAAAAATCAAGGTAAAGGGGGGGATTTAGCTTTCTCCGGGTGGATTCTGCTCTTGGTTGAGCCTGTTTTGGCGGGAATGCACTTTCTGACGGGCTTCTTCAAGCCAGCCATGATGGCTTTTTCGGCGGCGCTGGGAATCCAGTAAATGGGTAATAATTTCATTAAATTCCTGAGTAACCCCTTCTGCGGGGGTGATTTGCTCCCGATTCAACAGCTGGGTGAGCTGGCTGCCCAGAGGGGTAGCATAGATGCGTCCCAATAATTCCGGTGTGGAGCTGGACGGGTGTTTTTTAGCCAGGGCAATAACCTCTAACAGAAGATCGCTATCCGGACTGACTAATTCAGCTATCTCGCCGGCCTCATCAAGCTCATTCACAATGTCCGGTTTTAACAAAATCAGGTTTACCGCCCTCATACAGGCAGAGCGGCCACTTTGTTTTTTCCGTCCCGGGGGCTGATTGCTGACCGGCACCGATTCAAGGGCAGGAGGAGGTGTACTGCCCATTCCTCTGCCGTCGTCTCTGCTCGCCTCTCTTGTTGCTCCTCTCGCTGCACCTCTATCCGCTGTTTTCTCCAAAGACTTTTCCATATTGCCAAGGGTTTGCGGATCTACGCCGGTGATCGAGCCTAATTGATCAAGGATCAGCTGGTGGTAAATACCACTGGGTATTTTTTGAATAAGGGGCAGGGACATCTTGCCGAGACTTGCTCTGCCTTCAAGGGAATTCATATCCACTTTCTTGCCCAGGGATTCAAAGAAAAACTCGGCCAGTTGGGTGGCTTCAGATAAATTTCTTACAAACTCGCTATTACCGATTCTGCGCACCTGGCTATCAGGGTCTTCACCTTCCGGTAAAAACAGAAAGCGGGCTGTGCGGCCATCTTCCATCAAGGGCAATACCTGTTCCAGCGCGCGCCAGGCTGCTTCTCTGCCAGCTTTGTCCCCATCAAAACAAAACACCACTTCCGGGACTAATTTAAAAAGTCGTCTCAAGTGACTGGTGCTGGTTGCAGTACCTAATGTTGCTACGCAGTAATGAATATCGTTTTGGGCCAGGGCAATAACATCCATATAGCCCTCAACGATGAGGATGCGTTCCAGCTTGCGCATGTTTTTGCGCGCCTCATAAAGGCCATACAATTCTTCGCCTTTATGGAATACCGGTGTTTCAGGTGAATTAAGATACTTGGGTTTGTCATCGCCCATTACCCGGCCACCAAAAGCGATAACGCGACCTCTGTTGTCTCGAATGGGATAGATGATGCGGTCGCGAAAACGATCATATAAGGGATGCTGCTTGTTGTCCGGGTTTTCAATAAGCATGCCGGCATTAAGCAAGGCTTTTTTGCTGCTCTCATCTTTGCCCAATGCATCGAGTAAATTATTCCAGCCAGGTGGGGCATAGCCTAAAGCAAAATCGCGGGCGATTTCACCGGACAAGCCTCTGCTTTTCAAGTAATCAACGGCATGTGTTCTGTCTGGATGTCGACGCAACTGGCTTTGATAAAAGCGCACGCATTGTTCCAGTATGTCGTACAGAGTCTGGTTTTTTTCCCGTGTCTGTTGCGACACAGAGGACTCTTCCCGTGGCACATCAATGCCCATTTGTGCCGCGATGTTTTCAATTGCTTCCGGAAAATCCAGGTTTTCGTAATTCATCACGAAACCGATAGCATTGCCGCCGGCCCCGCAGCCGAAACAATAGTAAAACTGTTTGTCAGGTTCGACACTGAAGGAAGGCGTTTTCTCATTATGAAAGGGGCAAAGGCCGGAATAGTTCTTACCGGTTTTTTTCAGGGTGGTGCGGGCGTCAATTACATCCACGATATCGACTCTGGCGAGCAGATCATCGATAAAATTTTGTGGAATGAGGCCGGCCATCACTGAGTTCCTTTATAGAAATTCATAATATCATCCAAACAGAAGATACCGGAAAACCCAGCGCTTCCTGTTTTATAGGATTCATGGATATAGCCATAGGACACGTTCTTTTCGGTGAGCGTTTCCAGCGCTTCCAGTAGCGTCGCATTGTGGGATACCGGGACAATGCTCTGTGCCTTTTCGAGTTTTTTCAGGGAGAAATCCGGGTTTATCATGGCCAGTTCCAGTGCAGGTCTGCCGATTACGGCATCATTGTTACCTTCGTAATCAATAATTATCCACTCCGGATTATTTTCCAGTGCTTTGCGCATTTTGTCTTTATCTGAATCTGGTAAAAGTGTGACGAATTTGTAGTTGGCAACAGTGCTGACACCATAGCGGCTGAGGTAACGGGACAGCTCTGCGGGGAAATGCTGTTTGCGCGGGCTCAGTGTATTTAGAAATATGGATCGGGTGTTAAAAAGCTCAGAGCTGGTCAGGTTGGCCACGACGATAATTATCATGGCAGGCAAAATAATATTTGGATTGTTGCTCAGTTCGAGTAGCGCCATTAATGCTGCAAGTGGCGCCTGAAGGGTGGCACCCATCATCGCGCACATGCCGATCAAGACATAAAAGGCTGTTGAGGATAATGTGCCAGGAAAAATTTGTTCACCAATGATGCCCAACACAGCACCAGCGATACCACCCACGACCAGACTGGGGCCGATGAGTCCTCCGGGCAGGCCCAGGCCAAGACCAGTGGCAGACACCAGCAGTTTTACAGTTAACAAAACAAGCAAAAAGGTAAGCCCCAGATTACCTGACAGGGCATCGTTAAGGGAGTCATATCCTGTGCCCATTACTTGCGGAACAAACAAGGCAACACATCCTGTCATCAGGCCAATTAATAACAGGCGCACGCGCAGATCGATATGATTAAAGCTCGCGGCAATTTTATGCAGGGTGACAAAAAGGCTGGCCAGGGCGCCGATGACCAAGCCCATCAGAACCACATAGGGAATCAACCACAGGCTGTTCATGACAACCGAGTCGAGTATAAAGACCGGATCATCCCCATATAATATTTGCGTAATCACGGTACCGCTTACTGCGGCAATGATCACTGGAATGAGGCCGGTGACCGCATATTCCATCAGGATTACTTCCATGGCGAAAATAACCCCTGCAATAGGCGTGTTGAACGCAGCTGCAATCGCAGCTGAACTGCCGGCGGCAATTAATGTACGAATACTGTTATTGGGTAATCCGAGCCAGTAACCAAGCAGGCCGCCGGAAGAGCCACCCAGATGTATGGCAGGACCTTCGCGGCCGCATGAGCCACCGCTCAACAAAGCGATGGAGGCCGTTGTAAATTGCACCAGTGCGTTTCGAAAAGGCATGTGGCTACGAAAATTCTGCACCTTGTCGATGACATAGCTGACTCCCATGCCACGTAATTCCGGTGACAGCATATGCAGCAACTGGCCGATCAGCAGACAGCCAAGAACTGGCAGGAAAAAATGCCAGTGAGTGGGGAGAGATTCAAAATCGTCATGGTGCAGACCGGTGAAAAACGGCATGGTGGATTCCAGCAAAAAGCGGAACAGGTTAACCACCAGACCAGTAACGACACCCACCAGAATGCCCAGCACGGCCATGGGTAGCTTGGCTTCATCTCGAGACAGGAGGCTATGGAGTGTGTTTTTTAAATCCAAAGTGAATTATGGTTCAGTCAAATCGGCATTATAGCGTCTTTGTTCTGCGCAATCTTAGGTAAAGGGAGTGTGGTTTAGGAAAGTTGCTTTTTAACCAGTTGGCTAACTATAGCCATGTCTGCACGACCTGCCAGATGTGGACGGGCAGAGTTCATGACCTTGCCCATATCCTGCATGGAGGATGCACCGGAATCAGTAATAGCCTGATTAACAATGTCAGCGATTTCTGCTTCGCTAAGTGCAGCAGGCATGAATTCCTGGATGACTTCAATTTCAGCGCTTTCAATATTCGCCAGATCCATGCGCTCGCCATCGGTATATTGTTTTACCGAATCACGACGCTGTTTGATCATTTTATCGAGAACAGAAATGATGCGGTCTTCAGGCAGATCTATGCGCTCATCCACTTCGATACGTTTTAGCTCGGCAAGCATCAGGCGAATAGTAGACAGGCGCGGCTTGTCTTTAGCGCGCATGGCATCTTTCATCGCATCAGTGATGCTTTGTTTGAGAGGATGATCCGCCATTAGCGTAGGGAGATTTTAAGAGTGTTAATTAGTAAAGACGCTGTGTGCGACGAGATTCACGAGACACTTTCTTGGCATGACGCTTTACAGCCGCGGCAGCTTTGCGTTTGCGAACAGCAGTTGGCTTTTCGTAGAACTCACGACGACGCACTTCAGCGAGGACGCCTGCTTTTTCACAAGAACGCTTGAAGCGGCGCAGAGCCACATCAAAAGGTTCGTTTTCTTTCAGTTTAACTATGGGCATGTAAAAAATACCTGATTTGATTAATCCCTATGTTCAAGGGCGGAGGATTTTAATGGCAAAGTCCCTTAATTGCAAAGGTTTTGGACGAAAATCGCCAAGCGCGACAGATATCGCTGTGCTACCTCCATCTGAGGCTTGATAAGGCATGAATTTAAGGCGCAAAAGGGCATCGGATAAAGTCTACTGCGACTGAATTTTGCATGTAACTGCTAGCCTGAAATTGGCAAAATATCGTACACTAGACGCCAATTAGCGCAGAGTTCAACTATAGAGATCAACTATAGAGTTCAAGCATGAAGCCAAGTAAAAAAATAAAAGCCGGATTCCTGTCCGGTTATTTCTCCCTCCTCGACTGGACCTGACTCCCATTGTCAGATCTGTGCTGCGTTCGTTATTCCTTGTCGCGCGCATTTTTCATTCTGAAATAATCCAACAAATTCAATATCTTATATAGGTGTAGTGATGACTGCAGAAAAAGTAACGGTTTCCGGAGAAGGTTTAACAATTGATCAGGTGGTGCGCGTCGCCAGGAATGAATCGAAGGTCGCCATCACTGATGATTCAGTGGTGCAGGACAGGGTTAGAAAATCCAATGATTTCATTCTGGATGCAGTAGCCAACAACCAGCCTATTTATGGGGTGACAAGCGGCTTTGGAGCAATGGCTTATAAAGCTATTACCAAAGAGCAGGCTATGGAGTTGCAGAATAATATCCCCTGGTTTCATAAAGTAGGCACTGGCAATCGCTTACCTGGTTCTGATGTCAGGGCCTCCATCCTGGTAAGGATGAACTCCCATTTACAGGGGGCATCGGGGATTCGCATGTCGATGATTGAGCGTATGGGGGTTTTTCTGAATGAAGGCGTGACGCCTCATGTAAGGGAATTTGCCTCCATCGGCGCCAGTGGTGACCTGTCGCCATTATCCTATATCACTGCCTGCCTGATTGGCCTCGATGAAAGCTGGAAGGTGGATTACCAGGGCAAGGAGATGGGAGCGCAAAGCGCCTTGACAGCATTGGGACTGGAAAGGGAAGAACTTGGTCCCAAGGAAGGATTGGCCATGGTTAATGGCACCTCTGTCATGGCTGGCATTGCTGCCGGTGTGGTGTATGACACCAGACAACTTCTGGCTCTTTCCTTTGGTGCCCATGCGCTGCTGTTTCAGGGATTGGGAGCAACCAATCAGTCCTTTCACCCATTTATTCATGAGCACAAACCTTTTAATGGGCAGATAGCTTCAGCTGCTGTAATGCTTGATTTGCTTACTGGTTCCAAGCTCATTTGTGATGAACTGGATGGTCAGCATGAGTTCCGCGGTGGCGATGAGCCGATACAGGATCGTTATTCCTTGCGCTGCCTTCCGCAGTACATGGGACCGATTGTGGATGGATTACGCTTGATTGCCGAGCAGGTGGAAACGGAAATTAACTCAGCCACAGATAACCCCTTGGTAGATGAAGCATCCGGTCATACTTACCATGGCGGTAATTTTCTTGGTCAGTATATTGGTGTCGGTATGGATCAGCTGCGCTCTCACATTGGCATGCTTGCCAAACATCTGGATATTCAAATTGCCATGGCGGCAATGCCGGCGTTCAGTAATGGTTTGTCTGCCATGCTGGTTGGCAATACTGAGCGTACAATTAATGGTGGTCTGCAAAGTTTGCAGATTTGTGGGAACTGCATCATGCCGCAATTGATGTTTTACGGAAATGCACTGACGCCTCATTATCCAAGCCATGCAGAAGGCTTTAACCAGAACATTAATTCCCAGGGCTTTGGATCAGCTAACCTGGCGCGTCGCTCTGTGGAAATTTATCAGCAGTATATGGCCATCAGTTTATTGTTTGGTGTGCAGGCAGCAGAATTACGCACACATATCGAGTGTGGCCATTACGATGCCAGCCAGTCAGTATCTCCGGCGACTCTGCCTTTATACACTGCTATCTACGAAGTAATTGGCCGACAATTTGATGACAAACGGGCGCTGATCTGGAATGACTATGAGCAGGCGATGGATGTGTATATTGCCGCCATTACAGAAGATATTAAGGCAGGGGGCAGGATTGTTAAGGCAGTGGAGAAAGTGAAGGGTGCTTTGTTCGATTGCTGATATAAATGCCGGACATCAATCTTGCGGCTCTCTTCCGGTCTACGACTTGGCGGATATCGGCCTGCGGCCATCTTCCGCCCTACGATATTTTCAAATAATGTGTAGGGCGGAAGAGCGTAGCGATATCCGCCATTTTCAGGAAGGTTAACGCTAATTAATTGATAAATTCTGCCCAGCAAAAATCATATTGCTGCGCAGGCTGTTCCAGCGTTTGATGTTCTCTACTGAAACACCAAATCTGCGGGCGATGATGCTCAGGTTATCACCACGCTGCACCTGGTAAGTAGTGACGGGTTTTACTGCGCCGGAATGAATGGTCAGTTCCTGATTGATATAAATAGTAGTGCCGCGGATATTATTCCATTGCTGAATATTTCTGACGGAGACATCAAAGCGTTCAGAGATGACACCCAGCGTATCGCCACGGCGAACTTGATAGATAGTAGGGACTAGCAGGTCATCTTCCACATCCGGACTGAGACTTACAGCCATCAAGGGCGCGGCTTCGGTGGAGCCATTGAGTTCTACCAGTTGAAATTCTTCACGAAGTTTTATGGGTTTGAATCGGCTTTCGCCATAAGCAATGGACTGCTTCTCCGTGCTGGCAATAGCGATAGTGGTAGAAATACCTGTACCCGGAATCAGCAGCTTTTGTCCGGGGTGGATCAGGTTTGTGCGAATGCCATTCACTGCTCTGAGTTCATCTACGCTGGTGTCAAAATTTCGAGCAATTCTGCCAAGGGTATCGCCACTGACAATGATGTATTCACTGGGGGATACTTTGTCTTGTGCAGGCAGGTTGTCAAAAGAACGGACAAAACGCTCAAAGGTGTTCAGAGGAATTCTCAGGGAGTAAGGTTCAGCCTGATCCGGGAGACTGGCTTTAAGCAATTCAGTATTCAGGGCTCTGATAGTTGCCACGTCTGTCCCGGCGAGCATTGCGGCGGCTTCGACAGAAAGCATGCCGTTGACTTTCACAATGTCGAAGACGATTTCCTGGCCAAAGTTTTCTGCCTGGATACCATACATTTCCGGATTGGAAACGATCAGTGCAGAGGCAATAAATTTGGGGACAAAGCCGCGCGTTTCACGTGGCAGGAAAGGATAGATTTCCCAATAGGATGGGTTATCTTCAATGGCTTTGCCGGCGCGGCGGGCAGCGCGGGTGATGCATCGGTAGCTGCAGTTATAGCCAGCCAGGACCATTTCCCAGTTTCCGTTATAGCTTTCATACAATTCCTTGAAATGTCTTGCTGCGGCGCGAGTCGCTTTTTCGGGATCACGACGCTCATCAACCCAGGTGTTTATTTCCAGGCCAGAAGAGCGTGCGGTGCCATACATGAATTGCCACATGCCAACAGCGCCAGCGCCACTTCTGACAGTGGGTCTCAGGCCACTTTCGCCCAGTGCCAGATATTTCAGTTCATCAGGGACGCCTTCTTCTTCAAAGATTTTTTCAATCATTGGAAACCAGGTATGGCTTCTTTCTATCCAGATTTTTAGCAGGGTCTGGCGATTCTGAAGATAATCATTTATTGACCGTTCCACGACGCGGTTAGCAGTCATATTGATGGTAGGAGTAACAGGTTGGGGACGTTCCGCCTGAATTACAGCTTCTTCTTCAGTGACCGGTTCGCGGGGAACTCCATCGATGTCGATATCACCAAAATCACTGGCACCACTTACCAGTGATTCCACGATCAGATCTTCCACCACGACGTCAGCCGAAGGAAGCGTGGCTTGCGTGTTTTCCTGTTGGAAACTATTACAGGCCGTCAAAATTAGCAGGCTTAAGCCTGTGGCAGTGATCTTGACGAATTTAGTGATACTGTTTTTGTAATTACTGGTGTTACTACTCTTATCAGGCACAAAAAATTCCACTATTAGGGTTATCCGGCTAATTATCCATTATTTCCGGAGATTCACTAAATTTATATTGCGAAAAAATTACAATTCCCTTGTTACTTTTTGTGAGTATATTTGACCATGAATTAATTACAGCGTTTATTCCTGATCGTCAGGAATACCATACTCATCCCGATATTCTTCCACACGCTCGGAAAGATTCAGTGCTGCGCTTCGCAGTTCTGAATTATTTTGAAGGAGCTCGAGAGTCAGTTCTCGCATTTGGCTATTTTTTGCTGCGAGGGGGGCAGAGGCACCATATTCCATGCCAAAGAAGTTGAACGTGGCGGCCGTGGTGAGTTCTTGTTTCATGTATCCGGTCTGGCAGATTCTTTGTTTGATCAGACTGCCAAGAACTTTTTCATATTTGCACTCAATGCGAAAGTCTTCATCAACGAGATCATTAAAGATGGCAAAAAATTGATCTTCTGCCTGATCAACCATGAGCTGGAGATTGATGTTGTCCCGATCGCCGGTAATAACAATTTCTTCAGTAACAGGTTCTTTGCTATCAGCAGCAAGTAGTGCACCAGTTAATGACCCAAAGACCAAAAACAAAAATATTGATGCTTTATTTGCTGTTAATAAATTTTTCATGAGGGTAATTAAAAAGTACCTGACAATATATTTATAAGCTAAGTTGATGCGTTTAGCTGATATTGATAACAACTTTACCCATATGCGCCTGGCTCTTGAAATATTTAATCGCTTCAACGGCATCATCAAAATCAAAAGCCTTGTCCACCACTGGGTGAATATCATGCTCTTCGATAGCTTTGTTCATCTCTTCAAACATCTGGCGGTTGCCGACAAAAATGCCGTGGATGCTGCTGCCTGTCATCATCAGACTGCGTGGGTTGCATTCGCCGTCAGCACCTGCAAGGACACCTATCATGCCGATCTTGCCGCCCAGGCCCAGACAATTCATGGATTTATTTATGGTCCCGATACCGCCGACTTCCACGATGCAATCCACGCCCTGGCCATCGTTAATTTTCTTTACTTCGTCATCCCAGTCCGGGTGTTCGTTATAATTTATTAACAAGTCAGCGCCCATCTCTTTCGCTTTGGCGAGCTTGTCATTACTTGATGAAGTGATAATCACTTTAGCCTCAAGGGCCTTGGCAAATTGCAGGGCTATAGTGGATACGCCACCTGTGCCAAGCAGTAAAACAGTATCGCCTTTAGTCACGGGTCGACCTGCTGTCATCATTGCGTGCCAGGCAGTCAATGCTGCACAAGGCAGGCAGGCTGCTTCCTGATAATTCAGATTGGCGGGAATTTTCACGGCATCGTTTTCGTTTAATACCATGTATTGGGCAAGTACACCGTCAGCAGAATGGCCCAGTGCAGGGTTAACCATCGGGTTTGCCGGGCCTTCAATCAGATCCTTGAAAAATGTCCCGGCGACTTTGTCACCAACCTGGAAGCGGCTGACACCTTCGCCCACGGCTTCTACTTCACCCGCACCATCAGAAAGAAGCACCGTATCTTTTTGCACCGGGCCACCAAAGTACTTGCCCGCGATAATGCCAAGGTCGCGAAAATTCAGGGATGCAGCTTTCATGCTGACCAGGATTTCACCTGGACCAGCGACGGGCTTTTCCAGTTCTACTTGCTGTACACCATCCAGTGAAGTGCTGCCTGCGGCTAAGATAAATGCTTTCATATTTCGGACTCATCTATGTTTAAAGTATTTTTGACAAATACTTGTTGAAAATTTTTCGCATGATAACACAAGGCTATTTACGATTTGATACCCGCAAAAGATCAATTGGAAAGCGCTGTTATGATATTATTCCGATCCCTTAAGCCCCAACAGCAAGCAGGACGAGGTCTCTCCTGTCAGCGCTGATTCTGTCGGGATAAAAAGCTTTGAGAATAAAATGAAAGTTCTTGGTATAGAAACATCCTGTGATGAATCCGGTATCGCTGTATATGACAGTGATCATGGCTTGCTTGCGGATGCTTTATATAGCCAGGTTGAACTACACCAGAAATATGGTGGCGTAGTCCCTGAACTTGCATCCCGTGACCATATTCGAAAAACGCTGCCATTGATTAAGAAAGTCCTGGAAAAAGCCGGCCTTGAGCTTGGTGATATTAACGGCCTTGCCTATACTGCCGGTCCAGGACTTGCGGGTGCCTTACTGGTAGGAGCATCAATCGGCAGATCTCTGGGCATGGCCCTGGATATACCTACAGTGGGCGTTCATCACATGGAAGGACATTTGCTTGCTCCCTTGCTGGAAGACAATGCCCCCGAATTTCCCTTTCTAGCCTTACTGGTTTCTGGTGGGCATACCCAACTAGTGGAAGTGCCGGTTCTTGGCCAATACAATTTGATCGGTGAATCGCTTGATGATGCGGCCGGTGAAGCCTTTGATAAAGTCGCCAAGATGCTGGGGCTGAATTATCCAGGAGGCCCATTGGTGGCGAAACTTGCCGAGCAGGGCAACCCGGGGCGATTTAAATTTCCCAGGCCAATGACCAATCGACCTGGTCTTGATTTCAGTTTCAGTGGCCTGAAAACCTTTACCCTCAATACTGTTGAGGACCATAAGGTGGACGGTGTAATTGATGAACAATGCAAAGCAGATATTGCCTGGGCGTTTCAGGAGGCAGTTGCTGACACCATGGTGATTAAATGCAGACGCGCATTTCAGCACAGTGGCATGAAAAGACTGGTCATTGCTGGCGGTGTCAGTGCCAATATCCGGCTCAGGGAAAAGCTGGCAGCGATGGCAAAAGAGGAAGGCGGTGAACTGTATTACCCGGGACTTGCGTACTGTACTGATAACGGTGCAATGATTGCTTATGCCGGTTGCATGCGTTTGCTGGCAGGACAACAGGATGATCTGGCAATTCTGGCAAAACCGCGCTGGAATATGGAAACCCTGCCAGCTTTAACTAATAGTTAAAAGTATGTAGGAGGGACTTCAGTCCCGAAGGAAAGGTGCTACGTTCTTCGCGGTTAAAACCGCTCCTACAAAAGAATAGCGTATTTATGTAGGAGGGACTTCAGTCCCGAAGGAAAGGTGCTACGTTCTTCGCGGTTAAAACCGCTCCTGTAGGAGGGGTTTTAACCCCGATTGAAATAAAAATCAAAAGCATAAAGAATTCTAAATTTTTAATAGTGAAAGAGTGAGTACTATGGATATTGTTTATATACGAGATTTGGAAATAGAGACAGTGATAGGTATTTATGACTGGGAGCGTGAAATCAAGCAGAAGATAACGATTAATCTGCAGATGAAATCAGATTTCACCAAAGCAGCTGAAAATGATGAAATTGAATATGCGCTGAATTACAAAGAGGTGGCAAAAAGACTGATCTCTTTTGTTGAGGAAAGCAGTTTTCAGCTGGTAGAAACCCTGGGCGTGAGAATTGCCAGTATTGTGCAGGGAGAGTTTGGTGTTACCTGGCTTAAACTTGAGTTGGGAAAACCCGGTGCGGTCACAGGTTCGCGTGACGTTGGGGTCATTATTGAAAGGGGCGCCAAGGCCGATGGGGGAAGCTATTAGTGGCATGGGTAACGCTTAGCCTGGGAAGTAACCTCGACGCAGAGATAAATCTGACCAGTTGTCTTGATGCTTTGCTTTTAAGCTTCAACGATTTGAGTCTGTCTAGCGTGTTTGAGAGTGAGTCTGTAGGTTTTGATGGTGACAATTTTCTTAATATGGTGGTTGGCATCAATACCGACCTGGGTCTGGCAGAGCTGTCTGTGTTGCTTAAGGAGATGGAGGATAAGCAGGGGCGGGATCGCAGCCAACCTAAATTTAGTGGCAGGACTCTTGATATCGATATACTGACTTATGAAAATCTGACAGGCGAATTTAATGGTATTGTATTGCCCAGAGACGAGATAATAAAAAATGCTTTTGTTTTGTGGCCTTTATCCCAGATAAATGGGAAAAATAAACATCCTGTATTACGGCAATCCTATGCCAATCTTTGGGCAGACTTTGATAAGGAAAAACAAAAATTGTGGCCGGTTAATTTTGAATGGCACGGACGTCTGATTTCCAATAAATAAACTTTCCCTCTCGGTTACTTGTTATACGAAAAAAAGTCATTAGCAAAATAATTGGCAAAGGAATTGGATGAAAAATAAAAGGAGAAGGCAGTGAGGCTTGTCTACACACATTACAATCCTGCATTAGTAGGTCTGGCAAAATCCATTCTCGAATCGTCCGGTATGGCGGTGACAATAAAAAATGAGTTTTCCGGTGTGGGTATTCCTCCCTATAATATTGATCAGGAGCTCTGGGTTCTTGATGATGCCGATTACGATGAGGCACAGGAAATACTCGAGTCATTGGATGAGGTCGATCCTCAAGAGCCTGAAGATCAGGAAGCACACTAAATCTGTTTTCCGTGGAAATTCTCACCACACAAGTTAAACATGCAAAACTGCTGGCCGATTATTACACCAGCAATTCCCTTCGATTTGCCCGCTGGCATCCTCTGGTCAGACAAGATCACAACAGCATTGAATCCTGGACAAAGCGGCTTGAGGCAAGAGAACGCGATTACCAGGATGGCAGGGCTGTGCATTTTGTGGGGCTGGAAGAGGGAAAGGTGGTAGGGACCTGTTCGTTAACCAATATTGTTTACAGTCCTGGTCTTTATTGCACCATGGGCTATTCAGTCGATGCCGACTACGAAGGCAAGGGCTATATGAGCGGCATTGTCAGGCATGTTGTTGACTATGCCTTTAATAATCTTCGCTTAAACAGAATTAGCGCCAACTATATGCCGGTAAACGAGCGTTCTGCTCGCTTGCTGGAAAAAATGGGTTTTGAAAAAGAAGGTTTTGCCAAGCGCTACCTGTATATTAACGGGCGCTGGGAAGATCATGTACTGACAGCCTTGTTAAATCCTAAAAATTAAAAATAAAAGATCTGGTAACTATTTTATGTGTCAGGAATTGATGCAAGGTATTTTTTATTCAATCATTGATTGAATAATTATCGCCCGCCGTCGACATGAATAACCTGGCCGGTAATATAGGAGCCTTTTTCAAGTAAAAACAGCACCGCATTGGCTATATCCTCAGGTGCTCCCATTTTTTTCAACGAAGCATTATTGATGATTGCCTGTTTCTTTTCTTCCGACAACTCTTCACCAGGTGGCCATAAAATTGCCCCTGGAGCGATGCCGTTGACGCGAACCTTTGGCGCCAGTTCGCGGGCAAGGGAGCGGGTCATGGCTTCCTGTGCAGCCTTGGCCATGGTGTAGATGGAATGATTGCTTAGTCCTCTTTGTGCATACAGGTCTGAAATATTGATGATGCAACCCTCTTGCTGGGTGAGGGCCTGTGCACATGCCTGAGCGAGAAACAGGGGCGCCCTGGCATTGCTGGCAAATAACTCATCCCATTGTGACTGACTGATTTCTGCCAAAGGCGTAGGATAAAAAGCAGAGGCATTGTTTATCAGTACATCCAGTTGCCCCCAGGTTGCAATGCTTTGTTTACCCAGTTCAGTCACGGCATTCATATCAGACAGGTTTGCCTGCAGTACTGTTGCCGAATTTTCTCTTTGCTGATTCAGTTCATCGCTCAGGCTTGTGGCATCGGTAACAGACTTATTGCAGTGGATAATAATGTTGTAGCCATGCAGATGCAGTAACCTTGCCGTTGCAGCGCCCAGACGGACAGCCGCACCGGTAATAAGAACAACAGGATGCTTGGCAGAATTATTCATTGATTGAGGTGTACCGAAATTAACTGCAGACGTTTGATGCGTACCTGCTCACCAATTTCTGCATCTTTATAGCCTTGCTCGACAAATTGTCTGGCATCCACTTTATTGCTTGCCTCAAGTGCTTTTGCCAAAAGGCCTGCTTGTGGATAGGGAATATTTTCCAGACCAAGACGGCCGCGGGAATCAGCTTCACAAGCCAGCAGGAATTGGGCGAATCGATCCGGTTTTCTATAGGCATCGGTGAGCTCAAGAGTTTCGAAAATTTCTTCTGCACCATGCCTGTCTGCCCGGTGGCAGCGGGTGTGATAAAGGCTGGTCATTTTTGCCAGGTCGCGATAGTCATTGGGTGCCTTGATACGTTGGCAGGCACTATTGATAAGCTCGGCACCGAGTTCCTCATGGCCTTGAAAGTTGGGCCGCTGTTGTTCCGGGATGGCGCCTTTACCCACGTCATGCATCAAGGCAGCAAAGCGCACAAGTGTATCCGTGCTTAATAGTGAAGCCTGTTCAAGTACCATCAGGGTATGAATACCTGTATCAATTTCAGGATGATATTTTGCCGGCTGGGCCACCCCAAAAAGATTGGCGACTTCAGGTAATATTTTTACCAGTGCCTTACAGTTTTCCAGCACCTGGATATATACCTGAGGTGATTTTTCCCGCAGCGCATTGCCGGTCTCTGTCCAGATCCGCTCATTGATCAGATGTTCCAGTTCTTCGCCGCTGCTAAGCTCTTGCATTAACTGCATCGTTTCGTCGGCAATGGTAAAACCAAGATGGTGAAAGCGGGCAGCGAAACGCGCTACTCTTAAAACACGTAATGGGTCTTCAGTGAATGCATCGGAGACATGGCGCAGAATTTTATTGTCCAGATCCTGCCGGCCATTCAAGGGGTCAACGAGTTTTCCATCTTGGTCTTCAGCCATGGCATTGATGGTCAGGTCACGACGTAATAGATCTTCTTCCAGGGTGACGCTTTTATCAGCATGTACCTTGAAGCCGGTGTAACCTTTGCCCGATTTCCGCTCTGTGCGGGCAAGGGCATATTCTTCTTTGCTGTCAGGGTGAAGAAAGACGGGAAAATCCTTGCCTACTTGCTGGTAATCAAGCGCCAGCATTTCTTCTACGCTACTACCAACCACCAGCCAGTCCCTGTCTTTGACCGGGATGCCCAGTAGTTTGTCACGGACAGCGCCGCCAACGAGATAGATTTTCATGATGCTATTAACAATTCCATGCCAGAGTCTTACTTGGAATTACTGAAAGGAACACTGTAGCGCCGCTTGTCTTCCAGACGCAAGACGGTGAGATCCCGACCCCAAACACAGCCGGTATCAAGGGCATAAATGTTTGGCCAGTTTGTCACTCCTTCCAACGTTGCCCAGTGTCCAAAAAGAATCACTTTATCTTCTTTGAGTTGTTGATATTCATACCAGGGTTTGAAACCCTCGGGTGCAGTTTTTGGTCCAGATTTAATCGCTAGATTCAGCTGGGTTTCTTCATTACAAAATCGCACCCGGGTCAGGTAGTTGGTGATCACTCGCAGGCGTTCCATGCCATCCAGGCCGTCATGCCAGATATCCGGCTCATCGCCATACATCATGGTGAGAAACTTTTTATATTTATCACTTTGCAGAACAGCTTCTACTTCAGCGGCATATTTACGTGCTTTCTTGAAGGTCCAGCCAGGCGCTATGCCTGCATGCACCACCAGAAATGATTGCTGACCACTTTCAGTATTAATTGATTCATTATGGATCATTGGCTGGTGTCGAAGCCAGTCGCAATAATTCAGACATTCAGGGTCATCAAGGAGGGCTTGCAGGGTGTCTTTTTTGCCATGGCTTTGTGCACCGGTTGCCATGGCAACAAAGTGAAGGTCATGATTGCCCAGTACGGTGGTAAAGCTATCGCCGAGTGACTTAAGAAAACGCAGGGTTTCGAGAGATTTTGATCCGCGATTGATTAGATCGCCTACGCCCCAGAGTCGATCTGAGGCGGGGTCGAATTTCACTTTCTCCAGTATGCGCATGAGCTGGTCATAACAACCCTGAATATCACCGACCGCGTATGTCGCCATTATTATTTACGCTCAATTTAACTGTAAGACAAAAAGAAAATTCTTTAGTGAATCATACTGGGAATTGCCAGAACAAATAAGGGTATTGGTGCCTCGAACTGATCCCCATCAGAAGATTCCATGGTGTAGGATCCATGCATGTCGCCAATTTCACTGCCAATTATCGTGCCGCTGGAGTATTCAAATGATTCTCCGGGCTGGATAACAGGTTGCTGGCCCACAACGCCTTTTCCCCTGACTTCCTCAACCTTGTTGTTCTGATCGGTAATTATCCAGTGGCGATTTAGCAGACGTACAGGTTCTTCACGCTGATTGCATATGGAGATAGTGTAGGCAAATGCATAAGAATTGGTAGCAGGGTCAGATTGGCGTTCAAGGTACTGAGTTCTGGTACTAATTTCTATGCCGCAGTCTTCATCTGTTAAAGAGCTGGATAAGTTGTCTGATTTGTTTTCGGGTAAATTGTTCACAATAAATCTTATTGCCTGAAATTGGTTTAGAAAAAAATAGTGAAAAAGTGCTGTTCAATGGAGAAATTAGCTTACAGGTGATCCTCACCCAGTGCGTTGCTGATACTAACATATTCCGCCAGCGATAGGGTTTCCGGACGTCTTGTACCATCAATGGAAAGTGCCTGCAGGAGTGACTTATCCAGCAGTGTTTTTAAACTGTTCTGTAAGGTTTTTCGACGCTGGGAAAAAGCCGTGCGCACAACGGTTTCCAGCATAGCCGGGTCTTTGGCGGGAAAGGGAGGCTCTGCCCAGGGCACAAGTCTGACAATGGCAGAATCTACTTTAGGCTGCGGTTTGAAGGCTGTGGGTGGTACTGAAAAAAGTTTTTCTACCTTGCAGTGGTATTGGGTCATGATACTCAGGCGTCCGTAACTTTTTGATCCGGGGCCTGCACTCATGCGGTCTACCACCTCCAGTTGCAGCATAAAAAGCATTTCTGAAAAAAGGTGTTTGCAGCTTAGTAAACGAAAAATCAGTGGGGTTGAAATGTTGTAAGGCAGATTGCCTATCACTTTGTAAGGTTTTTCATTTAGCGGTAGCGAAGCGAAATCGAACTTCAGTACATCAGCAGTATGCAGGGTGAAATTTTCCTTATCCGCATAACGCTGCTGAAATACTGCTGCCAGGTCACGATCAATTTCAATGACGTCGAGATGGCAGCAATGATCAACAAGCTTGTCGGTAAGGGCTCCCTGTCCCGGGCCGATTTCAATCAGGTAATCAGTTTTACCCGGATTAACGGCAGCAATGATACGATCAATAATGCCGGGATTATGAAGAAAATTTTGTCCGAAGCGTTTTCGGGCACGATGTTCATTGACCATTTGAACTCCAGTGCACCGCCATTTCCCTGGCGCTGATAATGGCGGCGTGCATGCTCCCGGTCTCGGCTTTTCCGCTACCGGCAAGATCAAGAGCAGTACCGTGATCGACAGAAGTACGAATGATGGGTAGACCAAGAGTGATGTTTACGGCATTGCCAAAGCCTTTATATTTCAGCACCGGCAAACCCTGATCATGGTACATGGCAAGCACAGCATCAGCATTATCGAGAATTTTTGGGGTAAACAAGGTGTCTGCTGGCAATGGTCCAATCAGATTCATGCCTTGGTGTCTGCATTCATCAAGTACCGGAATAATAGTGTCTATTTCTTCCCTGCCAAGATGCCCACCTTCACCAGCATGGGGGTTTAGTCCTGCAACAATAATTTCAGGCTGTGCGATGCCAAATTTCTTTTGTAAATCCTCATGCAGGATGCCAAGGATATTGTGCAGCAGATCTTGAGTGATGGCCGGTGCGACTTCGCTAAGCGGTAAATGCGTTGTCGCCAGTGCTACGCGTAAACCCTTGGTGGCGAGCATCATAACCACATGCTCCAGTCCGCATAAATTCGCCAGGAATTCAGTATGGCCGGAAAAAGGAATACCGGCGTCATTAATCACACTTTTTTGCACAGGGCCTGTCACCAGTCCCAGGTAGTCACCAGACAGACAGCCGGCTACTGCACACTTGAGAGTCTCCAGAACATAAGGACTATTGGCGGGGTTCAATATGCCCGCTTCACAGGATGTTTGCATTGAAACAGGCTTTATATTCAGTACGCCTGGTTTTATATCAGCAGGACTGTCGATTTCATTGATAGAAATAGAAATGCCCAGCAGGCGTGCGCGAGCGGCCATCATTTCAGCGTCGGCAATTATTAGCAGGGGTTCGGACTTAGCCTCTTGCTGCGAGACATATTGGATACAAAGATCGGGTCCGATTCCCGCTGGTTCACCAGGGGTAACGGCAATAGGGGAGGTCATTCTGTCTCTTGCAAGTCCATCTTGATATCTATGTAGGCTGTATCGCGTAATTCGGTGAGCCAGTTTTCCAGTTCATTGTCGAATTTTCGCTGACGCATGATCTGTTCTGCCTGATAACGCATATTCTCATCAGTCATATCCTCGATCCGCGTTTCCATGCGTTCCATAATATGCCAGCCGCTCTGCAGGCGAACAGGTACGGACATTTCGCCATCTTCCAGGCTCTGAACTAGGGCCAGGAAATCAGGCGGGTATTGCCCGAATGTAACCCAGTCAAGATCGCCACCAGCGACGATAGAAGATTCATCATCAGTTAACTGTCTGGCGATGTCACCAAAATCTTCACCGTCGATGATGCGCTGGTGAATCTCGCTGACAAGATCTTCTGCCTGGGCCTCGGTTCTGATTTCATTGGGCTCAATCAATATATGACGAATATGGTATTGCTCGATTTCCAGGGCTACACCGCCACGTACATCCTTGATTTGTACGATATGCCAACCACTGGCGCTGGTGAAGGGCTCGCTAATTTCTCCGAGTGACATGCTAGGTACCACGTCTCTAAACATGCTGGGCAGGTTTTCGCTTTTTCGAAAGCCAAGGTCGCCACCGCTTATCGGGATGCCGCTGACTTCGCCGGCTGCAACAAATTGTAGAATTTCTGCACCATCGGTTAGTTGCTGGTGAAGAAAATTTGCCAGTTCTTCACGTCGGCTTTGTTGTGGGCCATCGATATTTTCAATCATGATATGGGCTACTCGGTACTCTGGCGCTATATCGGCCTGGCCCGCCTCAGAGCGTAAATAGTTTTCGACTTCCTGGCGGGTAATATCGATGCGACCGTTAACAGCACCACCCTGGAATTGCTGAAGAATAATATCCTTGCGTAGCTGTTCACGTGTTTGTACATACAGGCCTTGTTGTTCGAGGACCAGTCGAAATTGCTCGAAGTCCATATTGTTTTGCTGGGCAATGGTATTCATGGCTTGATTAAGCTGGTTGTCATCAACCCTGACTCCAGCCCTCGATGCCATTTGCATCTGCAGATTTTCGATGATGAGCTGGTCGAGTAATTGTTTTTTCAGCTCTGCGTCACTGGGCCGTGGCCCCTGGATATTGGCAATTTGCGCCTCGATTTGCACCCAGCGCATATCAAATTCACTTTGCAGGAGTACATCACTGTCGATAATCGCAATGATCTTGTCGATGGATATAACTTCCTGAGACTGCGCCACTGAAGGCAGTAAAAGATTCAGGAACAGGGTGAGGCCCACAAGTACTTTGCCGGTCTTGGAAATTTCACTGAACACGATATTGATTCCTTTACTGAGCCCTTTACTGAACATAGTTTCTTTCTCTGTAACCTGTGATGCCATTATTCAAAATTCCGCTGACATTACCACCTAAGACGCTGCCAAAGCCTTTAAGTTCAAATTGCAGGAAAATACCGGTGTTGTCATCTGTATTGCCGAAGAACAGTGAGTCATTATCTATCCACTGCCGCCCGATTATTCTGACACTGTAACAGCAATTGCTGTATTCAAGGCCTGCTATTGTTTCCAGCTTGCGTTTATTGGCATGGTCATAATTCCAGCGACCGATTAATCCCCAATTTTCCCTTAAAGGCCATATCGCCGAAATATCTGTTTGTTTGATCCTGCGATCAATTCCAGCTGAGGTAATCGGGTTTGAAACGTTACGGTATCGGTAGCTTAAATTGAGGATGTGATTTATATCAGATTGGTACCTGAATTGAAAATTACCA
>JABIPQ010000064.1 GCA_018698975.1 Gammaproteobacteria bacterium
GATATCCGCCGGGCGAAGCTCGGAAGATCGGCGTAGCCCGATATCCGCCGGGCGAAGCTCGGAAGATCGGCGCAGCCCGATATTCGCCAAGCGAAGCCGGAACAGCGCAGCGATGTCCGGCAAAATCTACACGTTCAGAATAGTCTAGTTTTCCTTATCCAGCCTCCTGAGCCAATCATTTACACTGCGACCAATCATCTCCGGATGATCCTCCTGCAAATAATGACGTCCGGCACCAAGAAACACCGACTGAATATTTTTCACATTCTCCACAAAATAATCTGCCGTGGCTTCTCTGTTCAATGCCCCGGGACGCGCCCAGAAATGCAACATGGGTATATCTGTTTCCTTCATCCATTCGCCAATATTGGTAATCACTTCGACATTGGCCGCCGGTGTACCGCCCATGGCCAGTTCCCGAGGCCATTGCAGGGTGGGTAGACGTGATGCCGGTTCCAGATAAGGCTGACGGTAATAATCATGCTCTTCCTGCCTGAGCTCGCGCATCATGCCGCCGGGCAAGACCTGCTCGACAAACATATTCTGCTGCATAATCAATTCTTCTCCCGGGCCAATGGCGCGGAATTGACCAAACATTGATTCCAGCGCCGGCTCGTTCTCTGCAGGGGACGCTGGCGGAATAATGGCTTCCATAAAAGCCAGGCCTTTGGTGTTGTCTTCATTATTCATCGCATAATCAAAACCCAGCACCGAGCCCCAGTCCTGAATAACAAAAGTAATATTTTCCAGACCCAGTTCTTCAATAAAGGCATTTACATAACGGCGATGATCCAGATAGGTATAGCCAATATCTGGCTTGTCTGATTTGCCCATGCCTATCAAATCTATAGCAATGGCACGGTAGTTGTCTGTTACGTGAGGAATGATATTGCGATAAAGATAAGACGATGTCGGGTTACCATGAATAAACAATATCGGGTCGCCCTCACCTTCATCGACATAATGCATGCATGAACCCAGCACTTCAACATAGCGAGATTGATAGGGGAAATCCGGCGAGATAATTTCACCGTTGATCAGATTTTCCTGCTCGGCTGCGCTTACACTCTGACAAAGCATGAACATTAATAGAATAATTTTCTTCATTGTTAATTCCCTTTTTATAAGAGATAGATGGCTAGAGTGAATCTATTCACTACCAGACCTAATATTTGTCATAATGACTCAAGCGTCTGTTACTCTGACACAATTAAACAGTACAACTACTCTGGACTCATTATGACTGAAGAATCAATCGGAATCACAAGCGATAAAACCAGAACTCTGGAAGACGTCATGGACAACCTGAGCAAGCAAATAGCACCGGTGCCAGGATTCAAGCCCCCTTCTGTAGCAGATGACGCCTTGTATTGCCCACTGCCTGCGAGCTGCAGCGCCGAAGAGCAAAACGAATTCCGCAGTGCCGCCGTATTCCTTGCCTCCCTGGCCAGCGAAGTAAAAGCCTGGCGCCAACAGCTGCCCCCGGAATATGAACCTGCAGTGATTGCTGTGCTACATGGCGGTGTACAGATCAACGTCATGAAACTGGCCCAGGTAAGCTTTGACGGCATTCGCATCGAGGGCTTGATCCAGGGCAGTCCTGTGACCATGTTCGCCCATCAGTCCACAGTACAGATGATGTGCTTTGCTACAGAAGTACAGGAACAAGAAAAAAGAAACCCGATCGGCTTTATCTGGCCAGATCATAATGAGGAAGTGTAAAGCTGGCCTCACTCCATAATTGTTAAGTACGAGGATAACCACTAATGAAAATAGTTCAACATAAGCCTACACATCCAGGGGTGTTTATAAACCGCGTCTACCTTACTCCCCACGACATCCGCTCCAATGAGTTATCCAGGAAATTACAGGTAAGCACCGGACTGGTAAGCAGAATGCTCAACGGCAAAACAGATGTGTCGCCTGCTATGGCAATTAAATTATCAAAGGTGCTGGGAAGAACTGCAGAAAGCTGGCTTGCCATGCAAGACAATTACAACTTATGGCTTGCACGCAAAGACATAGACCTGAACAAATACGAAGCGATTTCTTTCGCCTGAACACAATCAAAGAGAGCTAATCTTGCTCCTGGTCTGTTCTTTTAACTTGTGACCTGTGACTTGTAACTTGCGACTTGCGACTTGCGACTAATTTTTATTTACACACAAAATCCTGACCACCGGCAGCAACACAGAAATCTCCCCAGTTATCTTTCGCTCGCCAGTAATCCACCAGGCCCTTTTCCTGTAACAGCTGATTGAAATCCGGCAGGCGCCGCATATCATCGTAGACACTGTCCCAGATAGCAGGGCTGGCAATCTCGCCAAACCAGTAATCCAGCGCAATTTCCGGCTGCCCCATTAATGCCACCAGACGTGCCACATAACCCAGTTCCAGAGGCGTCACCGAGAGATAATTAATAAGAGCGATAATATCTTCAGTGCTTTGATCAAAATCGTTAGTTGAGAGAATGTCCGCCATTTTTTCCATGAAGCGTCTGGACACAGTTTGGTCATAACTGTTTTCCTCATTAGTGGCATAAAAATCCCGAATCAGTTCCGCCGCCTGAACGAGTTCACCTTTGCGCATGGCAATCTCCCATGCCACGGCGCTAAACAGAAAATCTCCACCCTCAAGTGCCTGTCCGTATTCAGCCAGGCGTTGAGCTGCATCCATCTGCCCGCGAATCAATTCATGACGTGCCAGTTGATAGGTAAAACGGGGTGCCAGCGGATCCTGACCAGCAGCACGCTGCAGCATGGCAATCGCCTCATTAAACTGCCCGGTACGGGATAGCAGGTGGGCATATTCCTCCATGGAACGGGGCACAGAATAACCATAGCGCTCAAAATAGCGCTGGTATATTTGTTCTGCTTCAAAGAACTGACCATCATTACGCAGCCTACCAGCATCCACTAATAGCAGTTCCGGCATCCCCGGGGCATACATGGCTGCCTGATCAAAAGCATTGCTCGCCAGTGCTGGAAAATCAGCGGCCTGATCTGCAGACAGAATAAGCTGACTTTCTTCATAAACAGAGCCCATTAACAACCAGCCGCGGCCATATTCCGGATCCAGTTTCACCACTTCTTCCAACAGATTAATGGCGCGAAATACATTATCAGGGGTGAACTGGTCATACAGGGCCATGGCTTGCAATGTCTTGTCATAGGCATCAATATTTTGCGTCATTCCCGGCAAGGCAAACTCGCCCTCCCCCAGCGTGACACTTAATGCCGTTGCGACTTCATCAACAATTTCATTTTGAATGGTAAATACATCTGCCAGTTCCCTGTCATAGGTGCGTGACCAGATATTGAAGCCATCATCGGCACTGACCAATTGCGCAGTCACGCGCAGCTTGTCACCGGACTTGCGCACACTGCCTAAAAGAATATTGGCAACACGCAGGGAGTCGCCAATAGCACTAAGCACTTCATCGCGCCCCTTGTAATAGAAAGAGGACTCACGACCCGCCACCTGTAAATCAGGCATCATCGCCAAACGGTTTATCAGATCCTGACTAAGCCCGTCGGAAAAATATTCCTGGTCGCTGTTTTCGCTTAAGTCCGTAAACGGCAGTACAGCAATAGATTTATCATAAAGCATCTCTTCAAGCCCAGCTTCCAGAACCACTTCATCTATATCCAGCGTAGAAACCTCAACCGCTGCTTCTTCACGCGAGCATGACACTGTTACCAGAGCTATTAGCAGAAATATTAAAATTTTATGGTTGGCTGATATTTTTATCATCTTTGCTTTTGTCGGAAACTTGTACCTTTTAACTTGTACCTGTTTCATCCATCACTACACCAACACAAAAATATCCACCAACATGACGCTTATCGCCAATACAACCATGCCAATCACCACGCCATAAAATATTTTCCCGCTACCAGCCTGCTCCTGATTGGCCGCTTCGGTCACCATCCAATCCTTGGTGGTATGGGTTACTTCATAGGCCAGAGTCATCAGCATGACGAATGGGTAACCCGTGATCAGCATAAATGCGAAGCCACGCACCAGGATGCCCGGCCAGTCCATGATCGGCGTTAATGTGCCAATCACCTGAATCACCAGCCATGATCCTGCCAGGTAGGCCACACCCACCTTGAAGATCGCGCGTTTTTTCAGTTCAGTGAAAGTCATTGCACCCTTTCTTTTTAAGCAAGCAGAATGAGGGTTTTTTACCAATTAATCAAGAAGTTAAGGGTTATTTGAGTGCTACATAAGCGAACCTGTGAGTATATAAAACCAGGTTGATAGGGGTAATCCTGCTGCAGCACAAAATCTGTTTGCCACTTTACTTGAGATCAATCTGGAAAGTAGGCGACAATAAGGACAATTAAAATAATTAAATGAGACCTTCTAACATGCGCAATCTATCACCACTCCAAATCTGCTTTATCTTACTCATGGCCAGTGGCTGTGCCACGGCGCAACCCCCTGGCATCAACATGGAAATGATTTTACGAACCCTGCCTCTGGAAGGGGCTCCCCTGGCAGAACCCGGTCCTTACGCGGTGACCCAGGAAGCGGCCTTTGATAACCCGGCTTTTATTGTATTTCGCCCTGTCGATCTCGGGGTTTTCCCGGCGCAGGACAAGATGCCTCTTCTGGTGTGGGGTGCCGGCGGCTGCAATATTGACGGCAGAAGCTACGGCGGCATTCTTTCTACTATCGCCTCCCATGGTTTTATAGCCATGGCTACCCTTCCGGTTGAACCGGAAGAAGGTGAAGAAGCACGACGCAATGCCACTGCCGATGACATGCTCAATGCGATTAGCTGGGCTGAAGCAGAAAATGTTCGTGACGGATCCCACCTGAAAGGCAAAATTGATATCGAACAGATCTCGGCAATGGGTGTTTCCTGCGGCGGTTTCAGAATGGCTGCAGTGGCTGGACTGGACCCACGCATAGACAGTGTAGGTATTTTAAATTCCGGCGTGACTGATGCCTCAGAACTGGACGGATTGCATGGTCCTTTATTGTTGCTCAACGGTGGTGAAGTAGACTTTATGTATGACACTGCGCGCGAGAATTTTGAAGCAGTCAGCCATGTCCCGGTCTTTTTGGGGGCTCGCGAAAATGCCGGCCATTCAGCCACCTATCCCCATCCAGGCGGCGGTGAATTTGCCAATGTCATCTCTGACTGGCTGATGTATCAGTTCAAGGGTGATGAGGAAGCCGGAAAAACCTTCGTTGGCGAGAATTGCGGCCTGTGCGCAAATTCGAACTGGGAAACGGATTCAAAAGGACTTAACTAGCTCTATTGCTGTTGGTTTCTCGCTATTTCTTTCTGCCTGCACTACCTCCGACGGATCGGAGGTAGTCAGCGACAGGGAATGCCGAATCTTTCAAACCAGTAGCAGCAAAATGTGCCGGGCCTGAATTCTATATTCCCGAATTAAATGACCAGCTGATCCGTGCCCATAATAACTTCACCCTGATAATGCTCACGAATACCTTCGAAATAGGCTTCATCCGGAACAGCCATCAGCGCACCGGGCAATACATGGTTTAACACCAACTTCTTGACTCCGGCTTCTGCCGCCATGCGTCCCGCGTCCTGAGTACTGGCGTGGGTTTCTATAATGTGCTGCCAGATTCCTTCCCTGCCATCGTTATACAAGTCGTCGTCTCCACCACCGGTCATGCTGTCAAACCACTCACGTGTTGTTTTTAAATCAATGGTTTCACAGACAAACACATCGGCACCTTTTGCCAGCTCAACGAGGTTTTCGGAATAGGTGGTATCGCCTGAAAAAACCACATTGCGATCTTCTGTCTCAAAGCGATAAGACAAGGCCCGGTGAGGCATCTGCTCTTTCGCCCAGTCGGGGAAATGGGTATTTTCGATGGTACTCACTACCACTCGATCATCTTCAAATGATTTACGAATGCTTTGTGTCGCGGGGATAACTTCACTTCTAAACACACTGGAAGGCTGCAGCGTACGCTGCTCATCGATAAAACGGATATCAGTATTAGCCTGGCTTAATTGCAGGACTGCCTCTACCAGCGCATCAGTGCCGTAGGGACCATATACTGTGGTGGGATCTATCCTGCCCTGAGTCCATTGGTGACTCAGCAAGGAAGGAACATCTGCCACATGATCATCATGTAAATGGGTAAGGAATATATTGGGTACCTGCAGAAAGTTAACACCGGCCTCTTTCAAAGCCCGCATCGTCCCATAGCCGCAGTCAACCAGGTAGGGACGATCACCCACCATCAACAGACTGGAGGTTTCTCCACGCTGCAGATTGAAATTAGGTCCGCCCTGAGTACCCAGCAGAATGACTTTTGTGTCATTGCTTTGGGAAAAAACCGCGGGAGCCATACTGGCAGCAGACAAGGCTACAGCTGATGACTTAATAAATGTTCGACGATTTACAGCGTTTATTTTATTACTCATTAAGCTTACCTATTCTGATTTAGTCTTATTTAATATGCATTTTATAGATCACGCGCTTACTATAAAAGCCAAGAAATGTATTCTCAGGAAACTCCATCAAGGAATTCAATGTCCGGAGGCCCTGCCATGTATTGACCGAAGGTTTCAGGAATATTTTTATAATAATCCGCACTTTGATGAATATTCAAAGCCGCCTGGCCGTCATATTGCTCCATCACTGTGTAGGTACACGCGTCTTCACGAGAACGATGCAAACCAAAAAATATATTGCCTGACTCACTATCGATAACGGTTTGTTGATAACTCAGAAAGGCTTTCTCGAATGCTTCATTCATGCCTGGCTGAATTTTTAATTTTGCGAGCACTCCAACTTTCATCACTATTTTTCTCAAGATTTCTTAAAAATGTAAAAA
>JABIPQ010000065.1 GCA_018698975.1 Gammaproteobacteria bacterium
GTCATTCGTCTGTTTGTATTAAATATGCATACCCTGCGGGCGATGGGAAACAAACAACCCTTATGGCGCAAAGTGGCAAGCAAGCTTTATCATGCCTACAGGGACAATTCGCTTACCGGTGCCAAGCGCAATATTTCTGCCCATTACGATCTCAGTAATGATTTTTTCTCTCTGTTTCTGGATCCGACGATGGCTTATTCCTCAGGAATATTCAAAACCGATACAGACACTCTTCATGATGCTTCTCTCAATAAGTTTCAACATATCTGCGAACGTCTTCAGCTTAAGCCTGAAGACCATCTGCTGGAAATTGGCACAGGGTGGGGTGGTCTGGCTATCCATGCGGCAAAACATTTTGGCTGCAAGGTAACCAGTACTACCATTTCCCATGAGCAATTCGTACATGCCAGGAAATGGGTAGAAAGTGAGGGTTTAAGCGATAAGATCACCTTGCTGGAAAAAGACTACCGTGAACTTGATGGCCTTTCGCAAAAATACGACAAACTGGTATCTGTGGAGATGATTGAAGCCGTAGGCGCTAAATATTACGACGAATATTTTCAAACCTGTAACCGCCTGGTTAAAGACAATGGCTTAATGCTGATTCAGGCAATCACTATTTCTGATCAGCGCTTTGAGCAGTCTGTAAACAGTATAGATTTTATCAAACGATATATTTTTCCGGGTGGCCAACTGCCATCTAATGCAGTCATTGCTGACAGGATTGCTACACAAACGGATATGCAGCTTATAGGTATGGAAGATATTACTCTTGATTATGCCCGCACCTTAAAGGCATGGCGCGAACGCTTCTGGCATGGTATCGACGATGTCAGACGTTTGGGCACCGATGAAATATTTATTCGTATGTGGAATTACTACCTGTGTTTTTGTGAAGGTGGGTTTCGTGAACGAGTAATTCATACGGGCCAATTTCTAATGGCTAAACCTGGTTTTAGGGACTTACCTAGAATCGGTTAAATTCTAATGGCTGGTGAGCATCACCCTGGTGCTCGCCATATTTCTCTCCATGCTACTATAGCGCGCAATATTCACCGGCTCCTGGAGAGCTCCGTGCCAGCAGCCCACCCATTTGAAACATTGACACCCGATACGGTGATTGATGCCGTCGAAAGCACCGGCATTATTTCAGATGCTCGTATTCTTGCCCTCAACAGCTATGAAAACCGTGTTTACCAGGTAGGTGTCGAAAATGACGAGCCACTGATTGCAAAATTTTACCGTCCTGAGCGCTGGAGCCGGGAACAGATTCTTGAAGAACATAATTTCAGTCTTGAGCTGGCTGAACTTGATATCCCTGCAGTGCCGCCCATTTTGCAAGGTAACTCCACCCTTGGTGACTTTAATGGTTTTATGTTTGCACTGTTCAAGCGCCGTGGCGGGCGCAGTCCTGATCTCAATCTGGATAATCTGCTCATCATGGGCCGTTTTATCGGACGCCTGCATGCTGCAGGGGCGACCAAACCTTTCCTGCACAGGCGTGCACTGACGCTGGAGTATTTTGCCCAGGACAGTGCAACTTACCTGTTGGAGAATAATTTTATTCCAGCCAATCTGGTTGATGCCTACAGCACGCTATCAGCAGACCTGATCGATCGCATTCAAAATATATTTTCATCAATGTCTGCGCCAAAACAAATCCGTATTCACGGCGACTTTCATATGGGTAATGTCCTGTGGCGCGATGACACACCGCATTTCGTGGATTTTGATGACACCATGACCGGTCCGGCAATGCAGGACTTATGGATGCTCTTATCCGGCGACCGGCAGACTCAACTGGCCCAGTTAAGCGAAATCATTGACGGCTATAATGAATTTTATGATTTTAACCCGGCGGAACTGATGTTGATGGAGTCCCTGCGCACCATGCGCCTGATGCATTACAGTGCCTGGCTGGCAAGACGCTGGGATGATCCGGCTTTCTCGCTGGCCTTCCCCTGGTTTAATACTGAAAACTATTGGGCCGGTCATATTCTGGAATTACGGGAACAAATGTCTGCTCTGGATGAGCCGCCGCTGGTGCTGTTTTAGAAAGTGGAAAGTGGAAAGAATGTAGGAGGGGTTTTAACCCCGAATGAATTCAC
>JABIPQ010000066.1 GCA_018698975.1 Gammaproteobacteria bacterium
AGTGTTTTTAAGTCTGAAGCAGAAGGCACCTATTTTTTCATTTTCCTCGCGGCCAACTCTACCCAGAATCTGGGTAATTTGAATGAAGTGGAATATCAGGGTTTTGAGTTTGATCTGGCAGGTAGCGTGAATGACTATGTCAACATCAACTTTGGATTAGGCTATGTCGATAGTGAAATCACATCGTCACAAAATGTAAATGATATAGGTGACAAAGCACCCAACGTGTCTGAATATACACTCAATGTAGGCTTGGACTATCATCGACCCATCACGTCATTTGGACAGGGTCTGGAAGCATTTTTCCGTGTTGATTATCAGATAATTGGGGAGACAGCCTTTTTCGATAATAATCAAATAGGCACCAATGACCGGGATGATGTTCAGCTTGTGGACTTCAGGATGGGGATAGAGCTACCGGATGACTGGTCCGTGACTGCCTGGGGAAAAAATGCTTTTGATGAAGAATACAATACCGAGTATTCAACCGGCGGATTTGTCTTCAAAGCATTGCCGGCCAGATATGGTCTGGATTTTGTGAAACGTTTTTAATTAACATATTATTGCTGATTGATTGTAGAGAACATCGGAATTAAACGAGGAATTATATATGAACGCACAAAACAAGCTGCCTTCCCGGCTTCATCATAATGCCTATGTGGTGAAAGACCTGGAGAGAACGCGCCAGTTTTATGAAGATCTTCTTGGCCTGCCCTTGACTGCAACCTGGTGTGAAAAAACTGAATTGTTTGGTAAAGAAAGAGTTTATTGTCATTGCTTTTTTAGTATTGCTGACGAAGGTGCTCTGGCATTCTTTCAGTTTGCCACCGAAGAAGATGCGGCTGAATTTGGACCAGAACTTCCTTTGTCCGGATTTCGCCATATAGCCCTGAAAGTTGAGCAGGATCTCCAGGATGAGATGGTGCAGAGGATTAAGAGTTCAGATTATCCAGAAGACAAATATTATTTTCTGGAGCATGGCTATTGCCATTCTCTTTATATGATTGACCCGGATGGCTTGATCGTAGAGTTTTGTACTGATCATCCTGATGTTGAAAAAATCAATGAGGCAGTACTGCCTATAGCGCATAGTGAGCTCAAGCGCTGGCTGGCAGGTGATCATACCCCGAATAATGAAGCCTATCACCGTGAACAGCGGGTATAGGTTTTCATTCTCAAGACCACTTGGTTTGTACCAGGTCATGGAGGAATAGTCCAAGAGGTCCGATCAGCTATTACCTGTTCGGGCCTTTTTTTATAAGAAGGATATTGCGGGCTGAATCAGGCTTTTTGGAAATATGAAAACAATCAGCAAAACGCTATTTCTCGATGAAATATATGATAAAGTCGGCATCTGGCACATGGGGGATTTGTCTCATTTCTTACTGAATCTGCTACCCGTTTAAAAAAAATTAAAAGTTGGAGTTACTATCAATGTACAAAGGGCTAATCAAAGGTATATCAGTTGTTTTTGGTTTGAGCTTAATGGTCAGTTCGGCCATGGCTCAGGAAGGTCATCCTTTAAAGGGATCCTGGATCGGTGAATGGTCAGGCAATACAGCGCTGGGTGACTTTGTCCTGATTGTAATGGACTGGGATGGGGAGAATGTAACAGGGATGATTAATCCAGGCACAGACAACATGGAAATTGATAATGTTGAATTGGATACATCAGACTGGTCTGTAGAAATTAGTGCTGATGGTTATACCATTGATGCAACTATACAAAGTCTGGAGCTACCTTCGCGTGCGCTGGTAGGAAGCTGGAGAAGCCGTGATGGACGAGGTGACTTCGAAATAGTCAGGCAATAAGCACAAAGATTATTTATTGAAAGAGTTGCAGACACAATTATGATGAAAAATATTAATTCAATGACAATCCTGGCGGGTTCGCTGCTTATATTGCTGAGCGCTGTCAGTGTCAATGCCCATCATCCTGTTCAGGGGAAATTTGATCCCGATGAAGAGATGCAATTTTCAGGGCAGGTAACCAAAGTAGATTGGCGCAGTCCTCACGTCCATGTGTTTGTGAATGTCACCGATAATAATCAATCAGTGAACTGGGCAGTTGAGCTGGAAAATCCAATGATACTCGTTAATAACGGCTGGAAAGAAAATTCGCTACGCCCGGGTGATGCGATCACTGTAGCGGGAATACTGGCAAGGGATGGAAGCAGGCAGATCTGGGGCGAACAAGTCAGCCTCTCTGACACTGGCCGTTCCGTATACTCGGTGTCTGAACTAAGTCCGAACAAGCCGCTTTCCCCAAGGCCTGTACCGCGCTGGCCACAAGATAACAAACCGGCATTGGGTGCAACTCCAGGTGGCATCGGCGGATTATGGAATTATCCTACCGAAAAAGCCCTGGTTGAAGATGGTGTGAGTGTAGCTATGAACGACTATGGCTTACTGGAAGATATCAATGATGCCGCGCTTGTAGCTCCCATGCAGGACTGGGCTCTTGCCCGATATGTGCATCGCCAGCAACGTAGTCTGCGCGATGACCCAATGTATCTGGACTGCAAACCACCTGGTGGACCTCGTCAATACCAGTCCGATCTGGGATTCCAGTTAATTGAAGACAAGCAGAATGAGCGAATTTTTGTTCTGCTTGGCAGTGGTAACAGAAATTACCGCATAATTTACCTCGACGGAAGAGATCCTTCCGGTCAGGTAGGTGGCGATGATGATAACCCTCTCTTTTATGGTCGCTCTACAGGAAGCTGGGAAGGGGACACTCTTGTCGTCGATACCCGGGGATTTAATGAGGGCTTCTGGTTCACCAACGGCGGTTTGCCACATACTGAAAAACTTGCCATGGTGGAAAAATTTACGCGTACCAATTTCGATACACTGCATTATGAAGTAACTATCGATGACCCGGGTGCCTATACAAGGCCCTGGACTGCTAGCTGGGAAATGAGCTGGGTAGGTGGACAAGAACTACCCTTTTCTTTATGTCAGCATAACAGGCAATAACTGAGGAAAACTGAAATGAAAAACGTGATGAAACTTATCTTGGCCGGCACACTGCTGTTCGCCGGCACTTCCTTTGCTCACCACTCATTTGTGGCTGAGTTTGACTCCAATAAACCTATTCAGTTGCAGGGTATTGTCACCAAAGTAGAGTGGACAAATCCCCATGTCTGGATTTATGTCAATGTTAAAGATCCTGAAACCGGTGCCGTGGTTAACTGGGGTGCTGAAATGGGTCCCCCGCATGGTCTACAACGTCGTGGCTGGCGTCGAAATACTCTGGCCATAGGAACACCTATTACGGTAGATGGTTTCCTGGCGAGAAATGGTACGCCACGTGTTAATGCTCGCAGTATTACCATGACGGCTACAGGTACTTCTCCAGGTCAAACACTTGATGCTGATTCCAGCAGCGTAGGCAGTGGCCAACAAAATTAATACACTTTGCCTCTTTCTCCAGTTGTGAAAGGGGCAATATTTTTTATAATAAGTGAGGCTTAATCGTGCTTACTAAGACTTTAAAATGTTCTGCTACTTTGACTGGTATTTTTTCTATACTGGCTTTGAGTTGGGGCACATTGGCGCAGGCGCAACCAAGCCCTGAAAACACTGAGGTTTTTGAGCCGGCACCAAGGAATGCTGCCGGCAGGGTAATTCTTAGCGGCGCCAATTCGACAGAAAAAGGCGTCTGGACCCCCAGGTTCAGCATTTTTGACCCTATTGCTCCGGTTGAAGTAGTACCTTTCAAGCCTTGGGCAAAAGCTCTTTACGATGAGCGTCAACTACATGAGCTCGAGCCACACGCACGCTGTAAGGCCTCAGGACTTTCACGTCAGTTTCTTACCCCATATGGTGTTGAATTTGTAGAGCTTCCAGAGCTGAATCGAATACTGATTTTTGATATTGGTGGCCCCCATACTTATCGTGTTGTCTATATGGATGGTAGGTCTCACCCGTCTGATTTGGAAGTAAGCAACTATGGTCATTCTGTTGGATGGTGGGAAGGGGATACCCTGGTCATTGATAGCGTAGGATTTAATGAAGACTTCTGGTTTGGTAGAAGAGGGTTGCCTCATACAGAACAGCTACATACCATCGAGCGTTTCACTCGTTATAATGCCAATCGAATTGATTATAAAATCACAGTTGATGACCCCGGTGCTTACACCGCTTCCTATACAGGTGGATTTAATCTGGGCTGGTCAGAAGGCACGGAGCTTTTTGAGTATGTTTGTCAGCAGGCCAACTATGCGCATGAGTTGATGGTTGGACAGGAATCTGACGCCGTGGACAGAAGTAGTCCCATAGTTCCTTGAGATAGTCCCCTGAGAATCTAGGAATTGTAGTTATTCAGGATATAAAAAACCGAAGCTAAAAACTTCGGTTTTTTTACGGGCATAATTTAAGCCGGAAGTAATTGCCGGACATCAGCAGAGCAAACGATGGCATATTCCTGGCCATAGCGTTCATGATTGTGTGCAAGAGTGGACTGATCATAAATATAGTTCACCATGATTCCTGCGCTTTGATTCAGTCCGTTTTCTGACTCATCTGCGAGCCAGTTTATTTTTCCCAGGGTTGCTCCATTACCCAGATGAAAACGTGCCACTGGGCAAGCAGGCTTCCCCCGGCTTTTTACTTTAAGAAGATAGTAGGCACAAAGCCCCAGCAGGTCTTTTTTAAGCTCAGAGTTCTCTAATTGATCAGCTACTGGCTTTTCGAGTAGCGCTGCAATCCTGTCTTTGCTTTCAGTCCCAAGAAAATTGATATTTGCCAGCTCAGTTTTAAGCCAGGAAGAAAATTTTGGCAGTGGTGAAAGCGTAGAGTAGGTCTTGATGCTGGAGTTTTCCCGCTCCAGTTGTTCGACTACCTGTTTTATTAGCAGGTTTCCAAAAGACACACCACGAAGTCCTTTCAGGCAATTGTTAATAGAATAAAAAATTGCCGTGTTATAGGAGCTATTTTTGTTCTTATTGACCTCTTGCTTAATTAAATCAGAAACATTGCTGCTGATTTCATTAGTCAGTGCCACTTCAACAAAAATCAAAGGTTCATAGGGCATTACCGGGTGGAAAAAGCCAAAACAGCGCCGATCATCTTCAAGCCGCCTGCGCAAATCAGGCCAGCCCATGATTTCATGGACCGATTCATATTCGATGAGTTTTTCCAGAACAACCGCCGGGGTTTCCCAGTCTATGCGTCTGATTTCAAGAAAGCCGCGGTTAAACCAGGAGCGAAACAGATCGAGTAAATCGTTTTCTACAACACTTAATCCAGGGTTGCTTGGCAGGGCATTTATAATATCTGCGCGCATTGAGATCAGCGCCTGAGTACCCATTGAGGCCATATTCAGTGCCCGGAATAATTCCAGTCGCGGAGATTCGCTGGCTTTGTGGACAGCCTGAACAGCATCTTGTGTTCGATTCGCCAAAAACTCCGAGATTGCCAGTTCTATGGTGTTCAGATCCGTGCCAATTCCTGTCTCCAGGTATTGGAAAAATTCAGTTTTTTCTTCTGCACTGAATTTTGTATATGCAGAGATAATTTCTTCAGCCAGTGCAATGGAAGATGCTTCACCTTTCAGGCTTAACAGGACATTGCATAACTCGCCAATTTGTTCGGTTTTCGGTATGTTATTTTTTGTGTATAGATTACCCAGGGATTCAAGGCCAAGGTTGGATAATTTCTTAACCAGATTTTTTATTGAGACAGCTTTCATAGGGATTGTCGAATGATGTTATTGAATATTGTTAATAAAAGCTTGATTTAGCTTGTTGTTGAAACCTTACTCAGGCTGACAGGAGAGAGTCGCTAACACACGAGAAGGTTAACCCATTATATTTGTATAGGCTATGAATGAACATGGAATTTTAATCACTGCACAAAATTAGCAAGCAGTGGCTGACTAAGATAGAATTTTCCTAATTACCATAATCTACTTGATAATAAGGTGCTCCGCTTTTGAAATATGTATTTGAACCACCTGGTCTCACCTCGATACCCGTTGCAAATTCAGCACAGGAGTTTCCTGTTCACAGGGTCTATTGTGTAGGTAAGAACTATGCGGAACATGTCAGAGAGATGGGTCTGGATCCCAAGCGTGATCCCCCATGTTTTTTCATGAAACCCGCAGATGCGATTGTTACAACAGGGCAGATACCTTACCCGCCCGGGACGAGTAACTATCATTATGAAGCCGAACTTGTCATCGCCATTGGCAAGCAAGGTAGTAATATCCTTGCTGAAGACGTGATGAGCTATATTTATGGCTATGCTGTAGGTTTTGACATGACACGCCGTGACCTGCAGATCTCTTCAGGTAAATTAGGCTACCCCTGGGAGACAGGAAAAGGCTTTGACTATTCCGCCCCTGTTTCATCTGTCTACCCTTTGAGTGATGTGGGGAGAATCGATAGCGGTCGAATAGCGCTTACAGTTAATGGTGAACCCCGGCAGGATTCTGATATCAGCGACATGATCTGGAAGAATCATGAAATAATTTCTGAATTATCCCGGCTCTATATTTTACAGCCAGGTGATCTTATCTTTACCGGAACCCCAGCCGGTGTTGGAGCTGTAGTTCCCGGTGACAAGCTGGTGGCTTCAATTGAAAAGCTCGGCGAAGTGGCGATTGAGATTGTTGAGCCACTGTGAATCCTGCTCTTCTTTTTGGAGTTTGTTAAGGGCCGGAAGGCCTCGGTAAAATCAGAGATTTGATGTCAGGGCTCTGGCTTTTTGCTACCTTTAGGTTTTTCTGACCGAAGCTCTATTATGCAAGCGCGTTCCCATTCATTCAGAACACTTCTTGATCGCCGTTTTATAGTTACCTATCTGGTTGGTATTTCCAGTGGTTTTCCCTGGGTGCTGCATGGATCTGTGCTCACCTTGTGGATGCAGAGTGAAGGTCTAAGTCGTTCTGCTATTGGCTATATTGGTGCGATCACGGCTATCTATGCTTTCAACTGGGCATGGGCACCAGTGATAGATCGCTTACGTTTACCTGTTCTATACAAACTTTTTGGTCAACGTCGTTCCTGGATTCTTTTTTGTCAGGGCTTGATGATCATTATGTTGTGGTTGATGAGCACAGCAGACCCGGCCAATAATTTATTCTTGGTAGGTGTGTTTGCATTGGGTATTGCGATAGTTTCTGCCAGTCAGGATGTGTCCATTGATGCCTATCGGGTGATGCTTTTCCGGCGTGAGGAAATGGATGAAAAAATCCCTTATGCCTCTGCCATTGCCACTGCCGGCTGGTATTCCGGTTATGCCTTTATCGGCGGCACCCTGGCCTTATGGCTAGGTGGAGAAAGCATGGGGATGGAGTGGCCACAGGTTTATCGAGCATTAACCGGCTTTGTAGCCCTGTTGATGATTGCAGTGATGTTGTCGCCGGAGCCTCTGGAACAGGAAGCAAAAGAAAAACAATACGACACTGATGGAAAGGAAAAAGCAGCTGCCACCTGGCTGCAAGAAACTTTATTCATCCCCTTTACTGAATTTTTCCAGCGTTGTGGTTTTAAACTGGCCCTGGGGATCCTTGTGTTTCTGTTCAGTTTTCGGCTTGGTGAAGCAATGCTGGGGCGCATGTCTCTGGTCTTTTATGTAGAACTGGGATTTACAACAGAAGAAATTGCGCTGTATTCGAAATTCCTCGGTGGCTTTGCCACTATTGTTTTTTCCTTGATTGGCGCATTCATCAACACCCGATTCGGGATTGTGCGAGGCATGCTGGTAGGTGGTATTGCCATGGCCTCATCAAATTTATTGTATGCATTGATGGCGAAAGTCGGACCAGAACCCTGGTTGTTTGTTATCACTTTGCTGGTGGATAATTTTACACAGGCTTTCGCGACAGTTTGCGCTGTCTCCTTCATTTCCTATTTTGCCAGTCGTACCTATACGGGAACGCAATTTGCCCTGATGACATCCATTTCTAATTTTGGCCGTACTTCCCTGGCTGCCAGTAGTGGTGCCATTGTTGATGGCCTTGATGGTAATTGGACAATTTTCTTTGTGATGACGACACTAATGGTGATCCCAGCATTATTGATACTTGTCTGGATGGGGAAAATGCTGGGGGAATATAAGGACAATACCGTGGGTGCTGAGGGTAAAGAGGCGCAGAATTAACAGAGGCTGGGCCAGCTTCCGGTCGAGTAATTAGCAAGCACTTAAGGGCCAGGTTAAGGATCAGGCGGGAAGGTGACCGCTTTTAATCCAAAGTAATGAATCTTCAATAAATACTGGCTTGTGCTCAATACCATGAGGCAGCCGGCTCCAGAAACCAGCGCCATACTCCCCAAACTCATCGCAATACTTTCCCCGAATTACGTAAATTTCCTCACCACCATTATGACTATGCAGGGAAGACCCGGCTCCTGCAGGAATATCTGTCAATTGCACTTTTTCTGTTCCAAATTCATGCATGGTCAGAATTTTTACCCCATTCTCCATTTCTTGCCAGTGGGCCTTGTCTGTTTCGATAGCTTTACGTTCTTTATCTTCAGGGTTCATCTGGTGCAACTTAACCAGAATCACACAGCCTTCCTTGCTGAAAGGGGAGTGGATAAAACCCATGGGGTTACGAAAATAAGTGCCGGCATGGAAATCGCCAGTCTCATCTGAAAAAGTCCCTTCCAGTACCAGTATTTCCTCGCCAAGAGGATGATTATGGCTATTGAAGCTGGCACCAGCATCATATTTGACAAGGCTGGTGGCATGGCCTCGCTCGGCGTCTTCACGGGCCAGAGGTTTGCGCCAGACGCCAGCTTTCGGGCTGGCAACCCAGTCCAGTGTCAGAGTATCAATTGACACAAATTCTGAAAAATCCATATTTAACATGATGCTTATTCCTGCTCAAAAACGATACGGCCACCGACCATTGTCATGGTGGGCTTAATCCAGAAAATCTCTTCTGCGGGGATAGTCATATAGTCATGATCAAGTACCACAAGGTCTGCATATTTACCCGGCTCCAGTGTGCCAAGGTTTTCTTCCTGAAAAAACATATAGGCATTGTTTCGCGTATGAGCAATAAGCGCTTCTTCTCTGCTTAGAGTCTGATCCAGTGCCTTGTTGCCAGCGATATCCAGTCCACTGACGGCCCAACCTAGGGTAATGAAGGGCTGGTAATGAGAAACCACAGTGGAATCTGTACCCAGGCCAAAGATAATTTCACTCTCGGCTATATCCCGAAACGGGATTCTGACGCCGCCATTCATGGCGACGCCGTGAACAGCCAGAGTCATGCCCAGATTTTTAGCCCGAGCTATGCTGTCCGGTGTGATGTCATAGACATGTGCCAGGGTCCAGCGCAGATGGTTCATCGGGATGGCTTCATTCATCCTTTCAAAACGTCCAAGTAAATCCTGTATCGACCAGTTGCTCATCGTGTGCTCGTGTATATGCCAGCCGCCTTGTGCCGCAGCGCTGGCAATTTTCATCAAGCCATCCATGACATCCGCAGGCCAAGGTCCATTTTGTGATGGGAAATCAAAAAATGGCAGATAAATATGCTCACCTAAACCAAAAGTACCGTTATCCCCATCAAAAGTATTCGGTGTATTACTGGTAATCAGCTGGGCAGCCGCATCTGCACTTGAAGAGTCATTCGCTTCATAGGCAAGAGTATTCCAAATACGCAGCGGTAGCGGGCCTGCAGCAGCGCGATTTTCCAGAACGGAGTCTTCTCCTTCAGGTCCGCGCCCCAAGCTATACAATGCGGTAAGGCCGCTACTGTTAAGAGTGAGCATGAAGTCTGTCAGATTTTTTTCTAATTGCTCTGCTGATGTTGGAGCGATTTGTTGCACCAGGCTGCCATAGGGAGGTTGGAATGTCGCAAGCCCCTGAGCAGGGTGGAGGGCACCATCAGCAGGATCAAGTCCAATAGCTTCCAGGGCAAGAGTATTGGCATAAACCAAATTGTAACGTTCCTGCAGGAAGAGTGGGTTTTCTGGTGAAACGAGATCCAGTTCCTCCAAAGTAAAGCCGCCGGGAGAGTCGGCAAATTGTTCTGGATACCAGCCACCTTGAGTAAGCAGCCATTCTCCTGCTGGAAATTCTGCAGCCTTGTCCGCCAGTATTGTCAGAGCCTGTACTCTGGAATTCACGCCATCAAGTCGTGGTTGTCGATGCCAGCGCTGAACTGCACGCAAAAAATGAAAATGATTGTCTATCAAGCCAGGAATTACTGTAGCACCTTGCAGATTAATTTCACGAGTTCGATCCCCCGCCAATGCCGCGATCTCTGAGCTGTTACCAACAGCTAAGATGCGATCTCCCTTGATTGCCAATGCTTCCGCAATACTGAATTGAGTATCCACTGTCAGTATTTTGCCATTGAGCAGAACTGTATCTGGTACTTGTGCCAGACACAGCTTAGTGATGGTTGTGAGGCAAATTAAAAGTACAAGGCGTTGGTGTATGGTTTTCATAGTATTACTCCCGCAAAAGGAACATAGCACAGCATTTATGGTTAGCAAGCTTGTAGAAGTCAGATTTTTGCCACCTTTAGGCCTCTGAAATAGCATTTTAACCTGATTAAATGTACTGCATCGAAGGAGGTAGTGTAATGGTTTTTAAAGATAAGAAGGTTCCTAAACATTTGATCATTGAGGAAGAATATGAAATCCGCCAGCGTCCACGCAAAGGGTTCTTTAAAGTATGCCTGCTCTTTGTCTTTTTGATCGCAATGAGCCTGGCATTGCGCTTTGGCCTCTACTAAGTGCGAGCCTCATTAGTCTGGCTGCTTGAGTGGATAGTAGAAGGGCACAAAAAAAACCGACACTGGGGCCGGCTTTTTTTAAAGAAAGACTAAATCTGTTAGTCCTTCTTGTCGTAGGTATCAAGACCAGGTTTCAATTCCTTGTCATCAAGAAATGCCTTCATGGCACCACTGCGGAATTCGCCGCCGCTTCTGTGCAGGGAACCATCTGACTTGGCATAGATATAGTCATTGGCAGTTTCATAATCCATGTAACGCACTCGTTTAAAGACTTCCTTGGCAGAGCGAAGAACTACAGGGTCTTTTTTCATCAGTTCCTTGGCTAATTCCACTGTACGTTCTTTCAATTTGTCATGAGGAACGGATTCATTCACTAATCCCATCTCGGCAGCTCTCGGCCCTTTAAAGGTTTCACCGGTCATTATGTAGTACAAGGCATTACGCTGCCCCATTGTGTCGGCAACAGATTTAGTGACATTGCCACCCGGTAAAATACCCCAGTTGATTTCTGACAGGCCGTAGGTTGCGTCGTCTGATGAGATCGCCAGGTCGCAGGAAGTGAGAGGTGTAAAGCCGCCACCAAAAACCCAGCCATTTACCATAGCGATGGTAGGTTTACCGTAATAGCGCAACTTTACCTGTTGCCAGGCTGCGGCTTCTTCGCGAATGCGCATTTTGAAGTTGTCGCTTTCATTATCAGTTTCACGGAAATATTCTTTTAGATCCATACCTGCTGACCAGGCTGCACCACGACCAGTGAGAACAATCACTTTACAGCGATCATCGAGTTCAAGCGCATGGAGAGTGGCATACATTTCCCTGTTCAGAGTAGGGCTCATGCAATTCTTTTTATCGGGACGATTAAAGTAGACGAAGGCAATCTGTTCTTCAAATTCAACATCAACAGTATTGCCCCAGGGTTCGTTGGGTTTACTCATACTTGATTCCTAGACTTTCAGGTTAAAAATGGTAAGTGATTTTTTATTCGAATTATTATTATCTTTGAGTGGCAAGATTCTGCCTCTTTAGATTTAAAAGCCGTACTCTGCGCCAGACTCTGTACGTATAGAGCGCAAGAAAAACTTTGTGGGGTCTTCAATAAGGGGTGAACCAACGGCATGAACTACTGTGCCGGGTTTCAGAGTGTCAGGCTTAACGCCGCTTCTTACCATCATGTTTGCCGGCGCGCCTTCAATGAAATGGATGATAACTTCTTCTCCCTCTTCATTTGTGACTTTCATGGTCATTTCGATATGGGGATTTCTGAATTTAAGGGAATCAACAAGGCCATCAAACGGAATTTGTGTCTCGAAATCATAAATGGCAAAGGAATGATGTGCTATAGCATGTAGGGAAAATACCAGGGCGCTGAGAAATGCTATTTTTTTCAATAAGTTAGTCATGGTAGTCGAATCATATTCAGTTGCAATTAAGGACTAAATTATAACATAGCTGATTAAATCTCAGCCAGCCGGAGCCGAGAAAATTATTCAGATTTTGCATAAGCGGAAATTACGACTATTTTGAGTAAGTACCGGATCATGTTCAATACATTCAAAAAATTTTAAAAACCAGGAATTGGTCATCTTGACAGGTCAGTTATTCAGGCAGGAAGTTGTAGAGCATCACGGGCAACGATTCTGGGCAGACTTTACCGGACTAAACCCGATAAGCATGACGGTGCTGACTCTTCTTTTGCTGTGCCTGGTTATAACAGCGGGATGGTTTCTGGCAAGTGGTGAATACCGCAGGAAAGAAGTAGTGGCCGGGATAATTGTCACTGACAAAGGCGCAGTAAAGATCAGGGCGCCCGCCAGTGGGGTGGTGGAGGCAGTGTTATTCAGCCAGGGTGAACGGGTCAGGAAAGGTGATTCTTTGCTGGAGATCGGCTCAGGGAGGGGGGCTGCAGATGGCGGTGTTGTTACAGAAAAGTTGGTTGCTGAAAACAGACAGCAGGTCGCTATGCTCCATAGTCTGGCGGATATGAGAAATAAGACCTTTCCACTTGGGCTTAAACAACTGGAGTCAGAATTGGAAAGTCTTGAGATAAAGAAAAAACAATTACTGGCTTTGCTTGAGAATAAAAAAGCTGTGTATGCCTTGATGACTTTGAAGCTGGAGCGTCTGGCTGATCTGTTTACGAATCGACATATCAGCCGGGCAGATTATGAAACAGTACAAATGGAAGCCCTGCAGCATGAAAACTCTGTGTATCAAACCGTAATAGAGCTGGAAAACAACAAGCGCTTGATTGAGGCGGCAGGGCGTGAAAAACAGTTGTATAAAATGGAGTTTAATCAGCAGTTGGCTGATCTGGAAACGCAGTTGTCTGAATTGCGAAAGCAAAATTATCAACTGCAGGCTGAGCAGCTTAGCTCTGTGGTAGCACCGGTATCAGGGACTATCTCGATAGTATATCACTGGCAAGGGCAGTCTGTTATTGAGCAGCAGCCTTTACTTTCACTTTTGCAGGATGGCTCTCTATTTGAAGCTGAACTTTATGTTCCTTCGAGAGCTGTTGGCTTCCTGGAGAAGGACTTACAGGTACGATTAAACTTTGATGCCTTTCCTTTTCAAAAGTTTGGCACACTAAAAGCTAAAGTAAGAGAGATTTCACAGTCAGTGCTGCTGCCTGAGGATATCCAGATTAGCAATGGTGTCAATGAACCTTACTATCGCGTGAGAGCCAGTCTGGAAGACCCATTCATAAGTGCCTATGGGACAAAAATAAAACTTAGGCCAGGTATGCAGCTCAAGGCAAATATTTTGCTGGAGAGCAGAAACCTGGTTGAGTGGATTCTGGAACCACTTTTCGTGCAAAGGGAAATGCTCTAGTGCGAAGCAATGGGAAATTACCTGTCATTTTGCAAGCAGAACGCAGTGAATGTGCTCTTGCATGCCTGGCAATGATCCTGAGTTATTACGGACACAAAATTGATCTTAATGTATTGCGCGGTCGTTATCGTGTATCTGGCCACGGCATCACATTGAAAGCAGTGGTGAATCTTGCGTCCCGGCTTAATCTTGCCGTGCGACCTTTGCGCCTGGACTTGCAAGACCTTGGCAAGCTAGCCATGCCGGCTATGCTGCATTGGGATCTGGATCATTTTGTTATTCTTCACAAGGTTACGCGTACTCATTTGGAGATACATAATCCTGCAGTGGGTAAGCAAAAAATTACCTGGAAAGAGTCGAGCATACATTTCACCGGAGTTGCACTGGAGCTGTTGCCGGCCAAAGCTTTCAAACAAATTGATGAGCGCAAAAAATTGCCCTTGAGAGAGTTGTGGGCTCACTCTGGAGGACTGGTTCCGGGTTTGATTCAGCTGGTTGTACTGTCATTGTTGTTACAACTGTTTGCTATAGCCTTGCCATTTTATACGCAGATTTTACTTGATGATGTTCTGGTAAATTTTGATTTTGATTTGCTCAAACTACTTGCTTGCGGCTTTTTACTGCTAACAGTTTTCAGGCAATTAACCGAACTTGTGCGTGCCCAAGTGGTTTTATATTTGAGTAATAAGGTCAGCTTTCAATTTGCAACAAGATTGTGCAGTCATCTACTTCATTTGCCACTGGAGTATTTTTCGAGCAGACACATAGGGGATATAGTCTCCAGATTCGGTTCACTAAATAATGTCAGGGACTTTCTTTGCTCAGGCATTGTTCAGATTTTTATAGATGGCTTAATGGTGGTTGGCACCTTGTTGTTAATGTTTGTGTATGACGCGATGCTTACCACTATTGCGCTTACGGCAGTAATTTTGTATGGATTTCTTCGTGTTGTTACTTATCAGCATATGCATGCGCGAAACGAAGAATGGATACGAGACCGGGCACTTGAGAATACCGTGTTCATGGAGAACGTCAGTGTAATTCAGGGGATCAAACTTTTTGGGCGCGAAGCTTCTCGTCTTGGCAGTTGGCAAAACACTTACGCAGCAGCCCTTAAATCAGGAATCAAGGTGCAAAGAATTGGCATCACAGTACAGTTTTTTCATGGCTTACTACTTGGTGTAGAAAACATTCTTTTATTACTGGTGGGGTGTTATGCAGTTCTTGGCGGTTCCTTGTCCATTGGTATGCTTATGGCTTTTATCAGTTTTAAAGATCATTTTTATCGCAGCATGTTTTCTCTTTTAGATAAATTATTTGAATTCAAGTTACTTGATATTCACCTGCAACGCCTTGCCGATATTGCCTTCACTGAGCCAGAGTTATCTACTGAAAAACGATTAATTGATCATCGCCCAAAGGAGGGTGCTAAATTATCTCTACAGGAAGTGGCTTACACTTACGATGAAGGCTGCCCCTTCCTTTTCCAAAATGTCTCGCTTGATCTGAACACAAAAGAGGTGGTAGCCATAGTCGGACCAACCGGGTGTGGGAAGTCCACTCTATTGAAAATTGTCTTAAGTCTTGTCAAAACGAGTCAGGGGAGGGTCATACTAAATGGGAAGTCTATTGATCAGCATGGTCTGGGAGGATATCGAACACTTGTGTCAGGTGTGCTCCAGAGTGACTGCTTGTTGTCAGGCAGCATTCTTGAAAACATCACGTTTTTTGATAACACCCCGAATGTTGATAAAGCCAGGATGGCTGCCACTGAAGCTATGCTGATAGATGAAATAGCCCTGATGCCGATGCAGTTCAATACAATGGTTGGAAATATGGGGAATGCATTGTCAGGGGGGCAGGTGCAAAGAGTTTTACTGGCCAGGGCACTCTACCAGCAGCCTGCACTGCTGGTGCTGGATGAAGCGACCAGTCACCTGGATATTCTTACTGAAAGGGCCTTGAACAATTCTTTGCGCAAACTTGAATTATCTTGCCTGATGGTGGCGCATCGGCCTGATTCTGTTCTTGGTGCAGATAAAATCTTGCTACTTACTTCAAACGGCTTGCAGCCTCTGTCTCATCAGCTATTCAGGGAGATGGTATCTAATCCACTTGAGGATGATGTCATAATTGCATGATAAATATAGATATTATATTCAATCAAACTATTTATTAAAAGGCGTTTTGTATTAAATTCAGCATGCCTGTTCAGGGACGAACGGGTTTTTTGACGTAGTACTTTCAAGCTTTTGCCAAGTATTAGCAGTTTTTACTTTACACATATTTCGATATTGCCTGTTTTCAATAAAGTCTGAAGCAGGTTCCTGTATTCCTGTTCAAATTTACTTAAAATGCTTACCTTGGATAATACTTTCCTTTTCTGAGTGACGGATATCAATATGGTTTTAATCAGCTTTAAACGACAGGTGACATTTTAATGTGCCCTGAGAAACCAGGTCGGTTTTTACAGAAGTTCTCATTTTTCCTGTGCTTTTTCTTTGCTGCCTCTCATTGGGTTCAGGCACAGGCGATTAATACATCGTCAATTTACCGTAACGACTCTATTGGTGTGCGGGGAGCATTTGCGCCGGAATGGAATGTCATCACTAACAGGATGCAGGCGCCGGATGAGCTGAAACCCAATTTTCCTGAAAACAAGGGACCAAACGACTCACCACTCTTCATTGGTATGCATGCCAGTGGACAATTGTTCATGCGGCTTCTGTCCGAGACTTATTTCGATGATCTTAAAGCGTATACAAATATTCTGGTTGAAGGTATACGGGGGCAGGGACTGGAAATTTCTACAGCCAGAATGGCGGTGGACAATTCTGCGGTGGAAATTGACTATCATCACCCGCAGCTTGGACTGCGATTCAGGGAAAGAGTCTCTTTACTGCCTGACAGCCAGCTGATTCGGATGGCAGCCTGGTCCAGTGAGCTTACCTGGAACACCTATGAAGCTGTCATAGAAGATGCTTTTAATGAAGTAGAGCTCAAAGATGTAATCAATGCTGCAAGTGGTTGGCAGTCCGTATGGAAGGAGTTAGAGCCAAGGCTTGAGAATGCCAGTTTAGAGGGAGTCGTGCTGGCACAGATTGCGGCACCTGTTCAAGCTCAACAGGCATGCACTGATCCTGCTTCTTCCATGCTTTGGCGCGTTGATAGCCCGGGATTAGTTGAAACAGGCACTGAAATCTACTTGTTTGGGTCAATTCATGTTGGCAAAGCAGAGTTTTATCCTCTGGCCGAAGAGATCGAGGAAGTATTTCAGGCGTCAGATTATGTTGTTTTCGAAGTAGATCCCTCATCCGTTTCCGACCCCTCAGTACTTATGGATATGCAGACTCGCGGTATGCTGCCTCAGGGGCAAACACTCAGTGATGTGATCTCCGCTGAAGTTGTTGATGAATTTCGGCGCGTAATGGGGAATATAGGCATGCCCGCTGACAACTTTATGGGGATGCAGCCCTGGTTTCTCACACTAATGCTCTCCAGCCTGCAACTGAATGCCCTGGGTTATTTGCCGCAATATGGCCTGGAAAGTTATTTTCTGGGAAAAAAAGCCGCTGATGTAGAAATACTGGAGCTGGAATCCATCCAACAACAGATCGGCTTCCTTGAAGCCTTGAATGCTGAGACTTATCTGGCGTATACCATCAATTCTTTTGAAACGGGCAATGAAGAAATTGAAGCGCTAATTGATGCCTGGGTATGCGCAGAGAAAGGGCCATTGCAGGATATTCTTTTCGCTGACTTTGAAAATGAGGAAATGAGCCCAAGCGAAAAGGCAGAATTCGAAGATTTGATGGATGCCCTCTACACACAGCGGAATATTGATATGGCAGATAAAATTGCTGAGTATGCCAGTGCCGATCAGGGCAAGTATTTTGTTGTCGTTGGCTCAGCACATTTACTGGGTGAAGAAAGTATTGTCGAGTTATTGAAACAGAGACGATTTCAGGTAACACCGGTCTCATTAACGCGCTAAGTTTGTTTTTGTCATGTAGTTAGGAGCAAAGTTGATGACAGAGTTGATTCCCGGAGGCTATTTCCTGATAATGCGCCGCTGGTTTGCTCCTCGCGCTATGCGCTAGTACTTTGAAATACTGAGCAAACCGTTTACCATCAAAGCTTGGCCGGAGATTGCTCCGGAATTGTTTTGTGGTATCTCTTGTCGGTCCCCTCGCAATGATAGGTTGTGAACCCCGTCAGGCCCGGAAGGGAGCAGCGGCAGCATCCAATTCATGTGCCGGGGTGTGGCTGGCAGGAGGTACCTCCATAAAAATCACCGTTGGACAGTAGTGCTCTTATTTTCACTGAAGAGACAGTCACAATAGACTGACCAGCGCTCAGGTAAACAAATCGCAACATATGACGTATCAGGTACTGGCAAGAAAGTGGCGTCCTAAAAATTTCAAGGAGATGGCTGGCCAGGGACATGTCCTGAAAACCCTCATAAACTCCCTTGAAAATGACCGCCTGCATCATGCCTATCTATTCACGGGTACTCGTGGTGTTGGCAAAACAACTATCGCTCGTATTCTTGCCCGTTGTCTGAACTGTGAAGAGGGCGTTACCTCGGAACCCTGCGGTAAATGCAGTGCCTGTACTGAAATAGATGAAGGCCGCTTCATTGACCTGATAGAGGTGGATGCCGCCTCCAGAACCAAAGTGGAAGACACCCGCGAACTGCTCGATAACGTCCAGTATTCGCCCACCAGGGGCCGTTTCAAGGTTTATCTGATAGACGAAGTGCATATGTTGTCAGGTCACAGTTTCAATGCGCTGCTGAAAACCCTGGAAGAGCCGCCCCCTCATGTAAAATTTTTACTGGCAACCACTGATCCGCAAAAATTACCGGTTACTGTGTTGTCACGTTGTCTGCAGTTCAACCTGAAGAATATCAGCCCGGAGCGTCTTGTTGAGCATATCAAGCATATTCTCGAAGAAGAAAAAGTTCCTTATGAAGAACCTGCCTTGTGGCAATTAGGCAGAGCGGCTCAGGGCAGCGTCCGCGATTGCCTGACCTTGCTGGATCAGGCAATAGGCTACTGTGAAGGGAATATCACAGATACTTCGGTCAGAGCCTTTCTAGGGACCATAGATCAGGGCGTAATTCATGAACTGGTGGATGCCCTCGTTTCACAGAATGCCACCTCAGTACTCAAGATTATAGAAGCAGCAGCCGATCATGCGCCGGATTTTTCCACAGTACTGGCAGATTTGTTGTCATATTTGCACAGGGTGGCGATTGCCCAGGTTGTCCCTGAAGGCATAGATAATTCTCAGGGAGACAGGCAACGGGTTCTTGATCATGCCCTTGAGATACCAGCAGAAACATTACAGCTTTATTATCAGATAGCATTGAAGAGCAGGGAAGACATGCCTTTTGCAATTGATGCAAGGTCTGGACTAGAAATGGCATTGCTCAGGATGCTCGCTTTTATTCCTGCGGGAGTTCCCTATGTACCCGAACAGTCGCTGCAAGCGACGGGACAACAAAACGATGATGAAAGCCTAAAAAAAAAGCCATCAGTAAATGAAGCGGTTGTTGGTCTTAACAAACATGTAAGAACTCGTGTTGAGATTCCGCAAGAGGCGGATCAGCTTCCGGCACCTGTACCTACATCTAAAAAACGTACCGATTCCAGTAGTGGGGCAGAACAATCAAGCCGGACAGAAACAGTTGTACCAGAGGAGTTAAGTCAAGAGCGAGTCACACTGGATACGCTTGCGCCGGATCTGTGGATTCAGCTTTTTTATCAGTTAGGACTGGATGGAATTACTCGTAGTATCACAGCCAATTGCCTG
>JABIPQ010000067.1 GCA_018698975.1 Gammaproteobacteria bacterium
AAAACCCCGCTTCTGCGGGGTTTTTTTATAAAGCTAAGAAGAACTGGCTTACATCATACCGCCCATTCCGCCCATGCCGCCCATATCAGGCATTGGAGCAGAAGAACCTGACTCTGCAGGTAACTCAGCAACCATCGCTTCAGTAGTGATCATCAGACCAGCAACAGAACCAGCGGCCTGCAGAGCAGAACGAGTTACCTTGGTGGGATCGATAATGCCCATTTCAAGCATATCGCCATATTCACCAGTACCCGCGTTGAAGCCATTATTACCTTTACCCTGGCGAACTTTATCCAGAATTACTGCACCATCTTCACCAGCATTACTGGCAATCTGACGCAAAGGCATGGTTAAAGCACGTTGCAGGATCATCAGACCAACATTCTGGTCTTCATTATCACCACGCAGTTTTTCAATTTTTTGCAGTGCACGTACCAATGCAACACCACCGCCAGGAACCACACCTTCTTCAACCGCAGCACGGGTTGAATGCAGAGCGTCTTCCACGCGTGCTTTCTTTTCTTTCATTTCAATTTCAGTGCCCGCACCGACTTTAATCACTGCAACACCACCGGCCAGTTTGGCCACACGTTCCTGCAGTTTTTCACGATCGTAATCAGATGAAGTCTCTTCAATCTGGGCACGAATCTGACCAACACGACCTTCAATCTTCTTACTGTCGCCAGCACCATCAATGATTGTAGTGTTGTCTTTGCTGATCTGAATACGCTTGGCAGAACCAAGATCTTCAACAGTCGCGCCTTCAAGGCTCAAGCCCACTTCTTCTGAAATCACAGTACCACCAGTAAGCGTGGCAATATCTTCCAGCATCGCTTTACGACGATCGCCAAAGCCAGGCGCTTTAACAGCGGCAACTTTAACAATGCCGCGCATGTTGTTTACAACCAGAGTCGCCAGAGCTTCGCCTTCAACATCTTCGGCAATAACCAGCAGAGGACGACCAGATTTGGCAACGCCTTCCAGCAGTGGCAGTAAATCGCGGATATTGGAGATTTTCTTCTCAACCAGAAGAACCAGAGGATCTTCCAGATCAACAGACATGGAATCCTGATTATTGATAAAGTAAGCAGACAGATAACCACGGTCAAACTGCATACCTTCAACTACGTCCAGTTCATTTTCCAGACCAGTACCTTCTTCAACGGTAATAACACCTTCTTTACCGACTTTTTCCATAGCTTCGGCAATGATTTCGCCGACGCTGGTATCAGAGTTGGCAGAAATTGAACCAACCTGAGCAATAGACTTGGGATCAACACAAGGAGTAGACATTTTGCCCAGTTCCTTAACTACGGCAATAACACCTTTATCAATACCGCGCTTGAGATCCATTGGGTTCATGCCGGCAGCAACTGATTTCAGACCTTCGTTCAAAATCGCCTGAGCCAGAACTGTAGCAGTAGTGGTGCCGTCACCGGCCACATCAGAAGTCTGGGAAGCAACTTCCTTAACCATCTGTGCGCCCATATTTTCGAATTTATCTTTCAGTTCAATTTCTTTAGCAACTGAAACACCATCTTTAGTGACAGTGGGAGCACCGAATGATTTATCCAGTACAACATTACGGCCTTTGGGGCCCAGAGTAACTTTAACCGCATCAGCCAGCAGGTTTACACCCTTCAGCATTTTCTGGCGGGCGCTATCTCCGAATTTTACGTCTTTAGCCATGGTAAATGTCCTATTTTTAAATCTGTTTAAATTTTTTAACTAATGTTTTGGCAGGATGCCTGGATTATTTTTTCTTCTTGGTTTCCAGTACGCCGAAGATTTCACTTTCGTTCAGGATCAGCAATTCATCATCGCCAAGCATTACTGTGTTGCTGGCATATTTACCAAAAATCACGGTATCACCGACCTTGAGGTCAATTGGACGAATTTCACCATTGTCCAGCAGGCGACCCGGACCAACAGCTACAACTTCACCCTGTGAAGGTTTTTCAGTAGCAGAGCCAGGTAAAACGATACCTCCGGCACTAGTAGTTTCTTCTTCTTTGCGTTTCACGACGACTCTGTCTTGTAACGGTCGAATGTTCATGCTTTTGTCTCCAACACACTTGAGTTAACAAACTGTTTTATTTTAAATTCACTGAATTGAAAAGGATTTCATCCCCCCACTCTTGTGAATCTCCGGCTTCTATCACCGAAGCTCCCAAAATTTCTTACAAATCACGGTTTATCGATGATTTCCTAGCTTTAAAAGAAATCAAAACTTGATTTGAACCCCGAATATTGGGCTGATTAAGGCAATTTCAATGGATAAAAGTAAAAAGATTGAAAAAAACCCAGATTTTCTTTCAATCAGTCGTCTTCAGGCTCTTTCAGGCGGGAATTTTCCGGCTTTTCTGTCGAATATTCCCCTTCATAGACATCATCCTGTTGCCTGTTTGAATGGGAAAAACCACTGGCGGTAAAAGTGTTGCCACTTGAACCCCTGGTAATAAAAGTAAATTTTCCTGAGCGGATCAGCCAAGCCACTAATAGCTTTCGGGTGGGCCCAATAAGAAAAATAAAACCCGCGGTATCGGTAATAAACCCGGGGGTCAGCAGAAATGCCCCGCCAACTGCCAGAAACAAGCCTTCCAGGATCTCCTGAGCAGGCAGCTCACCACTTTCCAGACGCTTTTGTGCACGAGTTAAGGTAGATAGGCCTTGTTGCTTAAGCACCTGTATACCGATGGCTGCAGTCAATACGACCAGACCAACAGTATAGAGTCCGCCAATGTGATCACTGACTTCGAACAAAACCAGCATTTCGACGATGGGAACGACAATGAAAATGAGAAATAATGCTTGCATGGTTTGTTCAATGTCCTGTTTTGATACCCCATTGCACAGAGTATATGTGATTCTATGATCTTATATGGCAGCCAAAGATGCAGACATCAAGTCTTAAAGAGGAAATATGGCAGATTGTCGCTGCTATCCCCGAAGGAAGTGTTGCCACTTATGGCCAGATTGCCCATCTGGCAGGTTTTCCAGGCTATGCCCGTTTAGTAGGGTCAACTCTCAAAAAACTGCCTCATGATACACGCCTGCCATGGCATCGTGTGGTTAACGGTAAGGGCCAGCTTTCCTTTCCTGCTAATAGCCAACCCTGGCATAGACAAAAAAGTCGCCTTGAAGCTGAGGGTATAGTGTTTATTGGCAATGGCTTTTCACTTAAAAAATTTCAATGGCAGACCTGAAAACGTGCCATTGTTAAGTCTTTATTCATACTTTTTAAAAAATGGCATGCTTATAATACAGCCTATATAAACTGGCTAATAACAATAAACCAGGAGCATCAATGTCCAGATTTGAATATTTCCGCCCGACCTCCTTAGCTGCCTTGCTTGCTTTGATGACAAGCAGTTTTTCTGTCAATGCTGGACCCGCAGTTTTTTCACAGGGAAAACTGACAATTCCTGAAGGCGCGGTAATTACTGAAAAAGCAAAAGCCTATTTCACCGACATCATCCTTGTCCAGAGCGATCAGGGCGACTTAATCATCACCGGCGCAAATGCCAAACCCCTTGTTAGCGTGGACAATATTGAGGTGTTGATTATGGAATCCTTTCCCTTACAGGTCAGTCTTTCAGTTAGCGGCTTCCTGTCTGTGCCCTGTGTAGAGTTGTTGGGCCCTGCAGTGTCTTACACAGAAGGCCTGTTCCAGGTTGTCCTGGCCGAATCAACCATGGGACCTGCTGAAACCTGCATTGCTGTAATAGAGCCGTTCGAGACCAGAGTGCCTTTAGAGGTAGCCGGATTACCAGCAGGGACTTATACAGTTGATGTGAATGGTCAGCAGGCGGAATTTACTTTTGATATGGACAACGAGCCGTTCCAATAATTTGACGTAGTGTGCTGCCTGCTTTTTTTATCAGGCTGTAATCGTTCTGGCCCTTTTTGCAATCCTGTCACCCAGAACCAGCATGCATGGGGTCATCACCAGTGTAAGTACGGTAGCAAAGGCGAGACCGCCAGAAATTGCCGTGGCAAGTTGCGTCCACCACTGGGTAGTTGGACCACCGAACTGGATGTGCCGATTAATCAAATCAAAATTCATTCCCAGGGTCATCGGCATCAAGCCCAGAATAGTGGTCACAGTAGTCAGGACCACCGGACGCAAGCGCTGGGAACAGGTCAGCATGGCAGCTTCAATAGCTTCAGCGCCACTTTTACGCAATAAATTATAGGTATCAATGAGAACAATATTATTGTTCACCACAATGCCTGCCAGAGCTATTACCCCTATACCCGACATCACGATACCAAATGGCTGATCAGTGATGAGCAGTGCCAGCAGTACGCCAATAGTGGAAAACATCACTGCTGACAAAATCAACAAGGCCTGATAAAAACTGTTGAACTGGGTGACCAGAATGATGGCCATCAGGAACAAGGCTGCTCCAAAAGCCTTGCTTAAAAATTCTTCTGCCTCGCGCTGATCCTGATCCTCGCCCTTGAAGGTGACATTAACGCTGGAATCCAGTTGACCCTCGCCCAGCCATTGCTGAAGCTGTTGTACCTTGTCATCGGTTAATACATCTTCGGGGACATCAGCAGCAATATTGAGCACCCTGACACCATCCGTGCGCTGAATGCTACCAACGCGAGGTGCAGCGACACGAGACATAAAGTTACTGACCGGGACATTGCCATTAAAGGAGTTCACTGTCAGCCTGTCGAGCATGCTGATATTACGCATGGTTTCAGGAAAACGGACGCGGATATCTACTTCATCATCTGCATCATCCGGTCTGAAATCGCCCAGCATGATGCCATTGGTTATTAACTGTATTGCACTGCCTATGGAACTGATATCTGTACCAAAGCGTGCCGCTTCCTGGCGATCCACTTCCATACGCCAATCAATCCCTGGCAAGGGTCTTGAGTCAGTCACATCAATAAATTCGCCCAGGTCCGTCATCCCTGAAAGCAATTTTTCAACCGCTTGCGGCAGCAATGCTGTGTTGTTTGCGGATAATTCCAGCTGGATTGGCTTGCCTGAAGTAGGTCCGGATTCCTGTACTTGAGGCTCTACAATGACGCCCGGGAGATCTGCTGTACGCGCGCGCACTTCGTCCATAATTTCAGCAGCAGGGCGGCGAAATTCCCAGTCAATCAGGCTTAACTGGATACGCCCGATAATATCTTCATCAATATCATTGCCCAGACGAACACCGCTGCGTGCGTATACGGACTCAAATTCTTCCATATCCAGAATCCGGTTTTCCACTTCTCTAACCAGATCATCACGCTCATAGACGGAGAGATCACCACGTGTATGAATATTCAATACTGCAAGATCCGGTTCAATATCCGGAAAAAATTCGACTCCTTTACCAAGGGCATCATACAAAATGAAAGTGCCAATCAGAAAGGAGAAGGCAATTCCAAGAACAAGGACCGGCCTCACCAGTACCTTGCGAATAAAGCCAATATACGAAGCCGTAAAACCAGCGATTTCGTTCAGGTTTTGCCTTGCCTCCTGCAATACGTCCACTTCCTTGATCATTGTCTCGCCTGAAAAATCGGGATTACAGTCCTTGTTTTTCAACAGCGCACCTACTGTAGGTACAAAGAGAAGTGCCATGAATAGCGAGGCTGCCAGGGTAAACAACAAAGTAATGGGGAGGTATTTCATGAATTGACCAATTAGTCCTGGCCAAAACAACAAGGGAGCAAAAACGGCCAGCGTTGTCGCTGTTGATGCAGTAATAGGCCAGGCCATCCGTTTGGCCGCTTCCGTAAAAGCGAGCCTCGAACTGTAGCCATTTTTCATATTGCGCTCGGCCAGCTCCACTACCACTATCGCCCCGTCTACCAGCATTCCTACGGCCATGATCAGGGAAAACAGCACCACAATATTCATGCTGTAACCCATCAGATAGATCGCCAGAATACCGGAGAGAAATGCACCAGGGATGGAGAGCCCAACCAGTCCTGCAGAACGCAGGCCAAGCGCACCGAGAATCACTATCATCACCAGAATGACCGCGATGGCTACATTGTTGACCAGGTCATTGAGCATAACGCGGACCTGTTCGGAATTATCCTGGGTAAAAGTCACCTGGACATTTTCAGGCCACAACTGCTGCTCAGCAAGAACTGTCGCCTTCACGGCATCGACTACTTCGAGAATATTGGAACCGGAACGCTTGGTAATTTCCAGAGCAATTGACGGATTTCCATTCAGACGAGCGAAATTGGTGGGATCCTTGAAAGTTCTTCTAACTGTGGCCACATCTTCAAAAGTAACTGTCTTCATGCCATCAGTTTTTACCGGCAAGGTCAGCAAGTCCTGAAGATCTTCTATGACGCCTGGTACCTTGACGGCAAAGCGGCCTTCGCCACTATCCAGCGCACCAGCAGCAACCAGACGATTGTTGCGGCTCACATAACTGATTAAATCAGCATAGTTAAGGTTATAACTTTCCAGGGCTACCGGATCGACAATTACTTCCAGCAACTCTTCGCGGTCACCGCCAACATCAGCTGACAATACACCGGGTATACTTTCGAGGGTGTCGCGCAGATTTCGACCTATGGATACCAGGGATCGCTCTGGAACATCACCGTGCAGCATAACCACCAGCACCGGAAACAGGGATGTATTAATTTCCTGTACGAAAGGCTCCTCAGAGTCGCCAGGCAACTCATTACGTGCCAGGTCTACCTTTTCACGTACGTCAGTGAGCGCCTGATCCGCATCAAATCCGGCATCGAATTCAAGAATAATAACTGCACTGCCTTCAGAACCTGTGGCACGTAACTCTTTCAAACCTTCCAGGGAACGCAATTCCGTTTCCATTGGTCTGATCAACAGACGTTCGGCATCTTCCGGAGAAATTCCTTCATGGATAATATTGACGTACATCTGAGGAATGTCGATATCCGGTTCCGCTTCCTTGGGTACTGAAACGTAACTGGTTATACCGGCAATAATAAGCAGAGCCAGAATCAGAATGACTGGCCGGGGGCGATTTATGAAAGCACTAATTAACGCGTTCATTAGTCGTATTACTTTCCAATGCAGAAAAGGTGACAGGTTCAACCTGCTGTCCAACAGTCACAAATCCCTGACCAACAGTAATGACTTTAACACTTTCAGGTAAGCCAGTTATAAGGATGCCATTACTTGTTGCCCCAGCGATCTCGACAGGATAAAACTCTACGCGATTATTACTGTTCACCGTTTTAACACCAACAATGCCATCATCTGAAAGCGTGAGTAATGCAGGGGACACATCATGAGCAGAAATTCTGGTACCATCCAGGATTAATTCTGCGCTAAGTCCTGCACGAATATTATCAGGATTGGCAACCTCCAGCTCTATCCTGAAAGTCCGTGTGTTTTCATCAGCCACCGGCGCCAGGTAACGAATCACCCCTTCTATTACCAGTCCATTCACTAATTTCGCGGCTCCATTACCACCCACATCAAGCTCAGTGACTTCCTTACCATTTATCTCGCCAGTGATGATCAGTGGATCTATATCCACAAGGTCTATTACCGTATCTCCAGAGCGCACAAAATCGCCAATTTCGACGCTGCGCTCCTGAACAATACCCTCAAACGGGGCAACGATAGAGGTATTGGCTATCTCTAGAACTATACGTTCCCTGGCTGCACGCGCACTATCCAGTCTCGCTTTGGCTTCGGCTTTCTGTACCTGAGTGGTGAACTGCTGGTTGCGCAGATTTTCCAATGCTTCAAATTCAAGCTGTCTTTGAGTAATAAGAGAATCAGCCTCCTGAAGCCTGGCATTTCTGTCACGCAAATCCAGTTCAACAATAATATCGCCTTCGTTAACACGGCTTCCTCTGTCGGCACCCAGTGTAATAACTGCGCCATCAGTTTCTGCCCTCAATCGCACTGCACGATTGGGCTCTGTACGCGCGCTTACCACAACTTCACGAACCACTTCTTCGGCTCTGATCTGCTCTACACGCACTCGCATGGGAGCACCGTTCCTGTCGGTATTACCTGTATCTGTACTGAAGTCGACCGGACTACTGCCAAGACCAGACAGCATCCACAGCGCAACAATTACTGCAACTCCGGTAGCGAGAAGAATTGATGTTTTTCTGCTTGTATTCATTCTAATTCTTTACAATGTTCAGTTATTTTTCGAAAAACGAAGAGTATCACAGGTAATTATCGGTAAAGCGAATCGTAAAACAGGGGAAGACTCAAGTATTTATTGGGGATTAAGAGTTTTAGACAGCGCCAGGGAAGCTGGGGCTTGATGCCCGATTAATCCCTGAAATTATTAAACTGAAGTGGTAATCCATATTTTTCATCCTTGAGTAGTGCCATCACACCCTGTAAATCATCCCTTTTCTTGCCTGTTACACGCAACTTTTCGCCCTGAATCGCCACCTGGACTTTCATCTTCTGGTCTTTCACTTTTTTGACAATCTTTCGTGCTGTTTCAGATTCAATGCCCTGTTGGATAATGGCGTTCATGACCGCCTTCTGGCCTATTGTTTTCACATCTGCAGATTGTAAACAAGCGATATCAATACCACGTTTGACCATTTTGTTTCGCAGTACATCCATCATTTGCTGAATCTGAAAATCGACTTCTGCTGTAACAATTATTTCACTGTCTTTTAATTCAAAAGAAGCATCTACGCCTTTGAAGTCAAAGCGGTTACCAATTTCCTTGGCAGCCTGATCAACAGCATTTCTCATTTCATGGATATCCACTTCAGAGACGATATCAAATGTTGGCATGGTTAGTTCCTGTAATCATACAGTTTATCAGCGAATTTAAGCTCTTAGCAGGGACAGACTGTATAGCTGTTTTGGATAGCCTAACAAAAATTACACCGAGAAATCTCCTTGGCATCGGCAATCATGCTAAACCAGAGTCTATCCCGTGCAATGCCGCACATGCGACATTGCGCCTGCGGCGCCTTCGTTCTATTACAAGTGCGGGATCATAGGTAACTTATCTGATTTACCTGGACCTCTTGCCTTTATCCTTTATCCGTTTTTATAAAGCCAGAAGTCTAATATCATCCAGCAATGTTCCTAGGTAAGTACAGAACAAGCCGCCATCAACACCATTTACTGCGCGATGGTCATAGGACAAGGAATAAGGCAGCATTTTACGTGGCACAAACTCCCCGTCTATATATACAGGTTTTACTGTGGTTCTGGAAACACCCAGGATAGCCACTTCCGGAGCATTCACGATAGGCGTAAAGCCACTGCCACCGAGATTACCCAGACTGGAAATAGTGAAACAGGCTCCCTGCATATCATCCTTGGTAAGTTTTCGGCTCTTCGCTTTTTCTCCAAGCTCGGCAATTTCAGCAGCTATCTGCCATATAGATTTGCTGTCCGCATTTTTGATTACCGGCACCATAAGTCCAGCGGGTGTTGCAACAGCGACACCTATATGGACATATTTTTTCTGAATCAGTTTAGTCCCTGACGAATGAAGTGAGACATTAAATTGAGGATGTTCAATCAGTGCCCGGGCACAAGCTTTTACAATAAAGGGCAATGGTGTGAGCTTGATACCTTTCTTTTCAGCCAGCGCTTTCTGCTCCTGACGAAAATCTTCAAGATCGGTAATGTCAGCTTCATCAAATTGTGTGACATGCGGTACGTTTAGCCAGTTACTCGTCATGTTTTGCGCTGTCACGCGATGCATTTTACTCAGCTCAACTTCTTCAATGTCGCCAAACTTACTGAAATCAATATCGTCTATCACAGGCAAGCCTGCACCAGCTGCAGGTGCCAATACTGAAGACGCACCCTGCATTCTGGATTTTACAAAGTCCTGAACATCTTCCTTAACAATCCTGCCTTTTGCGCCACTGCCCGATACCTGGGATAACTCTACCCCCAGCTCCCGTGCCAATTTACGCACTGCGGGACCGGCATAAACTTCTGTTGTTGCGCCTTTTGTCTGTCCTGAGGCAAGCCCGGCGCCAGCTTGAGGAGTAGCTTTTTCAGTTACAGGCTCGGATACCGCCGCAGGCGCTTGTGCTGCCGGCGCTTGTTGAGGAGCCGCCTCAGCGACTTCTCCTTCAGCCTCTAATTCGAGGATCACAGAACCTTCACTGACCTTGTCGCCGATTTTGACTGTGATCGACTTTACAGTCCCGCTAGCTGGCGAAGGCACATCCATCGCCGCCTTATCTGACTCGAGGGTGACCAGACCATCTTCCTTCTTGATGGCATCGCCCACAGCAACCAGGATTTCGATGACTTCAACATCACTGTCACCACCCAGATCTGGAACCTTGACCTCTGAGAGCTGTGTTTTTCCGGTCACCGGAGCTGGTGCAGGTTTAGCTGCAGCTACCTTGGATGCGCTGACAGCTTCGGGTTTTTCTTCCTTAGCTGGCGCTGGAGCAGCTGAAGCTTCTGCGGCAGTTTCAAGCTCAAGAATCAATGAACCTTCATTGACCTTGTCACCCACTTTCAATTTAATCGCGGTAACTTTGCCCGCTGCAGGAGAAGGTACATCCATTGCCGCCTTGTCTGATTCCAGGGTGACCAGACCATCTTCCTTGTTGATTTCATCACCCACAGCAACCAGAATTTCAATCACTTCAACATCACTGTCACCACCAAGGTCAGGAACATGAACTTCCTGGATAGAACTCACTACAGGAGTGCTTGCAGGTGCTGTTGTAGTCTTTGTAATTTCTTCTTTCACTGGTGTTTTCACGGGGTCTTCTTTTACTGCCTTGGGCTCTTCTTTAACCTTTTCAACCTTTTCTTCTGCAGCTGCTGAAGGCTTACTTTCAGTACTCGCCGTACTTTCAATGCTGACAATATCTGCACCCTGGCTTACCTGGTCACCCACTTTTACCAGAACTTCCTTGATCACTCCGCTTTTGGGAGAAGGAATTTCCATCGCAGCTTTGTCACTCTCCAGCACAAGCAGAGAGTCATTTTCACTGACCTCATCTCCTGGTGACACCAGGATTTCAATGACCTCGACTTCATGATCTTCGCCGATGTCCGGAACCTGAATTTTTTCAACTGCCACTTCGCCTACTCCTGGTATTTTTCTGCTACAAGTAGAACTTTTTATTCAAGCTCTACTGCCGGTATCGCCTACCGGGATAAAGGATAAAGGTGGTATAGATTTGGTATGAGCCAAAACTGACCTTTATCTTTTATCCTTTATTCTTTATCTGTTTTTTTATTAAGCCAATAATGGATTAATTTTTTCCGGATCCAGCTTATATTTTTTGATCGCCTCGCTAACTACCTTGACATCGATTTGACCCTGTTTTGCCAGTTCACCCAGCGCTGCCACGACAACAAAACTGCTATTCACTTCAAAAAAGTGACGCAGTTTTTCCCGGCTGTCACTGCGACCAAAGCCATCAGTACCCAGCACTTTATAAGGCGCAGGAACAAAGGCGCGAATCTGGTCCGCATACAGTTTCATATAATCTGTTGCAGCAATAACCGGACCCTCTTGCCTGGACAGACATTCTTCCACATAGGATACCTGCGGCTTTTCTTCCGGATGCAGCATATTCCAGCGATCCACAGCCAGACCATCTCTTGAAAGTTCATTGATGCTCGTTGCACTCCAGACATCAACTGCCACTTTGTAATCCTTGCGCAGGATTTCAGCCGCTTTTCTCACTTCTCTGAGGATGGTGCCGCTGCCAAGCAAGCGCACACGATTGGCTTTTTTACCTTTGGCTGCTGCCACTTTATATTCTTTACTATCGCCATCTTCCAGAAGATACATACCTTTGAGTATGCCTTCCTCAGCTCCCTTGGGCATTTCAGGATGGGTATAATTTTCATTCATCGACGTGATGTAATAAAAGACGGATTCATCATTCTCGTACATCCGGCGCATACCATCCTGAATGATTACAGCCATTTCATAAGAGTAAGTTGGATCGTATGAAACGCAGTTTGGAATGGTATATGACAACAGCAGACTATGCCCGTCCTGATGCTGCAGTCCTTCCCCGTTCAGGGTTGTGCGGCCTGCTGTAGCCCCTATCAGAAATCCGCGGGCCTGCAAATCACCTGCCGCCCAACACAAATCCCCAACACGCTGAAAACCAAACATTGAATAATAAATATAAAAGGGAATCAGCGGATAGTGATGCACGCTATAGGACGTTGCTGCTGACAACCAGGAACTCATTGAGCCGGCTTCATTAATGCCCTCTTCCAGAAGCTGACCATTTTTTTCTTCCTTGTAGTACATGACCTGCGAGGAGTCCACGGGATCATAAAGCTGCCCCTTGGCGGAATAGATGCCAATCTGGCGGAACAAGCCCTCCATTCCAAAGGTGCGCGCTTCATCAGGAACAATAGGCACGATGCGCTTACCGATTTCCTTGTCTTTAACCAATGTGGAGAGCATTCTGACGAAAGCCATGGTGGTGGAGATTTCGCGATCCCCGGTACTTTTTAGCTGAGCAGTAAAAGAATCCAGTGAAGGCACATTAAGCTTTTCAGACTGTGCCTTGCGGCTTGGCAAGGTGCCACCGAGCCTGCCGCGCATGCGATTCATGTATTCCATTTCAGGACTATCTTCAGCCGGGCGGTAATAAGGGACTGACTCCAGCTTATCGTCTGGAATCGGTATACCAAAACGGTCACGGAATAATTCCAGCTCTTCCAGACTCAGTTTTTTCGCTGAATGCGTGGCATTGGCACCCTGAGCAGAACCAAAGGCATAGCCCTTGATGGTTTTGGCCAGAATCACTGTTGGTCTGTCGGTACATTCCACTGCCTGTTTATAAGCCGCATAGACTTTGAAAGGGTCATGGCCACCGCGATTAAGCTGCATCAGTTCTTCATCGGACATATGCTCAACCATCTTCAGCAGTTCAGGACTCTTGCCAAAGAAATGTTCACGCACATATGTCGCATCCGCAACACTGAAGGCCTGAAATTCACCATCAACCACTTCATCCATGCGCGCCTGTAAAATACCGTCATGGTCTTTAGCCAACAGGTTGTCCCAGTGTCTCCCCCAGACCACTTTAATAACATTCCAGCCTGCACCGCGGAAAATACCTTCCAGCTCCTGAATGATTTTTCCGTTGCCACGCACCGGCCCATCCAGACGCTGCAGATTGCAGTTAATAACAAAATTCAGGTTTCCCAAATTTTCACGCCCTGCCAGAGAAATGGCCCCCAGGGATTCCGGCTCATCACATTCGCCGTCACCAAGGAATGCCCAGATCTGCCGGTCTCCTTGTTCTACCAGTTCTCTGTTATCGAGATATTTCATCACATGCGCATGATAAATTGCTTGCAAGGGACCCAGTCCCATAGAGACAGTTGGAAACTGCCAATAGTCCGGCATCAGTTTCGGATGGGGATAAGAGGAAAGGCCATTGCCATCTACTTCCTGGCGAAAATTATCCAGTTGCTCTTCACTCAGACGCCCCTCGATAAAGGAACGCGAATAAATTCCTGGCGAGGCATGACCCTGAAAAAGCACAATATCACCCAGCCGGCCTTCGGAATCGCCACGGAAAAAATGATTAAAACCGACATCATAGAGTGTTGCCGCCGAAGAAAATGTTGAGATATGACCACCCAGGTCATAACCCAGTTTACCGGCACGCATTACCATCGCCAGCGCATTCCAGCGAATCAGTCCGCGGATATTACGCTCCATATACATATCACCGGGCATCGGCGGCTCTTCTTCGAGCGGTATGGTATTTCTGTAGGGCGTGGTTAAGGAGTCAACAGGAAGCTGCTGTCCTGATTCCGTCGATTTATTGATCAGGCTTTTAAGCAGGAATTGAGCACGGTCCATGCCCTGATTCTTGATTACTGAGGAGATAGAATCCTGCCATTCCTGGGTTTCTATAGGGTCGATATCGGTATATTTTTCGGCCATAGTACTGCTCTGAAAGTCCTGATGGTGCATTCTGGTTGATGCCAGTCTGCTTGTTATTAGTTTAATTTCCCGACGTCAATTTTTTGTTTCGTCGCGGTTTCCGCCTTTAGAAGGCGATATCCAGCTCTGCGTAATTCATTTTATCCGTGGATCGCACGGGTGCAGCAGAGATCGATATTATCTGTAGTAAATCTACATTGGCGGGCAATATTACTTGAAAATACAGGAATTTTCCAACTTAACTTGTTGATTTTGTAGTAAAACTACATAAATATTATTCTTCATCACTCCAGCACTCAAAAACCCGCGTAATTACGCAGAATTCAGTATGTAGTGAAAAAAATTTGTTTGGTTTAGGCCGACAACAAATGTCGAAAATGCTGCCAGTCAAAACATGGACCAGGGTCAGTTTTTCTATTTGGCGCTATATCTGAATGTCCGGTAATTCGATCAGTCTTGATCCCGGGGTAGGTTTTTAACAACAACCTGGTGATCCTGGATAAAGCTTCGTACTGAACTGTTGTAAACGCCTCCTCATCACAGCCTTCCAGCTCTATACCAATAGAGAATTCATTACACTGGTGGCGGCCCTCAAAACAGGATTCACCGGCATGATGGGCTTTAAGATTAAATGGGACATATTGGGTGACTTCACCTTCCCTGTTAATTAGAAGATGGGACGACACACGCAATTCTTTTAAGTCAGCAAAATAGGGATGAGCAGTGCAATCGAGAGTGTTACAGAACAAATCATCTATATAAGAGCCTCCATATTCACCCGGTGGCAAACTGATATTATGAATAACAAGAAGACTGATTTCTTCACCATCTGGCCTGACACCAAAGTTAGGTGAATTTAATTGCCGGGCTGAAACAAGCTTGTGATCTTTAATTTCCATAATTTGATGTTAGCTTCTTATAATCTAAATCACCATATCGATTATAATTAGTCTGAGACAATGCTTTAATACCTCTATATAAGAGCGGATTAGAGCGCTAACAACAGTGCATCTTTGTTTCGGGACAGAACTTTCGGGACTGAAGTCCCTCCTACATAGTATCGCTATCATTCGTAGGAGCGGTTTCAACCGCGAAGAACACAGCGCCTGCTCTTCGGCACTAATGTATTTATTGGCAAGCATATGAATTCAAACGATCCAGAAAAAACCAGCAAGCGTATGGGCCAGGGCATGATAGTCGCCAGCTGCATTCTTGCCCTGATTTTATTAACCACCTTATTTGATGGCTTCCTTGAGAACGCACGCAATCCCAATTCGAATCCAGATTCGATAACCAATGCCTTTGGAGAAACAGAACTGGTCCTGCAAAGTAATCGTCAGGGTCAGTATGTGCTGAACGGATTCATTAATAATGTGCCTACGGAATTTATTCTGGATACCGGAGCGACTGACGTGGTAATTCCATCGGAGCTTGCCCAGGCCAGCGGCCTTCAATACGGCTTTCAGGGTCAGGCAATGACTGCGAATGGCCTGGTCTCAATTTATAGTACGGTTATTGACGAACTGCGCCTGGGAGATATAACCCTGTTTAATGTACGTGCCAGTATCAATCCGGCCATGCATGAAAGCATGGTATTATTGGGCATGAGTGCGCTGGGTCAGGTTGAATTTAATCAGCAGGGTTCCCGTCTTACACTTAGACACGATAATAATTAATTCCAAAACAATAAAATCAATGTCCTTTCCTTTTAGCAGAAGGTTTTTTTGACTCCATGACCACGCAATTACTTGAAGGCCTGTCAGAAACTGTCCGTGTCGCCCTCGCTGAAGATATCGGCAGCGGCGACATTACCGCAGAGCTCATTCCTGCAGAGAAAACTGCTACTGCGCGAATTCTTTCACGAGATCAGGGCATTCTTTGTGGAACGCCATGGGCCATTGAAGTTTTTCGACAGATTGATCCAGGCGTAACGCTACAGTGGCTTAAACATGATGGCGATAGCATCAATAACAACGATGTCATCCTGACGGCACATGGCAATGCCAGATCCTTGCTAACCGCAGAACGCTCAGTATTGAACTTTCTACAGACGCTCTCCAGTGTCGCCAGCAGTGCACAAAAAATTGCCGAGCGGGTAAAGCATACCCAGGTAAAAATACTTGATACGCGTAAAACCATCCCGGGCCTCAGGCTTGCGCAAAAATATGCTGTGACCACAGGTGGCTGCTTTAATCACCGGATTGGGCTCTATGACGCATACCTGATCAAGGAAAATCACATCAATGCCTGCGGCAGCATAGCCAATACCATTGCTACCGCCCGACAACGACATCAGGGCAAGCCAGTTGAAGTTGAAGTGGAAACGATTGAGCAGTTAAACGAAGCGCTGGCTGCACAGGCGGACATCGTAATGCTGGATAATTTTACCCTGCCAATGCTGCAAGAGGCTGTTGCCATCAATGAAGGTAGAGCCAAACTGGAGGCCTCAGGGGGGTATGATATTGATTCCGTTATTGCCGTTGCTGAAACCGGTGTGGATTATATTTCCATAGGAAGTATCACCAAGCATATTCAAGCTACTGACTTTAGTATGTTGTTTGATTAACGTCGCTCAATTCCATTGCTGAGCGTGCTGATTTGCAGGCAATAAAAAAGGCCGCTATTACGGCCTTTTTTTATGTGTACAAAAACTTAAATTTTATAAGCGCCTTACTTTAACATTGCGAAACTTGATAGTTCCGGCACCATACTGCAAGGAAAAGGGGCCGCTGGAGAAGTTATCGTCAGTGCTGTCAATGGTCGTTACACCATTTAATTTCACCACAATATGATTGCCCTCCATAGTGATGTCATAGGTGTTCCACTGATCCCAGGTATCGATCACCCGAGTAGGCGGCAGAAAATTCGGAATACCCCCGGTACGACCACTCTGATCGGGCCGGTCATCATAAATATTGGCTTCATAGGCGTTTCTGTCAGTGATATTGGCAGGATCCGAAATACGCATGAATACCCCGCTATTGGCGCCTTCATGGTTCCAGAATTCCAGTTGTATCTGAAAGTCGGAAAAGCTTTCTTTGGTGACAAGGTGACTGACGCCGGAAGACGAGTCAGCAATAAATTCACCATTTTCGATACGCCAGTTGGCATCCCCTACCCTGTCCCATGAAGCAAAGCTGGCAGACATGTCGGTCCAACCGTCACTTTCTAAGCTGCTCATATATTTCTGATACTTAGGGAGAGCAATTGCCCCAAGAATACCAATGATTGCGATTACAATCATTAATTCGATAAGGCTAAATCCTCCTTGCTTTTTATTTTTCATTTTAATCTCCAAGAGAAATACAATTCTTTGATTACGTTTTTTGACGCTTTTATTATCATATTGTAACTACGTCAGATATTGAATTTAATACAGCGGTTATATTAATACTTGAAATATATTAACATAATTAGTCGCCATAACTATCCAAATTTAGTTATGCTAGCTTTAATCAAACACCTAAGATGGCAGTAAGAGAAAAACTAATATAGTAAGCCCAGCAAAAACCACTCTATAACTTGATAACTTATGACTACATTTAGAGGTGGTAAAAAGCATAAGAAATTTAAGGGTAGTTTATTCTTTACTGGGGCAGTCATGCTAAAAAGCCAATCAACAAGACCATATAATATGCTTAAGTTTGTTGGAAATTTTGAGCAGACTGAAAATCTTAGTTTATTAATATAATACATTTATTGAATAGAAAATCGGCAAAACCAACGATAATATGGCGGCATTACGAGGGGTACACATGATAATGTTCCGGAGTATATTCAAAGTTAAAGTAATGGAAGCTAAATATGCTAATCATTGAGATCAGTGCTGCATATTATTATTCAGCCTTATTGATTAACAAAATCATAATTAGCTAATGACATTGACAAACTTTTTTTTTGCCAACCCAATGCTTTTGGTAGTAATTTCCCTCGTCTTTGGCTTGCTAGTAGGCAGTTTCCTGAACGTTGTAATTTATCGGCTACCACAGATGATGCAGGCTGAGTGGACAAAGCAGTGTTACCAATTATTCGAGATAAAAAACCCTTCTAAACGCTCAGAAATCACCACTTCTTTTAACCTGGCTGTGCCCAACTCCCATTGTCCAAAATGTAAGCATGAAATTTCTGCACTGCAGAATATTCCGCTGTTTTCATGGCTTTTTCTGAATGGAAAGTGTCGTTACTGCCAAGGCAGTATCTCTGCTCGCTATCCCATCATGGAAGCATGCACAGGCATAATTACCGCGCTAGTTGTTTTCCAGTTTGGTTTTAGCTGGCTCACCCTTGCTGCCCTTTTTTTCTCATGGAGCCTTATTGTGCTGACAATGATAGATTTCGATCATCAACTGCTCCCGGACGACATTACTTTGCCATTATTATGGCTCGGCCTTGTCATTAACAGCATGAGCATGATTACGTTCCTGGAAGAGGCCGTCTGGGGCGCCATTGTCGGCTACGCCATACTGTGGGGGGTTTACTGGCTATTTAAACTGGCGACTGGCAAGGAAGGAATGGGTTATGGAGATTTTAAATTACTTGCGGCGCTAGGTGCCTGGATGGGCTGGCAGTCACTCCCGGTAATCATACTGCTGTCGTCATGTGTCGGTGCTGTCGTTGGCCTCGGTCTTATTGTCTTCAAAGGCAGGGACAAGAATATACCGATCCCCTTTGGACCTTATCTGGCAAGTGCAGGTTTTCTGGCATTGTTATGGGGTGATGAGCTCACAGCGTTTTATTACAGTCTGATACTTTAGATTCTTAAATTTAGTGTCGCAATAATTAAAAAAGACGGTAAATGCAGTTTACGGGAAAGCTTAATGCAAAATAATAGCCAGCAAAAGACCTATATAATCGGACTGACTGGCGGTATTGGTAGCGGCAAATCCACCATTAGCACCATGTTTGCCCAACTTGGCGCTGATATCATTGACGCAGATGAAATCTCCCGCCAACTGGTTGAGAAAGACTCTCCCATGTTTGAGAAAATCGTCGCACATTTCGGTAAAAAAATTTTACGCCCCTCAGGCGATCTTGACAGAACTGCTTTACGTGAGATTATTTTTTCAAGACCGCAGGAAAAAAAATGGCTCGAAGCACTCCTCCATCCGGCTATAAAAGACGAGATTCAGTATAGAATAACTCAAAGTACAGGAGCATATATAATTTTGGTAGTTCCATTACTTGTCGAGCAACGAAAATCTGGACACTATAATTTTATAGACAGGATACTGGTGATTGATGTACCTGAAGAAATTCAGATCAAGAGAATCATACAACGCGATGGCAGTTCTGAAGAACTGATCAGGCAGATTATTTCAAGTCAGGCTTCTCAACAGCAGCGGCTAAGCTTTGCGGATGACATTATAGATAACAGAGATCAAGCAGATGCCTCAGAAAAGAACCTTCAGCACCAGGTAAAACAGTTACACCGTTACTACCTGAAACTAACCATGTCTGCTTCATAACATTGGAAACCATTGCATGATTATGCCATCTCAATTAATACTTCTATTAACATGATATACTGTTAACTCTGTCATAAAGTTTTTTCTCTAGTCGTTCAATTGGTAATGGTATAACCCTTTCAGCAATGTTCTTTTTTGCCAGAGCAGTTCATAGTCCTTTTCTATTCGACGACTCTCAGAATCTTGATGCATTGGCCCATATACGGGGAGAATCAGTATTCTCACCCGGATTTTGGGAATTCGTTCTTGGCGGCAATGCCGGCCCCACTGGCCGGCCGGTTTCACTATTCAGTTTCGCACTTCAGGCAGATTCCTGGCCGTATAGCCCTGCCGCTTTTAAATCGGTTAATCTGATCATTCATGGCCTCGATGCCTCACTGGTTTACCTGATCTGCTTGCAGCTGACCAAAGTCATGAAGCTTGAGGAATCTGATGCCTGGAAAATTGCGCTATTCACCAGCCTGATCTGGGCGCTTCATCCTGTCCATTCAACCGTAATACTGTATACGGTCCAACGTATGGCTCTGCTTTCGAATTTTTCATATTGCTAGGAGTATTCATGTACCTGCATATCAGACTCTCCTTAACTGAAAAAAATCAGAACAAGCAACTCGCCTTAATGACAATCGTCATTGGCAGTAGCGGCCTACTGGCATTATTGAGTAAGGAAAATGCCCCTTCTCTCTTTTTCTATCTGTTGGCCCTGGAATATACCTTGTAAAAAAAAAGTTCACTTGCCTGACCAGCGTAAATTCAAGGTTTGGCGCTATGTGGTGCTTTGGTTTCCTGTCCTACTGATACTGCTTCTACCGCTGATTTTTATGTCTAAACTGCAGGCGGATTTCGTTACCTACTATGACTATTCCATGCTGGACCGGCTGATGTCGCAAAGCAGGATTTGTTGGCAGTACATCGCCATCATCGTAATTCCCTCAACATCAGGTACCAGTCTTTTTCATGACATTAATGTTTCCACGGGTTTTCTTAGTCCGATTTCAACGCTGGTTTCAACATTCGCCTGGCCGACTCTGTTCCTGGTTTCCGCCTCAGGAATCTGCAAACAGCGCATCTTTCTTTTCGCTTTATTATGATTTTTCGCAGGTCATATTATTGAATCCAGTGTTTTGGCGCTGGAACTATTCTTCAACCATCGTAATTACCTGGCATTTCTGGGCTTTATTTTTGCAGCTCTCTATTGCCTGTTTGTTCTTGTGCCGCGACAGTTATTATCTTCACAACTAAAAATGACAATCTGCCTGCTTTATTCCCTATTATTGATATTCCAGACTTATAGTATTAGTAGTTTATGGCATGATCCTCTAAGGCTATCTGAAAGCTGGTATGTCGCAGACCCTGACACTTCTCGTAATGCCGAATTTTATGCCATGAATCTTGCTCAAAGAGACCTTGATGGCCAGCTGCAGGCAGCACTGCTTTATGAACAGGCATTTAACCGTGATAAATCCAATTACCGGCTGTTACTCAATCGAATGGTCCTGAGTTGTTCTTCTTCTTTCATACCACGACCTGATGATGAAACTATTGTTCAGTCTCTTGCACTGATTAGTAATGAAAATCGTGATTTGTTATCACCTTTACAGCAACTGGTGACTTTAACCACTACGAACACCTGTAATATATATACTTCGGAACTTCTCTCCACCATCATTTCCAGTATTATGACCAACTCAAATAATCTGTTCCGTGGCCTGTACGAATTTGAATTGGCCAGATTGAAATTTTACAACTCGGAAACTGAACAGGGCATCGCTTTACTTCAAGCGTCTTATAACAATAGCGGGGATCCAGGCGCACTCTTAAACTTAAGCCTGCAATTAATAAACAGCGGTCGTTATCAAGAAGCATTGACTACCATTGATTTGGGAATTGACAGGATTAAATCCTATAATAATATTCGAAGTGGTACACGCGCATCGAAACTCGCTGTACTTTACGAAATGCGACAAGATGTAACAGGCTTTTTAGCCATACAATAGAAGCTAACGAATAAACAAAGATAGCCAATTATGACTGACAATAATCAAACCGGCGTTAAAACTGTAAACTGCCCAACCTGCCAGAAAATTGTTAAATGGCAGGAAGAAAGCATTTTCCGTCCCTTTTGTTCGAAAAAGTGTCAGCTTATAGATTTTGGTGAGTGGGCCAATGAGCGTCATGTTATCCCTGTCAAAGGGGGACCGGAGGATTTCAATCTGGATGATCTTGAATTCAGGAACCCTACTGAAGGAGAGTTTTAACGGCGCTTAATATTGCCTGATTTGCTGCGGGGAATTCATGTTTGTCCAGATCATTAACGTCTATCCATTTGACCGGCTGACCTTCTCTTCCGATAGCCGTACCGGAAAAAACATTCACATAACAAACATCCAATAACACCTGTTTATCCCCGTAATCATGGGATATTTTAAGTAACCCGGCACATTCCCTGATGCTGATATTAACTTCTTCCTGCAATTCACGTTTCAGCGCTTGCTGTACTGTTTCACCGAAACCGACCTTGCCACCGGGAAACTCCCATAATCCGCCCTGATGCTGGGTTTCATGTCGACGTGCGATGAGAATTTGCCTTTCCCGATTTACCACAACACCAACCGCCACATGAACAACACTGTTGGTTTTGTCGTTAGCCATTTCGTTTTGGTTTACTTCAGGTCCGGTATTCGGCATTGATAGTGACGTAGTCATGGCTTAAATCACTGGTCCAGACAGTTTCAGTTTTTTCACCTCGCCCAAGAATAATACGAATGGTGATTTCTGCCTGATCCA
>JABIPQ010000068.1 GCA_018698975.1 Gammaproteobacteria bacterium
TCTGGATCCGGTTTGCCGTTCTGTCTGCCACATACACCAGCTCATCAGGACCCAGCACCACAGCATGCACCGGCCCCAAAAACTGCTCTGGCAGTGAGTAGCCAGATTCATTGTTGTATGGCGGCAAGGGTGAATCATCCGGTGTATTACCATAGGCACCCCAGTGTCTCTTGAACTGCCCCGTCTCGCTGTCAAAAACAATAACGCGGCGGTTCAGGTAGCCATCAGCGATGTAGACTTCCTGTGTCTCAGTATCCACTGCTATGTCGGCAGGTCGCCCCAACCGTGCAGTATCATTACTACCTCCGGTTTCACCGGGAACGCCTAAAGTCAAAACATGACGTCCTTCTGGTGTAAATTTGACGACAATGTGTTTCCCGCCAATATCCTGATTGCCACCAATCCAGACAAAGCCAGCGCTGTCTACAAATATACCGTGTTCATTGGCAGGCCAGTCTACAAGCGGTTGTTGCCATTGTTGTGTTGCCTGATCCCATTCAGGTCCTCCCCATGCCTGTATCAACGCCCCCTGCTGGTCAAACTGCAACACCGCTGGCGCTGGTTTACAACACAGTGCAGCCGGCGGATTCTGGACTCTGGCGAGGTCATCAGTACTCAGAGTTTTTGGTCTGTGTAAAACCCAGATAGTGTCATCGTCAGACACAGCAATACCGGAAACCTGTCCAAGAATCAGGTCACCTGGCAAGGCTTGCGGCCATGACGTATCTACTGAGTAAATTGGCGGCTCTTGCGCATTAACCCCCAGACAGACAAATACTGTTAATAATCCCGGAAATATTTTGTTTTTCATGATCAGCGTGAGGATCCTTTTCGGTAGGGAGAGTTTTCAAAATAGCGCTCAAAATGCGCTTCACTCAAAACAAAGAGTTCTTCATTTATTTCTTGTATTAATTCCGGCAGCTCCACACCCGCATATTGTGGTTGCAATTGGGCCCCCAGATCTTCCAGACTATTGATACGATGAAGACGTTTTTGCATCAAATTATGCAACCAACAATAGGGCGAAAGACTGGCGTCGTAAAAAAAACGATAATCATCTAGTGCCTGTTGCAACTTTTCCACTGAAACTATCCGCACTCGGGCGGCCATGATCTGGCTGGTAAGCTGGTCAATTCGACTAAGTACCGCACGCTTCTCATCTTCGCTGTACTGATTCCAGTTTATAACCTCAAAACCGAAGCGTTTGCAGCCACGACAGATCCTGTCGCCGAAGGAGGTCGTGGAACAGATGCCAATGCAGGGGGTTTTCACATGATTCATTAAAAAGAATTGTAACGCTACACGCAGTTGCGACCTAGTCTTTATAGCCTGTTTCGAGTAAAATTAGTGCCCTCTTTATATGCCTTCAGACCTGCTCTGGGGGCTTCTCCTTAGCCAAAAATTCACGAGGAATCAGAAGTGCTTGAAGCTTATCGCCAACATGTAACAGAAAGGGCCGAATTGGGCATAGTTCCTAAACCTCTGGATACTGCACAAACTGCGGAATTACTGGAGTTACTAAAAAATCCCCCGAAAGGTGAAGAAGACTTTCTCCTCGACCTGATAAGCAATCGTGTCCCTGCAGGTGTTGATGAAGCCGCTTACGTAAAAGCCGGCTTTCTCTCAGCCCTTGCCAAGGGAGAAGTCAGCTCCCCGTTAATTCCTAAAATTGATGCAGTAAAGTTACTCGGCACCATGCTGGGAGGCTATAACATTACCACCTTGGTTGAATTGCTTGACGATGATGAGCTTGGCCAGGAAGCAGCTGCTCAGCTTAGCCATACCTTGTTAATGTTTGATGCCTTTCATGATGTCGCTGAAAAAGCTGATGCCGGTAACGTCAATGCCAAAACAACCATGCAGGCCTGGGCTGAAGCTCAATGGTTTACTTCAAAACCTGTTCTGGCAGAAAAAATTACCACAACTGTTTTCAAGGTGCCTGGCGAGACCAATACCGACGATCTCTCTCCTGCCCCGGATGCCTGGTCTAGACCTGATATCCCCTTACATGCCAAGGCCATGTACATTATGCCTCGGGAAGGTATTATAAATGCTGTAGAGCAGATCGAAGAACTGAAGAAGAAAGGCCATCCCGTGTGCCTGGTCGGCGACGTTGTAGGCACCGGCTCTTCACGCAAATCTGCAACAAACTCCGTGGTATGGCACATGGGTCATGATATACCCCATATACCCAACAAGCGTGGTGGCGGCATTTGCATAGGTGGCCAAATAGCACCGATATTTTTCAACACTATGGAAGACGCCGGCGCTCTGCCCATTGAATGTGATGTCAGCAATATGGAGATGGGTGATGTTATTGATATTTATCCCTACGAGGGAAAAATTACCCGCCATGACAGCGATGAGCTAATTACTTCATTTTCCTTTAAAACAGACATGCTGCTGGACGAGGTACAAGCTGGTGGCCGTATTCCGATGATTATTGGCCGTGGTTTGACGGAACGGGCCCGGGAAAAAATGGGTCTTGGACCCTTTGAAAATTTCAGGCGTCCCAAAGCGCCTATTGAAAGTGATAAAGGCTTTACCCTGGCACAGAAAATGGTCGGCAAAGCCTGTGGTGTAGAAGGCATACGCCCTGGAACTTACTGCGAACCACGAATGACCACGGTTGGCTCTCAGGATACCACTGGCCCGATGACCCGTGATGAACTGAAAGATCTCGCTTGTCTGGGCTTTACTGCGGATCTGGTCATGCAATCTTTTTGTCATACCGCCGCATATCCCAAACCAGTAGATATCGACACTCAGCATTCTTTGCCTGATTTCATACAAACCCGTGGCGGTGTTTCCTTGCGACCTGGCGACGGCATTATTCATTCCTGGCTCAACCGCATGCTGCTGCCAGATACAGTCGGTACCGGTGGTGATTCTCATACCCGTTTCCCCATCGGCATTTCATTCCCGGCAGGTTCCGGACTAGTCGCTTTTGCTGCGGCTACCGGTGTAATGCCACTGGACATGCCTGAATCAGTCCTGGTTCGCTTTAAAGGTGAAATGCAGCCTGGCATTACCTTGCGCGATCTGGTCAACGCTATTCCCTATGCAGCAATCCAGAAGGGTTTGTTGACTGTCGAGAAAAAAGGCAAAAAGAATATTTATTCCGGACGAATTTTGGAAATTGAGGGTTTGCCTGATCTCAAAATTGAACAGGCCTTTGAATTATCAGACGCCTCTGCAGAACGTTCTGCCGCGGGGTGTACAGTTAAACTTGGCAAAGAACCCATCATTGAATATTTTAAATCTAATATTACCCTGCTGCGCTGGATGATTTCGCAGGGTTACGGCGATCCTCGTACACTGGAGCGTCGAGCAGTTGCCATGGAAGAATGGCTGGCGAACCCTGAACTTCTGACAGCAGATACAGATGCCGAATATAAAGAAATCATTGAAATAGACCTCAATGAAATAACCGAACCACTTCTCGCATGTCCCAATGATCCGGATGATGTTAAGACTTTATCAGATGTCGCCGGCACTAAAATAGATGAAGTCTTTATTGGCTCATGCATGCTCAATATCGGCAATTTCAGGGCTGCCGGAAAAGTCCTCGAACAAGTACAAGGTTCACTGCCAACACGTTTGTGGATTGCCCCACCCACTAAAATGGACGAGCATCAACTTACCCAGGAAGGCTATTACTCAATATTCGGCAAAGCTGGTGCCAGGACGGAAATGCCCGGGTGCTCTTTGTGCATGGGTAATCAGGCACGCGTTGAAGCAAAATCTACCGTCATCTCAACGTCAACCCGGAACTTTCCAAACCGTCTTGGTGATGGTGCCAATGTTTATCTCGGCTCAGCTGAATTAGCCGCCGTGTGTTCAGCATTGGGCAAGATCCCGAACATGGAAGAGTATATGACCTATATGAATAGTCTGAATACCATGGCAGGAGAAATATATCGCTACATGAATTTCAATGAAATAGAGCAATATATGAAAGGTGCAGAGAATGCTAAAAACATTCCTCTGCAAAATATCCAGGAAGTTCAAACTTCCTAGACTGATTGCTCGAGAATAAAAAAACCGCTGAATTCAGCGGTTTTTTTTTGCTTATGTTTTTTATCTTTTCACTTTTCACTTTTCACTTTTCTAAAAGTTATCAGCTCACAGCGGAACTACCAACACTCCCATCAACTTCCCGCTTTTTATCACCTTGGGCACCTTCAGCCTTCCCTTTATCAAGTTTCAGCCCCAACAAAAGAACCGCTGCAATGACAGAACCTGAGCCCATGATCAGAGCAACCATGGGGACATCCAGCCCCCCCTGCAATAAATACCCGGCCATAATGGGCGACAGTACTGAACCGCCTCTGCCAATACCAATTGCAAAACCTGTTCCTGATGCACGAGCATGTGTTGGAAAAACCTGAGCCAGGATTGCATACATACCAACAATACCTGCATTAGTGAAAAAGCCGGCCATCGCCACATAAACCTTGAGTGATATAAGTTCTGCTGGTGCATAACCAAAAATTGCAGTAAACACCCAGGCCATGACAAAGGTAAAAATGGTCAGGGATTTCAAATCAAATCGTATGGTAAGCACACCAAAGAAAATACAGCCCAGAGCACCACCAACACTAGCCCAGGTTAGTACCTCTCCGGCAAGATAAGGCGCAAATCCCATATCCACAACTAATTTTGGTGTCCACTTCAAAATGAAATAAAGAGTAATCACGTGCAGAAAATAAGCAGCTGTTACCAAAACCGTTGTTCTGATCATGGTTGGACTAAACAGGAATGAAGTAGATTTTTTGCGCTCAGATGCATCGATATGAGGCAATGCAGTAATTACCGAATGACCGAGGCGTTTCATCGTCGCATTAATTTTAGCCAGAGCGCCCTCGGGCTGTTTGCGAGTTTGCCAATGGACTGATTCTGGCATGAAAAAATGCACCAAAGGAATAAAGCACAAAGTAGCGGCCGTACCAAAATAAAAAACTGAACGCCAGTCAAAATGCTGCATTAATTGCGTAACAATCATGCCGCCAACAACACCACCTACCGGATAACCAATTGCCATTGTTGATATGGCGAAAGCTCTTTTCCTGGTATTCGAAAACTCTGCAGCCACGGCATTAATTGCTGCCAGCATGCCACCAATTCCAAGCCCCGTCAGAACGCGCCAAATTGATAATTCAACCAGGTTGCTGGTAGTTGTCACCATAAACATGCCGATGACCATGGCAAACAGACATCCCATAATTGTCGGCTTTCTACCTATCCTGTCAGCTACGCCCCCAAGCAAGACAGAACCTACTGCCATGCCAATTAATTCCATGGCAAGCACATAACCAAGACCCGCATTACCGAGGCCCCATTCTGCAGCTATTCCTGGTCCTGCAAAACTGATAGCAAGTACATCAAAACCATCCAGCGCATTCAGACCTACAGTCAAGGCAATAATCATATATTGCAAGCGAGTCATTGCTGACTCTTCAATAATCTGGCGTGGATCTGTGCTCATTGCACTCCCCCGGAATCAAAGTAAAAATAGATAAGTTTATATATTTTTAGTTTTATAATTATTTTTTTATTATTGCTAAATTATTAAGGACCTGATGCTCAAGTCCAATCAAGATTAGTTCAGTGACTGCATTATTACATCTGCGCAGACTGCTGAATAAACAGCGGCTTACTTCACTAGCACTTCTTTCTTCTTGATTCATTGCAGACTTTTACTGACCACCTCAAACACGTCCCTTGAAAGATCTGGTGTTTCCTTAATACGATTCAATGCTGCCTTCATTATTTCCTGGCGCTGTGTAGAAAATTTCTTCCAGCGTGTTAACGGCGTAAGCAAGCGCGATGCTATCTGAGGATTAAGGGTGTTGAGAGTAATTACCTGATCTGCAAGAAAATCATAACCACTGCCATCCAATTGATGAAAGCCCACAGCATTATTATGGCAAAAAGCGCCTATGACACTGCGTACTTTATTTGGATTTCTTATATCAAATGCCGGGTGTTCCATTAGTGAAACTATCTGCCCAAGGTTATCAGGGGCACTGACAGCACTTTGCATGGAAAACCACTGATCCACTACCAGATTTTCGTGCTGCCAGGTTTCATAGAACCCTGCAATTAATTCATCCCGCAGCGCTTTACTTTGTTCTGAAGGGTTATTAACCAAAGCCCTGATAGCGGCGCTGCTATCCGTCATATTGTTCGCCGTTTTAAATTGTTTTTCAATCAGCTCCCAACATTCAGGCTTATCCAGACAAGCAAGATAATTAAGTACAGTATTTTGCAGACTACGGCGGGCTATTTCTTCTGCACTGAACAAATAAGGTACTGTGTTTCGACAATCTTCATAGACAGTCAGTAATTTTGTTTCGAGCTCTGCTGCCAAATGACGACGCAAAAATTCTCTGACAAAATGAATACCGTCGACATCAACTTCTTCTGCCAACTCAGCCAGATAAGCTTCTGAAGGAAGTAGCAAAAGGTTTGAAAGCATCGCTTTATCCAGTGATGAATCGCTTACTGCCGCCTCCAGCACACTAGCGTATGCAGCAGTAATTCGCTCATCTACCGCCAATGCTTTACCTTGTTGATGTAAAAGCAGTAACTCATCAAGTATTTGCAGCGCCAGTTGCTGGGAAGCTTCCCAGCGAGCAAAGCCATCCTGTTCATGCTGAATAAGCAACATGAGTTCATCTCGGGCATAAGGATAATGCAATTTTACCGGAGCAGAAAATCCTCGGGATAGAACCGGTACAGGCTGCTCTATAACATTTTTGAAAACAAATGTTTGTTCTGCCTCACTGAAATGAAGCACCAGCTCATCTGACACATCATTGTCCCCGCTTTCCTTTTCGTTCAGCTCCAGACACAAAGAAATGGGCTTACCTTGCGGATCTAACAAAGCCATTCTCAATGGAATATAAAAAGGGTCTTTGACAGCCTGGGAAGGCGTTGGCAAACAGCTTTGAGATATCGTAAGAGAGAAAGTATTCAGCTGGCTGTCATATTTTCCACTGACGTCCAGTCGTGGTGTTCCAGCTTGAGAGTACCAACGGCGAAACTGGACCAGATCCAGACCCGAGACCTCTTCCATTACCTGCACAAAATCCTCAGTGGTTACTGCCATGCCATCAAAGCGTTGAAAATATAGATCTGTTGCTTGTCTGAATTTTTCCGGGCCCAGTAAATTAGCCTGCATCCTCACTACTTCGGCACCTTTCTCGTACACAGTGACAGTATAGAAATTGGAAATTTCCATATAGGATTCCGGCCTGACTGAATGCGCCATAGGGCCATTGTCTTCTGCAAACTGCACCGTACGTAAAAAGCTTACATCCTCAATACGCTTAACAGCACGCGAGCCCATATCGGCTGAGAACTCTGAATCCCGATACACGGTAAAGCCCTCTTTCAGGCTAAGCTGAAACCAGTCTCTGCAAGTGACACGATTGCCTGACCAGTTGTGAAAATATTCATGCGCGACGATGGCTTCTATACGTTGAAAAGCCTGGTCGGTGGAAGTGTCTGGATTTGCTAAAACACAAGAAGAATTAAAAATATTCAAGCCCTTGTTTTCCATCGCCCCCATATTGAAATCATCCACCGCAACAATCATAAAAATATCCAGGTCATACTCTCTGCCATAGACATCTTCATCCCACTTCATGGCTTTTTTTAATGAAGTAATCGCGAAATCACACTTATCGAGATCCTTTTCCTCTACAAAAATTTGCAGCTGGATTTTTCTACCCGAGCAGGTGATATAGGAATCTTCAACGGATTTGAGCTTTCCAGCTACCAGTGCAAATAGGTAGCTTGCTTTCCTGAATGGGTCTTCCCAGGTGACAAAATGTCGACCATCTTCCAGATCACCGCTGGCCAGATTATTGCCATTGGAAAGAAGTACCGGATAAAGAGTTTTGTCTGCCTCAATTCGGGTGGTAAAAATTGAAAGTACATCCGGACGGTCAAGATAATAGGTAATTTTTCTGAAACCCTCTGCTTCACATTGTGTGCAAAACATGACTCTGGATTTATACAATCCTTCTAAACTGGTATTTTCCTGAGGTTTGATTGTGGTTTCGCATTCAAGAATAAAACTGTCAGGCACTGTAGGAATAACCAAGGTGTCATCACTCACCGTATAGTGCTGACTATCCAGCACTTCGCCGTCCAGAATTACTTTTTCCAGCTCAAGGTCCCGTCCGTTAAGCACCAGCTCAGCCAGCCCTTGCTGCCCGACAGCAGGATTACGTCGCATAAGAAGTCGCGACCTGACAAGAGTTTTGTCCTCAAACAATTTGAATATCAGATGGGTTTCATCAATAACATATGAGGGAGGTAAATAATCTTTCAGGTAAATAGTCTTACCTTGGGCTTCTTTCATGAATAATCCTGCTGTATTTATGGATATACTATTTAAAGTTTAAGCGGCTTTCTGAGGCAAGCTTACGTAGAGCCCAGAGCAATCTGATAACCAGAGTACTTGCGCAAATTAATAACGCCTGTATCCAAAATCAAATACTGCCCTTTTATCCCCATCAACGTCCCTTCTACGAAAGGGTCCTTGTCTAAATTCAGGGACGAGATTTTTTCTGGAAATTGTTGTACCGGAAAGGTAATTGAAACAGGCTCAACGCCATTCAAAATACTGATTGCGTGTATACCGAATTGATGCTCAAGTTCAATCAACTCTTTTTCGCATAAACCAAGCAACCTGTCTCTTTCTTCTTTCATGTTTATCTCTTCGACATCTGCTTTAAGCATATTGCGCCAATTAGTTCGGTCAGTCACATGTTGCTTGAATATTATTTCGGCAAAGCCAGATTGTTGACGGGTCCTTGCCCGGATAATCGGCAATGCCTGCACAGCTCCCTGATCGATCCACCGTGTCGGAACCTGTGAAGCCCGGGTAATGCCTACTTTTAAACCGGAAGAATTTGCCAGATAAACAATATGATCCTGCATACAAAACTCATCGCCCCAGACAGGCTCCCGACAGGTGCCTGAATCATAATGACATTTTTCTGGTGAGATAATACAACTGTCACATTGGGCAAGTTTTTGAAAGCAGGGATAACAATAACCTTGATTGAAACTCTTATTGGAATTTCTTCCACAATGGACACAGTTGATTTGCCCGAGAAATTCCAGAGAAAGCGTTTTTCCGAGAAGAGAGTTTAGAGGTACACTTTCCTCACCAAGCACCATTGCATACGACACAGGATTATCAAGCCTGCTGCGCATCTTATGTAACTGTCCCCGCTGTATCTCAGGCATTCGATTTTAATCCTGTTTTCCCGTCGTTTTTAATTTCTTCATTACCAGAAGTACCGCAAGTATTTCCCTGGCGGTTTAAATAGCCTATACGCTGATCCGGGCGCATAAATGTGTTGTCATAGGCAATTACTGCCTGCATACAATATTCCTTTTGATCCTTGGTCAGCTTTTCACCATTTTCCCAATGTCCCAACTCCACTGCAGTTTTTAACTGCTGATGAATTTCAGGCGTTATGCTGGCAAGTAAGGCTTTAATTGATTCAGGCTTATCTGACATTCTGGTCTTCCGATTTCTTATTTCTGGCTCTGCTAATTCGGCTGATTGTTGCCACCACTGCCCCATAGACAACGCCAGTCAGCAAACCTCCAATATGGGCTTCATCAGCGATGAATTCCAGGTTCATTAGTGTAATTATTAATAGACTCAGTAAAAGAAGAAAAACCAGTGCACCCGGCAGGGCCAGTTTTTTTCCCGGATCAAAAAGTTGCCACATCCAGATATAGGAAAACAAACCATAGACAACCCCTGACATCCCGCCAAAATAAATGGAGCCCCCATAGAGAAACTGAACAGTATTGGAAACCAGTGCAACAACAACAATTAATAACAATAACGCCCAACTGGCTTGAACAGCTTCAATTCTGCGCCCAAATTCCCATAGCCACAGCATATTAAAAGCAAGGTGAATAATTCCCCCATGTAACAGAATCGGCGATATCATTTTCAGGAATTGAATAAGGGAAAAATTTTCTTTTACAAGATCCAGATTTATTATTCGTGTACCAAAGCTGAAATCCGGGTAAAGCATTGAACGCACCAGATCCGTCATCGTATTCAGGGGAGCCATGAATGCTAATACGATACAAAGAATAATCAGACTAAGTGACAGAGGTGCCTTGAGAAATGCTGTAAAAAAGTTACGCAGAAATTCTCCGGGGCTGAAATAAGATGCAAAATCGGAAGAATCCTGTGCTAATGGACTTACATCGCCTCGTTGCCACTGCTGATAAAGATGTGATGCTGTCACCAGTTGATTCTGATTAGGAACATACAGTATTTGTCTGTCATTCATTTCAACCATGCGGTGTGAAATTTTATGCTGCCACAGCAGACGGCTAAATTGACTGATGTCATCTTGAATTGAAACGTCTAAAACTTTATACATCTTTCATTAGCTGCAGTCTTATCGGTTCGTAGGCCGATGAGACCACCCCAATTTGCTTCGGCAGGTTTCGTAATAGTCATAGTCGGCTGGATGCAATATTTTCAGCTGTTTTGGTTTTTTACGAATTGTTATTCGATCACCCGGAGAGCAGGCATGGCTCATGGCACCATCACAACTTAACTGTGGAAGAATGTTGTGCCGGTCTCGAACCACAAGTGTTAATTCACGATTGCCTTCCACAACTATGGGGCGACTACTTAGACTGTGCGGATTAATAGGCACCAAAACTATTGCATCAAGACGAGGGTGCATAATAGGGCCGCCCGCTGACATAGCATAAGCAGTTGAACCAGTGGGTGTCGCAATAATCAGGCCATCTGATGCCTGGTTGTAGACAAATTCATTATCAATATACAACTCAAACTCTATCATCTGCACCGCTTTACCAGGGTGCAGTACTATATCGTTTAATGCTGAGCCCAGATATTCTTGCTTGTCACTTCCGATAAACATATCAAGCAGAAAGCGCGATTCAATTTTATATTGCCCACCGAGTATTTGCTTGAGTGTCGATTCAATTTCATTAGGGAGAATATCGGTGAGAAAGCCTAATCTTCCGCGGTTGATCCCGGCTACCGGCAAATCATAATCTGCCAGAATGGATGCTGTTTGCAATAAACTACCATCCCCCCCGACCACTATCACCAGATCACATTCACTGCTCAGCTGCTCTAGAGGAAATTCCGGGTATTTATTTGCTTTCAGTAAATTGGCAACATTCACATCCAGAACAATATTAATTCCTTCAGCACCTTCAAGTACTCCCACAACAGCCTGAAGTGAATCTACTATTTCACTATTATTCCTGCCGGTTAGGCCGATGGTGGAGAATTCTGACATTTTATCAACTGCTAGTTTCATGGGTCGCCAAGTATATCACGGCATTTATTTTGTCCATCGCTTATTCTTTATAAATCAGCGCACTAATGGCTGAATTCTTTTATAATGGTCAGGTTGTTTGCAGGAGCAAGTATGGACATCAACAATTGTAGAATTGCTGTTATTGGCCTTGGCTATGTTGGCTTACCACTCATGGTGGAATTTGCCAAAAAATATCCAACTCTTGGCTTTGATATAAACAGCGCAAGGATCCATCAGCTCAGGGAAGGCAATGACCTGATGAAAGATCTGAGTAAGGGTGAATTACAAGACGCGATTCAGGGCAGTTATTCTTTCGATCCAAAGGACCTTGCCGATTTTAATGTGTATATCATCACCGTCCCCACTCCGGTGGACAAGCAAAAGCGGCCAGATTTAAGTGCTTTGGAAAACTCCTGTCAATTAATCGGCGATGTTTTAGCGCCAGGCGATGTTGTGATATTTGAGTCGACGGTTTTTCCAGGTGCGACAGAAGAAGTTTGCGTACCTATCCTTGAACAACGATCAGGCATGAAGCTGAATGACACAATTTTTGCAGGATATAGCCCTGAAAGAATCAATCCTGGTGACAAAAAACATCGCCTGACTACCGTCCAAAAAGTAACTTCCGGATCAAATCCGGAAACTGCCGCTTTCGTTGATTCACTTTACCAATCAATAATCACTGCCGGCACGCATCCAGCCAGCAGTATCAAAGTCGCTGAAGCGTCAAAAGTCATCGAAAATACCCAGCGAGATCTGAATATAGCCTTGATCAATGAGCTAAGTATTATTTTTCATCGTCTCGGCATTGACACAGAAGAAGTTCTTGAAGCAGCGGGTACTAAGTGGAATTTCCTGCCTTTTCGCCCCGGCCTGGTAGGTGGACACTGCCTTGGCGTTGACCCCTATTATTTAACCTATAAATCCCAGGAAATTGGTTATCATCCTGAGGTCATCCTTGCCGGTCGACGCATCAATGATGGAATGGGAACCTACATTAGTGAGCGAGTCGTTAAGGAAATGACCCACAAAAGAATTCATGTTGTAGATGCAAATATTTTGGTGATGGGATTAACCTTTAAAGAAGACTGTCCCGACATTAGAAATACACGTGTCATGGAACTGATCAACGGACTTGAAGATTGTAATGCAAATGTTGATGTGTATGACCCCTGGGCAGACCCGGAAAGCGCCATGGAGGAGTACGGACTTGAGGTATTATCCGAACCTCAAAAAAATAGCTATGATGCAGTTATTATTGCAGTAGCCCACGAATGTTTTAAAGAATTGGGCTTGGAAAAAATAAAACGCTTCTGCAAGAAAAACAATGTAATTTTTGATGTTAAATACATCTTTCCAATCACAGAACAACTAACTCGCCTCTAATTAATTCAAAGAAATTCTCAAGGGACTTGTTACATACACCAGCTCCCCTGTCTCAATCATTTGATATGCCACAAAAACTTTAACCGGACCTGATATTTCCGCCCCCTGAAAATCAACTTCCTTCGCAATATCAAATAACTCTGTAGCACCCATCATTCGAGACTCGCTGATTGCCTGAAGAGAATCCAGCTTTCCCGACCATGGAATCAATTCGCCATTACTAGTCAACTGATAAAGTGATTGTTTCCCTTGCAAGACAACAAGATGCGTTACAAATTCTTTGCCAACCTGGCTGAGAGGAGGCGCAATTTTTATACGAAAATTTATTTTTTCATCACTAGAAAATACTTGTTCAAAATTAACACTATCAGAAGTATAGGCTCCTACTCCCAGATCACTGCTGACAATACCAGACTGACTTGATGCAATTCCTAAAGTTATGATCCGACTTTCCTGACTTGAAAAATATGCAGCTACCTGATGTTTAACCAGGTTAAGACTAGAAACCGCATCTGCACCTTCAATAGACTCCTGTTCTGCTCCACAGGCATATGGCCCGCACTGTCTTTTCGGATCAGAAAAACGATACAACCTGTTTTCCACATCAAAATCTTCAGGAAAGGCCATCATAGAAACAAAACGGGTATCCACACCGTAACCAGTCGAATAGGCTAATGTTCCACCTTCTGCGTCCTCACGGCGGGAATGTACCAGCCCCAGGTTATGACCAACTTCATGCGCAAGAACACTATCATCCAAACAATCTATATTGATAACTGAATAAGAAAAATTCTTGTGGTAATCAGCTGACAAATCACCCTGGGTTCCCTGCCCTCCCAGATTAGCGAGACCACAAAGGCCATTTTCTTCGCCTGTACGAAACAGCACGACAAGATCTCCACCATAAAATTCACGCATTCTGCTTAATTCTTTGAATGCATCATCTGATTGAAAAGTAAGTGTTGTTAGGTCCTCAAAAAGGTCCTCCGAAGGAGAATAACTCACCCTATGTGCACCCACCGGGCGTAGGAATATTCCGGTATTACTATCTTCAAAAATTTTATTAGCAACATTAAAGAGATGATTAACCCTTGTCTGTGTTTCCCCCAGATAAAGCTTGTCAATTTCGTCGGTATAGGCAACCAGAACATCAATGACTGCTCTGGGCTCGTTTAAATTATCCAAACCATTAAGCGCATCGCTACCCAGTAGTTCCTCATTAAAATCACTAATGCCATCTTTATCACTATCTGTGACCACATCTTGATAAAGCTCGACAATCACATCGCTTCTCACTTCATCAACTAACACAGTATTATAAACAAGTGGATGTGACTGCTCAGAAGTAGTCACTGTGTATGATAATGTCTTCTCTTGTTGCTCAGAAAAATCACCAAGAAAACAACTTAAAACGGGTTGCGATTCGGTAGATTCAAGGATTTCACATCCTTCGGGTAAAACATCAAGATTGGTATTTTCCAGGACAAAAAATATATCGCTATAAAGGCCAAGTTTCTTCTCCGTACTGCTATTTGTAAAAGTAAGCTCGAAAGTAAGATTGCTGCCAACAGCTGCCATTAGCTGTGAGACATTTTGTGAAATTAAAATTTCACCCGTGTTGCTCTGTTTTACAGGTTCCTCTTCAACACTCACATCAAGCGGAACAATCGTATCGGTGGTCGCCACTTCATCTCTGACATACTCTAGTCGAGTGAAGGCACCGGAATATCTATCTTCACCGCTTTTAGTTCCGTATAACTGAAATATTCCAGAAGGGGATGTCAGAATAATATGGGCAGTGAAATTACCTGCCGTGATTACCATCGCATAATCCAGGCCCGTATTGCTTATAGAGCCATACCAGCTTCGATCACCATTATTTGCTACGAGCACTTCATCAATCTGAATCGGGTAAATGAAAGATCGATCAACTCGTAAGTCAAATGTATCTCCAACAGACATTTCCTGAAGAACTCCCACATCAAGGTAGCCGGTAGGGAGAGTTCCGGCCAGGTCCAGAGACCAAACGCTCTGCGCATTAGCACCAGGGATAAAAACCATACACAAAAAAACCATGGAAAAAAATAA
>JABIPQ010000069.1 GCA_018698975.1 Gammaproteobacteria bacterium
AATAGAGTTTTTTGGGCACACAACCAACATTGACACAGGTTCCGCCCATATAGCGTTCTTCGGCAATGGCGACTTTGGCACCATAACCCGCAGACATGCGCGCAGCCCTGACTCCACCTGAGCCAGCACCTATGACAAATAAATCAAAATCAAACATCCAATACCCTCAATTCAATAGCTATACAGGTTAATTTTTCGGGGCTAAGGCTACCCCTTATTGGGGGTAATTCCCATAGTGCCCAGACTAAAAATATACCCATTTCTTTTTGAAACGTTTATTATTAAAAAAGTTTACAAAAAACCCACAAAATAGTGCTCAGAAATACTGATTCAGGAAGGAATTGATAATGTCTGATTACAATGATGACAAGCAGGAAGCTACAAATAAACTCTTATCGGTAAACAGCGACACATCCTCTGACCTTTCCCCTGAATTTAGCCCCTCACCCGCACTAATTGAAAAATTTGTTATCCGTTTGCCTAATGGCTTGAGAAAAAAGATCAGGCATCTTTCTGAGCAGAATCGTCGCAGTATGAATTCAGAAATCATCATGGTGCTGGAAAAACATATTCAGCAACACCTTCTCGATCATGCCGCGCAACTCGATGAGCCCTCTATGTCTATGGAAAGCCTGAAAGATAGTAGCGGGACTCAAAAACCTGCCAACAGCGAGCTGACAAAAAGACTTGAAAACCTCCCCGAAGAGAAAAAGCAGGCGCTACTGGAATTGCTGGGATAATTGATAAAATAGTGGCTAAAATAACGGTTTAAATAGTTGCTGCCGCTTGATACAGCCTTCCCAGATCACAATTAAGTCTACACTTTCTTGCCCGCTTTCTCTGATGGGACTTAGCCCAAACTACTGATTGCACCTCTTATTATTTATGCAAAATCTGCAGATACCCTTTCATCTGGAACAGTCCCCGGAGTCTATAGAACAATGGCAATTGGCTGATGCCGATATCAAGCTTTTCCCGCACTTTTTATCGACAACAGAGGCCGATCTTTATTTTAATGACTTAAAAAAACATATGCCCTGGCAGCAGGACAGTTTAAATTTCGGCGGTAAATCAGTGCTAATTCCTCGCTTACAGGTCTGGGTTGGTGACAAACAAAGCCGCTACACTTATTCGGGTCTTTCATTAAGCCCCCTGCCCTGGACACCTGTTTTAGAGAAATTAAGGAAGCTGGTAGAGAAAGCCAGCAATAGTGAGTTCAATTCGGTGTTATTGAATTATTATCGCGACGGTAGCGATAGTGTCGCCTGGCATAGTGACGATGAAAAAGAACTGGGCAGTGACCCCACTATAGCTTCTCTTAGTCTGGGTGTTTCACGGTACTTTCAGCTCAAACATAAAACCAAAAAACACTTAAAATCTTCCTGCGAGCTTGGCAACGGCAGCCTGTTGGTGATGGGTAAAGGAGTTCAGCAACATTGGCAGCACCAGGTGCCAAAGCAAGCCGAAGTGGACACAGGAAGAATCAACCTGACTTTTCGCAGGATTCTCCTCTGACAGCTTATTCGCAGTGATAAGCAGGATGCTTCACACTCCATGGCTATTTTTTGATAGGATTTCACCTGTCTGAATATCTTCCAGCGTTACATTCAATTATTTATTGGCTAATTAACCCCATTATTAACTTTATAATGAACAAGGACCTTTTTGTGAACCGACTGTTTGCCACTCTTTTGTTTTTCATATTTCCTGTGTCTTTGGTTTTTGCGGAATACCAGCGCGCTAACGATGGCATGGTTTCATCGCGTTCTGATATTGCTTCAGAAGTGGGTAAGGAAATCCTTGAGCAAGGCGGCAATGCTATTGATGCCGCCGTCGCAACCGGCTTTGCATTAGCGGTCACCTACCCATCCGCTGGTAATCTGGGGGGTGGTGGTTTCATGATCCTTTCTCTGGCAGGCGGTGAAGTTATTTCTCTGGATTTCAGAGAAAAGGCACCGGGGGCAGCGCATCGCGATATGTACCTTGATGCTGACGGCAATGTGGATAGAAACCTGTCCAGAAGCAGCCGCCAATCATCAGGTGTTCCAGGGTCAGTTGCCGGGCTGCTTGCTGCACTGGAAAAATATGGCAGCATGTCCAGAGAGCAAATCCTGGCTCCAGCAATTCGCCTGGCAGCTGAGGGCTTTATCCTCAACAGCGATCTGGCCGGGCAGTTCAGAGGGCAATTTAATAACTTTAGAAACCACCCTGCTTCACTCAGCAAATTTTCCAAAGATGGTGTTCCCTATAGTGCAGGTGAACGTTGGCGCCAGCCAGATCTGGCCCAAACGCTGCAGAATATTTCTGAACAAGGCCGGGACGGCTTTTACAAAGGCAGCACTGCTGAGCTTTTAGTCAAAGATATGATGACTAACAAAGGTTTGATTACCCTTGCTGACCTCGATAATTATGAACCCGTGTGGCGAGAGCCAATTCACGGCACTTACCGGGGTTACGATATCTGGTCAATGCCAGCTCCCTCTTCGGGCGGTGTATTGCTGGTACAAATGCTTAATATGCTGGAGCCTTATGATATTGGCGCTCAAGGCTGGGGCAGTAAAGACACAGTGCATCAAATGATAGAAGCCCAGCGTCGCGCTTATGCAGACCGGGCTGAGCATCTTGGTGATCCGGATTTTGTCGACGTACCTTCACAAATTTTAATTTCCAAGGATTATGCACGCCAGCGCTTTGCAAATTTCGACCCCCAACAATCTGGTGACAGCACCACAATTACCGCAGGTAGCTGGGTTAATGAGAGCCCCGATACCACTCATTACTCGGTCATGGATGGAGAGGGGAATGCCGTCTCCGTGACTACCACGCTTAACTCTTCTTACGGCAACAAGATCGTAGTTGCTGGTGCCGGTTTTCTTTTGAACAATGAAATGGATGATTTTTCCAGCAAGCCAGACAGTCCCAATGCCTACGGGCTCATAGGCAGAGAGGCCAATGAAATTCAAGCAGGCAAACGCATGTTAAGTTCCATGACGCCGACTATCGTGACACGCAATAATAGCCCGGTTCTGTTAACCGGTTCCCCAGGGGGCTCAACAATTATTAATACCGTGTTACATGTTGTTATGAACGTTATTGATCATGGCATGTCCCTGGAAAATGCTGTGGCCAGCCCCCGCTTTCATCACCAATGGCAGCCAGATGTAGTGCGTTATGAAATTGGTGCGTTCAGTGATGATGTCGCCAGAGAGCTGGAGGCGATGGGGCATGCAGGTCTTAGTGGCTCACGCTTCCCGATTGGTGATGCAAACTCAGTAATGCGCGGCGAGAATTTTATTGAGGGCGTATCTGATCCAAGGAATGTTGGCGGCGTATCCGGTTACTAATTGTTGCGCAAATGGCAGATTGTGATATTTGTTTTAATAACAGATTTAATAACGGTTTTAATAGCAGTTTTAATAAATGGTAACTGAAGTGGATCATCATGATATTTGTATCATTGGTGCCGGTGTAATAGGTCTTGCTGTTGCACATAAAATTACTGCTCACTCTGCATTCAAAAATAAAACAGTAGTTTTGCTAGAGCAGCATAGGCAATTTGGCCAGGAAACCAGTAGTAGAAATAGTGAAGTTATTCATGCCGGTATTTATTATCCGGCAGGCTCCCTGAAAGCTTCCATGTGTGTAAGTGGGCGTGAGCAGCTTTATCACTACTGCGAAACTCATCAGGTCCCCTTTCGAAAAACTGGCAAATTGATTATTGCAGGTAAAAGTCAGGAACAGGCATTACACAAAATATACCAGCAAGCACTTGCCAACGGTGTGAAAAACCTTGAGTCCATTTCGGCGCGTCAGATCAAACGCAAAGAGCCTCTAATACAAGCCGATTACGCTTTGTTTTCTCCTGAAAGCGGAATTGTAAACAGTCATGCCTATATGCAATCCCTGCTACACCAGGCAGAAAAGGCCGGCTTGATTTTTGCCCCATTAACCAGAGCCCTAATGATTGAACGCCATGCTAATGGCTTTCTTGTAGAGAGTCAGTGTCAGGATAGCGTTTATCAATTTACCTGTTCACAGTTAGTCAATGCTGCAGGCCTGAATGCGCAGGAAGTTGCTACTAAAATATGCGCTTTCCCTGAATCAGAAATACCCACCCAGGCCCTGGTGAAAGGAAGTTATTTCACTCTCCAGGGTAAGTCTCCCTTCCATCATTTGATTTATCCGGTGCCGGAAAAAAATTTAAAAGGCCTGGGTATTCACGTCACACTGGATATGGCTGGGCAGGTGAAATTTGGCCCCGATACTGAAGCGCTTACAACGATTGATTATTCCATTGATCCAGGCAAGGAAGAAAAATTCAGAAAGGCTATTGCGCAATATTATCCAGCAATCAGCGAACACATTTTACAACCTGCCTACTCTGGTATCAGGCCCAAGCTCATTTCAAAAAATGGCGCAGCAGATTTTGTCATCCAGAATGGCAAAGCGTTTGCTTATGATGGCCTTGTGCAATTGTTCGGCATTGAGTCACCGGGACTTACTGCCAGTCTTGCAATTGGCGATGCCGTAACAGAGATTTTATGCCAGTAATCCAGTGCAACATGCCATGCGCCGAGTTACTACAGTGAAAAGGTTACATCGCAAGAGCCTGGCATGATGTATTTTTCCTGGCAGGCAAAGCACTTTCCAGCTTATTTTTAAATTTATTCCTGACGTCATTAAAACTTACTCCAAAGCCCTGTACTTTGTTTTCCTGGGTATGTTTTGGCGTTATCCAGATTACCGTGGCGTCTATGGCAATTTTGGTGGCATGATCGAACAGGGTAATCATCAAAAACACTTGATCCCCAATAGCCGCATCAGTATCCGCAGGAACGAACAAGCCCCCGTTTTTTATGTAGGGCATATAGATGTTTTCAAGGATATGCACATCACTGATATGCAGAGGAAAAATATTCTTCTTTGACCGCGTACGTTGATTTTTTGACATAAAAAACACTTTCCATGTGAATTCTATTTTTTATTGACGCGCAATCGATGCCCAGTTAAAAAATAATGACTCCAGCACCAGCATCCTGTTCGGATTGGATGTGCTGTTTATGACGCGGCGTGCTGTTAGCAGTTCCTGATAAAACTCATGTAATGCTTTCAGTCTAGTACCACTTTGAAAAAAATCAGCAAGAGATTTTAAATCATGATCATACAAGGGAGATTCGCTATTTGCAGGACCCATTTGATTGTGGATCAAAATATCTGAAGAGCAAAGCATCAAAGCCTCAATGTTGTCTTCAAGGCTGTAATGCTCACATTGGTCTGCTGCTTCGGCAATGTTCATTTGTCCCTGTAGCAGTTTCTCCAGTACGGTATGTAAAACGCTTCGATCATGGAGAGCGTCGTCATCGGCGAAATGCAATGCACGTAAGGGGATATTATTGGCGATGCGTAACAGTTCAGCAGCAGGTGCTCTGACATTCTTGGATTCAAGCCAGGGTATTGAGAGCTCTGATGAAGGACGATTAAATTTTTTCAAATGACAGCGACTGCGAATGGTTGCCATTAAAAGCGCGGGCTGGTGTGAAACAAGAATTAACAAAGTATTGTCCGAAGGTTCTTCCAGCACTTTCAATAAAGCGTTAGCACTGTTGGTGTTAAGGGCCTCGGCAGGTTCTATGATAATAATTTTATACCCTCCCCGCTGTGATGTTTGTGAAATAAAATTTATTGTTTCACGAACCTGCTGGATTTTAATTTCGCTCGAATCTTCCGGCTGAATCACTTTCAGATCAGGATGCGTTCCTGCTGATAGCAGCTGACATTCACGGCATTCGCCACAGACATCATTACCGCGAGTATTGCTACAAAGCAGGTAATGGGAAAAATACTTGGCAAGGAGAAGTTTCCCCAAACCCTGTTGTCCACCAAACAGATATGCATGAGCGAGTTTGTTCGACTCTTTTAGAGCGACCAGTTGCCTGAAGTCTTCCTCCATCCACGGAAGTAGTTCGCTTGTTTTCTCCGTCAGGCTCATTGTGTCGGACTTAAGGTAGAGTCAAAATGTAAATTGAATGCGCTTATTATTTGACGGTTTACTTCGTCAATACTGCCTGAGGCATTAATGAGCTTTCTTGAATCTGGGGTCATTGAGGCAAGCTGCCTGAACCCATCTCTTACCAGAGATTGATATTCCAGACCTTTCTGCTCAAACCTATCTTCTTTACCGCCGCGGGCACCAGCCCTGGCCAATGAGATCTCAGGATCCAGATCGAGGATTATGGTCAGATCCGGACAGAAATCACCGAGTACTTCATGATGAACTCTTTCCACAAGATCAAGACCAAGCTTGCCAGCAACGCCCTGAAAGGCTCTAGAGGAATCTGCAAAGCGGTCTGATATAACCCAGGTTCCTTTTTTCAGTGCAGGCCAGATTGTCTCTACCAGGTGCGAACGGCGGGCGGCATAGATCAGCAGAAGCTCGGTCATGTCATCCCAGCGATTTACTTCTCCTTCGACTATCAAACGTCTGATTTCTTCAGCTCCTGGCGACCCTCCAGGTTCACGTGTCAGGATTACATCAAGTCCGGCATTTTGCATGGCTTTTAAAAGCAATTGGCTCTGCACGCCCTTACCGGCACCATCAACTCCTTCCAATACAATAAAGCCGGCATTGCTGTTTTCAGACACCATAGTGCACCCTTTTAATTCTCTACTGCGTATTACTCAACTGATACTGTTGCACTGCCTGTTGATGCTCTTGCAGAGTACTGGAAAAATAATGGCTTCCGTCTCCACGGGCAACGAAATACAGTGTATCACCCTGATCCGGATGGAGGCTGGCGGCAATCGCTTCCCTGCCTGGCAAGGCAATAGGCGTTGGCGGTAACCCGGAGTTCATATATGTATTATAGGGGGTCGCTGTGCGTAAATCTGTGCGGGTTAAATCTCCATCATAGGATTCTCCCATGCCATAAATCACCGTAGGGTCAGTTTGCAAACGCATGCCCTGATTTAAGCGACGGATAAAAACACCCGCTATTTGCTCCCTTTCTGAAGCAAGCCCTGTTTCCTTTTCAATAATTGACGCCATGATCAGCGCTTCATATGGATTGCTATATGGTAGTCCTACATTACGTCCCGGCCACTCTTGAGCAAGAATTTCTTGCATCGTTTCAGCAGCACGCTCAAGTAATGCTTTGTCCGTTGTGCCTCTGCTGAAATTATAAGTATCGGGAAAAATCAGGCCCTCAGGATAATTTTCCGATTGCAGCAGAGATTGTAAGGCAGATTTAAGTTCGGACTCATCCTCCGATGCAATGGTACTGGTAACCATTGGATGGCTCTGGATAGCTTCGAGGGCCTGAATCAGTGTCCAGCCTTCTACAAGTACCACCTGATAAACAATTACCTCTCCTGCAATCATTTTTTCCAATAGGTCCAGAGCACTCATTCCTTCAGTCAGCAGATAATCCCCTGCTTTGATGGTATTTGCTTTTCCTGACAACCTGCCGTACAGCCTCAGGTCAAAAGGGTATTCAATAAGGCCGTCCGCTGCCAGGGAGTTTACTATGCGGTTAAAACTCGAACCGGCTTCTACCTCGATACGATATTCATTATCCAATTGATCATCTGGCTGTTCATTCAGTTCGGCAGTAAATTGCAAGGGGGCATTAATATGCTGAATAAAAAATATTCCGCGTACAAGTGTGCAGGCAACTAAAATATAAACCCACAGAAGTATGCGTTTTTTATTTCGCAGCATCGGGATTCTTCAGCAGTTCAGTGAATAGATTGTGTGCACGGTGAAAAAAAACTCTATTGTCCGGCTCACCACCAAACAAAGAGACTACGCCATCAGATAATATGCTTTTCACCGGCCATACACCAAAGACACTGTTACAGAGGAAAACTTCATTTGCCTTTAAAAGCCTGGTCAGCGAACAGTCCCCAGTCTCAAGGACGCCATCAATATGTTCACTTAAATAATTACGCATAATTCCGGCAACACCACACCGGTCCAGAGAAGGAGTATAAAGTTGTCCTGATTCCACCCAGAATATATTGCTGCGGGTACCTTCAATAACATTGTCATTCATATCGAGCATTATGCCTTCCATGAAATCACCTTCCGGCCATTCCTGTGAAGCCAATACCTGTTCAAGTCGATTCAGGTGTTTAATTCCTGCCAGGGAAGGTTGAATTGCCAGGCGCTGCTGACAAACAAAAACATCTACTCCTGTCTCAACAGGCTGGTCTCCATAATCAGGCATGGGGTGAAAACTGAGAGCCCGGGTTGTGTCATTATTATTAGCGGGGCGATATCCCCTTCCGCCAAGTCCCCGACTTACAATAATTTTTAAAACTCCCTGAACAGGAAGGTCGACGTAGCGATCTGAAATTTCTTGCTCTAGCAATTTACGATTTAACGAGATCTTTAGTCTTTCTGCACCGCGCTCAAGTCGATCAAGGTGTGCATTAATCAGAACCGGCTGATGCGCATGGATGAGAATAGTTTCAAAAACCCCATCACCATAGGCAAAGCCTCGATCATTGATGGCAATGGTATCCTGATCTGATCCATTGACAGACATTATTATTCCCTCAGGCTCTGCTAAAGATGAGGCTGCCGTTAGTACCTCCGAAGCCAAAGGAGTTGCTCATAACCGCATCCATTGGCATATCCCGGGCGATATTAGGCACATAATCCAGATCACAACCTTCACTGGGCTGATCAAGATTAATGGTTGGCGGCGCTATGTTTTCAATTAAGCTCTTAATGGAGAAGATAGCCTCTATAGCACCTGTTGCTCCCAGAGAATGACCAATCATGGATTTGATCGAACTAATAGCAAGAAGCTTGCTGTGTTCGCCAAAGACACTTTTGATTGCCATGGTTTCAGCTTGATCACCGGCGCTAGTAGAAGTGCCATGTGCATTAATATACTGAAGCTGCTCTTTATTCAGTCCGGCATCATCCAGAGCATGCTTCATGCAGGCTGCTGCCCCTGCTCCGTTTTCCGAAGGAGAGGTAATATGATAGGCATCACCGCTCATGCCAAAACCTGCCACTTCAGCAAATATATTGGCCCCTCGTTTTTTAGCGGCTTCATATTCTTCAAGCACCAGAATACCTGCACCATCGCTAAGAACGAAACCGTCCCGATCAGCATCCCAGGGTCTGCTGGCCCGTTGAGGGTCATCGTTGCGAGTAGACAAAGCACGAGCTGCACAGAAGCCGCCCAGGCCTGTCTTGGAAACTGCTTTTTCGGCACCTCCGGCAACCATCACATCAGCATCGCCATAGGCGATCATTCTGGCAGCCATGCCAATACAATGAGTGCCTGTTGTGCAGGCAGTAGAGATGGCAATATTTGGCCCTTGAAGATTAAACTCAATAGACAAAGTACCGGAGATCATATTGATTATCGATCCAGGTACGAAAAACGGGGACACCTTGCGCGGACCACTGGTCCTAATGAGCTCTACAGTATTTTCAATATTTGTGATGCCACCGATGCCGGAGCCAATGGCGACTCCGACGCGTAAAGGGTCATACCCGGCATCGGCCAGTCCAGCGTCAATAATTGCCTGCTTCCCGGCAGCCATACCGTAATGAATGAATTCATCCATACGACGGGCTTCTTTTAAAGGCATATAATCTTCGACGCTGAAGTTTTTGATCAGGCCGCCGAATCGCGTGCTGTATGCGGAAACATCAAATTGATCTATTTCAGAAATGCCACTATTACCAGCTTTCAAGCCGTCCCAGGTTTCCTGGACACTGTTGCCTAATGGGGTTATTGCTCCCATCCCGGTAATTACTACTCTTCTTTTGGACAATTGGTAATCCTCTGGAACTAAATGCCTGGCGACTAACTATACTGAATTATTTTGTGTTTAAACAACGACGATTAATAGATTATTAAAATATACCTTATCTAAAATCCAGCCAATAAAAAAGCCACTCCCGGGCATACCGGAAGTAGCTTTAATTATTCTCAGAACCTTAAACTAAAACCTTGAATTACAGGTGATCGTTAACGTAGCTGATAGCCAGTTGAACTGTTGTAATTTTTTCAGCTTCCTCGTCAGGAATTTCAGTTTCGAACTCTTCTTCCAGGGCCATTACAAGTTCTACAGTATCAAGAGAGTCAGCTCCCAGATCTTCTACAAAAGATGATCCGGTATTTACTTCTTCTTCCTTAACTCCAAGCTGTTCGGCGACAATCTTCTTTACTCGTTCTTCAACGCTACTCATATTATTCCTAGCTCCTGGTAACAATAGTTATTTTTATACGTAAAAAATGAATATTTTTAAAATAATAAAAAAGCAATAAACTCAATAAATGGACAATTTGTTAATGGCTTCAGATTCAATGTTGAGCGCAGTTTACCGCAACTTTATTAATTATGTAATGTTAAAAAACCTTTAATTTTTACCTAAGGAAAAGCCTTGTTTTTCAGGCTCCGGTTTGATAATAACGGCTATTAGTTCATATACATACCACCGTTTACATGAAGCGTCTCACCACTTATGTACCCGGCTTGATCTGAGGCAAGAAATGCCACTACAGATGCGATTTCTTCTGGCTTTCCATAGCGGCTCAGCGGAATTTTGCTGAGCAGGCTTTCTGTTTGTTCCTCTGATAATTCACGGGTCATGTCAGTGTCTATAAATCCCGGAGCAACCGCATTCACGGTAATTCCTCTGGATCCTATTTCCATAGCCAATGCTCTGGAAAAGCCTTCAAGTCCCGCTTTCGCTGCAGCATAGTTGGATTGGCCTACATTGCCACTGGAACCTACAACGGAGCTGATGCTTATTATGCGTCCCCACCGGGCCTTGGTCATTCCCCGAACCATTGCTTTAGTCATACGGAAAATTGAACTCAGATTAGTATTAATAACCTGATCCCATTCATCAGCTTTCATACGCATCAATATGTTATCCCGGGTAATACCGGCGTTGTTGACCAGAATATTGACACTGCCGTACTCGTCCTGGACCTTTTTCGTAAACTCGGCAATAGACTCTTCAGAAGAGACATCCAGACAGAAGCCCTTACCCGTAATACCTGCTTCAGACAGATAGGCAGTAATTTTGTCTGCACCGGCCTCGGATGTTGCTGTTCCAAGGACGGTAGTGGTTTTACCCAGCTCAAGAGCGATTGCTTTGCCAATACC
>JABIPQ010000070.1 GCA_018698975.1 Gammaproteobacteria bacterium
CGGAACCATTGTTGGTACTGTTGGTGGTGTTTCTCCGGAAGAGAATGTGCTGCAGTCGCTGAAGGTTGTAGAGGGGTTGGCAGCTCGTTAAGCACACTCTCCATCTCTCCAAGTCTGTAATAAAAAAGGCCAGCATTTTGCTGGCCTTTTTTGTCCTATGAATCATTTAGCTTACAGGTAACTATCGATTTTATTTCGTATTGAATCATTAATGTTAACCAGCTTAACACGCTTGTCCTCCTTGCTTTTAATAATGCAAATGAGATTTTTCATTTTCAGGTAGTGAATATATTTTCTGCTGGAGGATTGAGAAACAAGTGTCCCAATAAGAAACATTTCACAATCCTTTATGGGTATAGGGTTCTCCTGAACTGCGAGAAACTTCAGTAGTCTGATATGGCTGATGTTTAAGTTCACTCTTCATTATAGGCTTTTTGTATAAAATTGTTGCTATTAAAGAATAACTGTAATAAATAACGCTTATCTTAGCTGTTTCAATATGGGTGGGCTTTGATAATTTCCTAATTACTATTTTTTTTGAAAAATAAAAATTTGGAGAATTATTGATAAAAGTAACCATGGTAAAAAATAATTTATTTTGTGCGGTTATTAATCCTGTAAAATCCCTATGCATAACCTTCCTTTTGCTATTTTCAGCAGCCAGTACCCAGGCTGCGTCAGTTCCCAATACATTTTCTAACGGTACTACGGCTGATGCATCTGAAGTAAACGCCAACTTTGCCGCTTTGGCAGATGCAATTACCGCTCTAGAAAATCAGTTAGCCAGTGCAACCACATCTGCTGATTTATCAGGTAAGACTTATTGTATGGTTTATCAAAATGCTTCTTTGCTTCCTAATGGGCCTAGGTTCGGTATTGGCAATGGCAAAGCGAGGTTGAATTTTACAAACTCTACACAAGGGGAGTTTACAGTTTTATCCGATAACATTACTGAGCTGTGGTTGGAGGCACAAGTTGAAACAAACTCGGAAACTGGACATAACCTTTATGAACTCATTAGCACACTCTTTACTGAAGCAGATAACGACATTTCCTCAATTACATATAGCCTTTCAGGAGACGTTCTCAGGGTTAATTTTGGTGAAGGGGAGACTCAGGATTTCTTTATGGCGATTGATGGCAGTACCATCACAGGTGTCGCTAGGGAGGTAGACAGTTTCGAACGTCACTATTATGAAATTATAGTTGGTACTCTTGGTAGTAGTTGTTAGATTTGAACCACCATAGTGATGTGAAATTTGGAGTCAAGTTTATGAATAGTATATTAAAATATACTGCATTACTGACGCTACTGTTTTCATTCAGTAGTCAGGCAATGGCCTTAGGTATGATCTGGGGTGAAAGTAACTGGGGTGAAACTGAATGGGGCGTTGATGAGATCCGCGAGTCCGTTGCCCCCCCCCACCGGGCTAATACCACTGACAACAAAAGTTCGTTCCGTGAGCGGGGCCTCAACCAATGCCCTGTTTTGCGCCGGTGCTTATGGGGCTGATGGACTAGAGTATTCCAGCAGCTTCACCGCCGGTGACTACATCACCATTATTGCTGAAATCAAGCCCGATAGTGTCGATGTTGGGACTAACGGTGAGTTAATCGTTGTCCTGCTGTCTGTTATTGGCGGTCAACAGCAATGGTCTTTCCTCAATACGGATGGCAATTTTGAAAGCTGGGACCTTAAACTGCCTAGTCTTGGGTCAGCAGAAATCGTAACGCCGCTGGAAGTCATTCATGAGATCACCCTTTTTGAGGGCGAATTGCAGGCAGGTAAGCACCGCATGGCAATTGGGTATATGGTCGATGGCGGGCCACTGATATATGCGCCAAAAGCTATTAAGATCAATGTGACTGATTAGACCTTAACAATCCAGGCAGGAGATATCACTCCTTCTGGTTTTAATATCTAGTATATTTAGGTCCAGAGAAAAAGCACCAATCATAATGGAGTGATTCCATGTCGCAGGCTTATATGCTGTGGATGGGTCCCTGGAAATGATCCAGAAGCTGGCGGCACGCTAGTCTCTGATTATGTTATTGAAAAAACGGAGCCGGTTGGCTCCGTTTTTTATTTCCTTAATAGATATTCGGGAATTACAGTCTTAAATTATCGCTTAATCACCCTGTTTTCTGCTTAACCTCGCGCCTCATATCTGCTTTACTAGCACCTTCTTTTACTACCAGATTCAGTTTTTATGAAAGCACTTTGTGATGTGCGCGATTACATGACACTGGCCCAGAGCCGGGTCCCGCGAATGTTCTTCCAGTATGCCGATTCCGGCTCCTGGACCCAGAGCACCTATAAGCGAAATGAAAGTGATTTTGAAGACATCCTGTTTCGCCAGCGGGTGGCGGTGGATATGTCCAATCGCTCTCTGGAATCCACTCTTGCCGGCCAAAAGGCCAGTATGCCGGTCGCGTTAGCCCCTATTGGTATGCTGGGTATGCAACATGCCAATGGTGAAATTCTCGCGGCGAAAGCAGCGGAAAAAGCCGGTATTCCGTTTACCCTTTCCACCATGAGTATTGCTTCCATTGAGGATGTGGCGGCGAATACGGAAAAGCCGTTCTGGTTTCAGCTTTATGTCATGAAAGACAAGGTGTTTGCCGGCAACCTGATTGATCGGGCCAAGGCGGCAGGGTGCAGTGCGCTGGTACTGACTTTGGATCTGCAGATTCTTGGGCAACGTCATAATGATATTCGTAATGGCCTCAGTGCGCCGCCACGCTTTACGCCCAATCACTTGTGGCAGGTGATGACCCGGCCGCGATGGGCGCTGGGCATGCTCGGGACCCGGCGACATACTTTTGGCAATATTGTTGGTCACGCCAGCAGCGTTACTGACCTTTCTTCGCTTTCCTCATGGACCGCGGAACAGTTCGATCCCAAGCTGAACTGGGAAGACGTAGCCTGGATCAAGGAACGCTGGGGCGGCAAGTTGATTCTTAAAGGCATCATGGATGCCGAGGATGCCAAATTTGCCGTAAACACCGGTGCTGATGTCATTGTGGTGTCCAATCATGGCGGACGCCAACTGGATGGGGCACCTTCTTCCATTACTGCATTACCCCAGATCGTGGATGCCGTGGGCGACAAAATCGAGATTCATATCGATGGTGGTGTGCGCAGTGGTCAGGATGTTCTCAGGGCAATTTGTCTGGGTGCTGATGGCGTCTGGCTTGGTCGCGCTTATGTCTATGGCCTGGGTGCCAGGGGAGAAGCGGGCGTCAGTGAGGTACTGGAGATTGTACGCAAGGAACTCGATACCACCATGGCGCTGTGTGGTGAACGTCTGATTGAGAACGTCGGGCCGCATAATTTATATATGCAAAGGAACTAGGATCAGAAAATCCATCAAGCCATTGTATGTAATTGCGCTAGCCAGCTTTATAATACGCCACCAATTTGAAGCAGAATTGATAAAGATAAATACACAGTAAGGAAAGCAGTATGTCCGAGTACGAAAAACCCAAAGTAGAAAATAACAGACCCGAGCCTCTGCCGGGGCAGGTGACCGTACGTGAGGCAGTGATGAGCCTGTTTCGCAGCTTTGGTATCGACAGGGTGTTTGGTAACCCGGGTTCCACCGAGCTGCCCATGTTCCGTGATTATCCAAAAGATTTTAAATATGTACTGGGCCTGCAGGAAAGTATTGTAGTGGGCATGGCCGATGGTTATGCCCAGGCAACGCGTAATGCCGCGGTAGTCAATTTACATTCAGCCGTAGGGGCAGGTCATGCGGCCGGCAATATTTTCACCGCGTTTAAAAATCAGACGCCCCTGGTGATTACCGCGGGTCAGCAGGCCAGATCCATTCTTCCCTTTGAGCCATTTCTTTACGCCCAACAGGCCTCTGAATTTCCCATGCCCTATGTGAAATGGAGCTGTGAACCGGCGCGCGCGGAAGATGTCCCGCTGGCCATGGCCAGAGCCTATTACACTGCCATGCAGGCACCTCAGGGGCCTACCTTTGTGTCGGTGCCCATTGATGACTGGGATTGTTATTGTGACGCGCCGGATGCGCGGGCCATCAGTCAGCAGATCCAGGGTGAGATGCAACTTCTGGAGCAGGTATCCGAGGCGCTGAACAATGCGCAGAAACCTGCCTTTGTGGTTGGCGCCGGTGTCGGCCGTGAAGATGCCTGGGATGAAATTATCTCCCTGGCTGAAACCCATAATAGTCTGGTCTATGCCAGCCCGATGTCGGCCCGCAACAGTTTTCCTGAAGATCACGCCTTGTTTGCCGGCTTTCTCGCGGCGAGCCGTCAGGAAATTGTCAAAGCCCTGAACGGTCATGATGTGATTATTGTGCTGGGTGCCCCTGCCTTTACCTATCATGTGGAAGGCAGTGGTCCGCATATTCCCGAAGGCAGTGAATTATTTCAGATTGTTGATAACGCCAATACGGCAGCCTGGTCCCCCGTGGGCACAGCGGTCATCAGCAGCATGAAACCGGCACTGCAATTTCTCAATGCCAAGGCTGCACCCAAGCCCAGAGCCGTGCCTGATCCCAGACCAGCGGCGCCAGTGCTGGATGGCAAACCCTTTAACGATAAATATGTGCTGCAGCAGCTGGCGAAGCTAAGAAAGCCGGATTCCATCATCGTGGAAGAAGCGCCCAGTTGTCGTGGACCCATGCATGATTATTTACCGATCCTGGAAAGAGATACGTTTTATACCTGTGCCAGTGGTGGTTTGGGCCATGGTTTACCGGCAGCAGTAGGGGTTGCCATGGCGCGTCCTGATGACAAGGTGATTGCATTGCTTGGAGATGGCTCTGCCATGTTTGCTATTCAGGGCTTATGGTCGGCAGCTAATCAGAACCTGCCAATTACTTTTATAGTCATTAATAATGCCAGCTACGAAGCCCTGAAAATGTTCGGCAGGATATTTGACCTGGACGAGGTGGTAGGAAGTAATCTTGGCGGTATTGATTTTGTTTCAGTGGCCAAGGGTCTTGGTTGTGATGGTGCGCGCGTAGACAATGCAGACTTGCTTGATAATGCGCTTACCACTGCTATGAATGCTTCCGGTCCTTATGTGCTGGAAGTTATGGTGGAATAAAAAAAATTTTTTCTTCACTGCAGATCTTTTTCAGCCCTTTCATTTCTATCGGATTATTTCATGCAAGCTAAACTCGCGTTATACGTCACGCCACTTTGTGGCTATTGTCACTATGTCATAGGCACTATTAAGGAACTGGGACTGGAAGTAGAAATTCGTGATGTCATGGCTGATCAGAAGGACCTGGAGGACTTGTACAAGGCGCGGAATCGCACAACTGTTCCGGTGCTGAGAATTACAGACAATGGTGAAGATCAGTGGATGCCGGAATCCAGAGATATCGTGGAATATTTACAGGGGCTGAAAAACTAGTCTGGATTTTCTTTGACTCATTTTATTCAGGAAAAACAAAACGTCCAGATATAAAAAGGCTTACCCATCGGTAAGCCTTTATCTAATCCTGCCAGGAGCAATATATAAAAATTATCTAACTCTAATCCGGTGTGGCAGGTTCGGATTTTTCGCTATCATCTTTTTCTTTATCTTCAGAATCATCTGTTTTTTTGAATAGACTGGTCAATTTGTACCACCACATCTTGAAAGTGAAGGAAATCATGGCCAGTCCGGCAATTAGACCCTGCAGAATGAGACTACCGGTCCCTGGATCCAGGTAGGCGTAGGCGGGAGTAGCTAAACTTACTAATAAGATGAATGAAAGCAGTGATGAATACAGATGTTTGAGCTTTGGCATCCTTTAGATCCTATGAAGATTGATAGTGGAAAGTCTCAATCTTGAGCAGATTGCAGATAGTGTTAGAATTCCTTCAAGTATATTAACAATTGCCTATTTTAGCCACTTCCTGGTTTTAAGCCCTTGCCTCATATGGAGTTTGTGTGGACAACCCAACAATTCTTGCCTCGTCGTTTCGTGATCCCAGTGGCTTCGTCTATAACAAGGATGGGCAAGTTTATCGACAGATCAATAAGTCTTATCAGTCCCAATATGATCACCTGATGAAGTCGGGCTTATGTGACTCCCTGGTAAAGCATCATTTACTGGTCAGTCATGAAGAAATCAATGCTGAGTCTGAAATCGATGACAAGGCGTACAAGGTTATCAGGCCTGATCAGGTTCCGTATGTTTCCTATCCCTATGAATGGTCTTTCAGCCAGCTGAAGGATGCTGCACTGTGCACGCTGGAGGTTCAAAAGCTCGCGCTAAAACACGGCATGGTACTGAAAGATGCAAGTGCCTATAACATACAGTTTATCAAGGGCAGGCCGGTGTTTATCGACACCCTGTCTCTTGAGTTTTATGAAGAGGGCAGTCCCTGGTTAGCCTACAGACAGTTCTGTCAGCATTTCATCGCGCCCCTGGCATTGATGGCATATAGCGACATCAGATTGTCACAACTTTTCAGAATATATATAGATGGCATACCCCTTGATCTGGCTAGTCAGTTGCTGCCAACAAAAACCTGGTTCAAATATTCCCTGTTAAGCCATATTCATCTGCATGCCCGGACGCAAAAACACTATGCGGATGCCGCAGGAAAAGGTGGGGAGGCTGGAGAAGAAATTAAAGCACGCCCTATCAGCAAGATGGGTTTTGAAGCACTGATGGAAAGCATCGGCACTTGTGTGAGAAACATCAACTGGAAATTATCAAACACGGAATGGGGTGAATACTACACCGGCACTAATTATCAGGATGCGGCGATGCTGCATAAGGAATTACTGCTGGCAGAATTTCTTGGAAGCCTGACTGAATCAACACCTCTGCTTCATGATCTGGGCGCTAATAATGGCCATTTCAGCCGTATTGCAGAAAAGCAGGTCTATACAGTGATCGCACAGGATATAGACCCGGTTGCGGTAGAAAAAAACTACCTGTACGGGAAGCAGAATAAAGAAAGCGGCATACTGCCTTTGTTGCAGGACCTGACTAATCCGAGCGGAGGAATTGGCTGGGCATTGGAAGAAAGGGACTCTTTTCTGCAACGCTGCCAGGATGAAACTGTGCTGGCTTTAGCACTTATTCATCATCTGGCCATTTCCAACAATGTTCCCTTGGGCAAGCTGGCAGAATTTTTTGCAGGAGTCTCAAGGTTTCTTATTATTGAATTCGTTCCCAAGGAAGATTCCCAGGTGAAACGCTTGCTTGCTACTCGAGAAGATATTTTCCCGGATTACACTATTGAAGGATTTGAGAAGGCTTTTTCAGTTCATTTCAGGGTTGTTCGCAAAGAGAGTATCAAAGAAAGCCATCGCGTTCTTTTTCTGCTGGAAAGGCTTGCATGAAAATTATTTTAGATAGTAGAACTGTCGTAATAGTTCAGATGCTGAGTAGGCTATACCTGGCCTGTTCTGCTTATGTGTTCATGGAATGGTTGTTTTTTGTTACCAAGCCATCGATTTTAAGTTATTACACAGTTGCCGAAAAAGTATCTGTCATCTTCCTGTCGCCACTACTCATCTTCATTAGTTTGCTGCCAGTAGTACTGCTGTTTTTTGCTATTGATAAGTGGCTGATAAAAAATGACAGACTTAAATTGGTAGCCGCTGTGCCGGTTTTAATCTATGCGTCCATTATATTTCTGCTGGCAGAGAATTTTAGTAATACTTTGTTTGGTTTATACAGTGGCTCGTTTCAGGGGGCAGGTCGTTATGTCTATCTAGTCGCCTTCATAGCGTTAATGCTTTTTTTATACAGGCAATCTATAAAAGTAAAAGGCAGTGCCTTGCCTGGCACAAGTCCTATAATGGCAGCCGGTTGTATAATTATCGGTATTGTATTTGCTATAACCGGCCGCAGCGATAATTCAGCCGGACCGATAAGTACTGATCTTGGCAGTGATTCCAACCTGCCAAATATATTGATTCTTTCATCAGATGGAATTAACAGGCGTAACATGTCCGCTTATGGATACGAGCGTGATACGACACCCTTTATAAAATCTCTAATGGAACACTCACTGGTTTCAGATAATCATTTTTCCAATTCATCTTATACGGGTGCTTCAGTGATTTCCCTGCTAACCGGAAAGCTGCCGGCAACAACTGGCGTCGTTTACCAGCCGGACGGATTGCGTGGTGTAGATGCCTATGAGCATTTGCCAGGCATTCTGCAAAAAGTGGGCTATACAAATGCTGATATAAGCGTCAGGTATTATGCCGATGCTCTTGATATGAATATGCTGGAAAGTTTCCAGGTTGCCAATGATCATTCACGCATTAACAACATTTTTACTGAACTGTATTCCCCTCTATTTTCAAGGTATTCGGAGCAGAGTGTTTTTCTCAAACAGAGTCTGGACAGAATATCCAGCAGGCTTCTTCACATAGCTGGCATCAAGGATTTTGCAGATGTTTATGAAATGGTGACTGCAGAAAAGCTTGGCATATCTCTCTCTATCGATGATAGTAGAATTCAGCAACTATTTGATTTTATGGAAGAAAATAGCGAACCTTATTTTGTGCATTTACATCTGTTGGGTACCCATGGGCCTCGATTCAGTCCTGTTGATCCACTCTATTCACAAGGACAGCAACAGACCGAGAATCATATGCGGGACTTTTATGATGACGCTATTCGTGACTATGATAATTATGTCTCTGAAATATATAGTTTCCTGGAAGAGAAAGGGACTCTTGAAAACACTTTGATCATTATTAATTCAGACCATAGTCGCAACCCTAATGTAGGGCTACCCATACCCCTGATTATGAAATTTCCTGATAACCAGTATAGCGGTGTGATCGAAGCCAGTACCCAGCGCATTGATTTGGCTCCAACTATTTTGGATTATCTTGGTATTACAAAACCAGAATGGATGGAGGGGAGATCCCTGCTTGTTCCAGATGAAGATCCCGGTCTGATTTTTGCGTATGCCCCCTTGTCTATAGATTATATTTCGGGTGTTGGCTGGACAGTGATGGATCCAAAACCGCCTTTTTATACCTTGAACAATGTTTTTGTGATGAACTGTCAACGAATTTACCAGTTGAAAATTAGCCAGCACACTTTTACTAACAGGGCTATTTCGGGATATTCAAATCCCTGTAGCAAGGATGAATTACTTTCTAAATCTGAGATTGCGAAGGCCTTGCTAACGCATTTGATAGAGCGAGATTATGAAATACTCTCACTTGCATGGCTTGCAGATCTAGTGCCTGATCTTGATGACTATTTTTCAATTAGCCGAGGAGCGAACATAGAAAAATATTTTTCAAAAAGCACAGCAACCGTGACAGGTGATATTCTTTATTTACCAGCTGTAGAGTACCAGCAAGGACTTTATGCTGCCGTACTTAGTAAAAACGATACAGGTGATTTCGTAATAGTTGACCTTCAAACACCGTTGAACACCGATAATATTTTTCGATTTGATAAAGCTACCGGTTCACTGTTATTGAACCAATCCGATGTTGATGGAGAAACCCGGAATCTGAGATTAAGCTTGATCAGCACCAACCCGGCTGTTTTTAGGCTGGCAATTGCAGAGTAAACCGGGTTATCAACTCACCTTGGAGCAGTGATAAAAAGAAAAAGATTCACGCAAGCATCTTTACTTATGCTGAATTATGGAATGCTTGGCAAAAGAGGCTTACATCTCTGTAACCCCTTGATTTTATGAGTATCTACCGGTGGGATTGAACCACCAATTCCGGCGTTATGAATTCTGATTAATCTTGGTGTCGGAGTAAAAGCTCGAATTTTACTCTGACCCGAAATATTTTGATGTTACTCTGAGTCCCTTGATAACAATAATATTTTGGGGGATTTCATTATGCGTTTGCGACATTTTTTTAGCAAAACTCTGACGTTCTGCCTACTTTCAATTGCTTTTAATACCTATGGGCAGGTGGGTGCCACTTCCGATTGGACAGTGTATGGAGGGGGTGAGGGCAGTACTCGTTATTCTGCATTGAATCAAATCAATGCCGATACTGTAGCGGACCTGGAACTTGCCTGGGTATGGAAGGCGGATTCCTTGTTGCCCAGAGCACAGCCTGCCAGCCAGACAACCCCGCTGATGGTCAATGGGGTGCTTTATTTCACCATGGACTCCCGGCGTATTGTGATTGCCGCTGATGCTGGTACTGGCGAGACTCTTTGGTTGTATCGGCCTGATGAGGGCGATCGTTATAACGCAGCTCCCCGCAAAATCCATCGCGGAGTGTCCTGGTGGAGTGACGGCAATGGCGACGACCGTATTCTGTTTGCTACCCCGGGCTTTAATCTGATTGCCCTTGATGCCCATACCGGTGTACCAATTTCCTCTTTTGGTGATAATGGCATCGTTGATATGGTGGCTGAGCAGGATCAGCTCTTTGATGGTGATTTATTAGGCCGCTTGGGCAACTCATCACCGGTTGTCATTTCCCGCGATACCGTGGTCATAGGTCCTGCCATGGGTCGTCTCAATAAAGTTAATGCGAAGGGCGATATTCTGGCTTTTGATGTTCGAACCGGACAACGAAAGTGGACTTTTCATACTATCCCGCGTTCCGGCGAGTATGGTTTTGAGTCATGGCTCAATGGTTCAGCTGACTATACCGGCAATGCCGGAGTATGGGGGCCATTTTCAGTCGACTCGGAACTGGGCTATATCTATCTGGCTGTAGAAGCCCCTACCAACGATGTCTATGGTGGTGCCCGTCATGGCGACAACCTGTTTTCCAGCAGTCTTGTCGCGGTGAATATAGAAACCGGTCAACGGGAGTGGCATTACCAGTTGGTCCATCACGATATCTGGGATTATGACAATCCGGCGCATCCTATTTTGCTGGATATAAATGTTGGTGGTCGGGAAATTAAAGCGGTAGTTCAGCTTACCAAGCAAGCTTTTGCGTATGTGTTTGATCGTGTTACCGGCGAGCCTGTATGGCCAATCATCGAAACGCCGGTTCCTCAAACCACTGTTCCCGGTGAGTGGACATCAACTACCCAGCCAATTCCGACCCGGCCGCCTGGCTTCGATGTTCAGGGTTATAGTGAAGATGATCTGATTGATTTCACACCACAATTGCGAGCCGTAGCAGTCGAAGCGCTGGCAAACTATACCACTGGCCCGGTTTACACACCGGCCTCTGTGGTTACTTCAGACAATGTTGGCACTCTTCAGTTACCCGGTTTTGGAGGTGGTGCGAATTGGCCTTCGGGTGCCGCAGATCCTGAAACAGGGTTTGTGTATGTTGGTTCAATAACTAACCCAACAGTACTTGGCCTAGTGCCAAATCTGCCAGCTCGACCTGAAGACCCGAACTATTCCGATTACAGGATGAGTGGAGGTTTACCTGATCTCCCTTATGACCTGCCTCTTCTAAAGCCGCCCTATGGAAGAATCACAGCCTATAATATGAATCAGGGTGAAATTGCCTGGCAGATTCCTAACGGGGATACCCCTCCTGCCATTCAGGCCCAACTGGATGAGGCCGGACTGACTAATGTTCCCCCCACGGGAAGTCGGGCACAGGCAGGTTTACTGGTAACAAAGAGTCTGTTATTTGCCGGTGAAGGTGCTAATGGTCAGCCTTATTTACATGCCTATGATAAGCAAAGCGGGCAAGAAATCTGGCGTACTGCGCTGCCGTCAGGTCCGCAGACTGGTTTGCCCATGACTTATTTGCATGAAGGTAAGCAATATATCATCGTCGCCGTGAACGGGAATGCTCCTGGAGAGTCCGGTAATGCTGCGCAGTTGGTGGCTTATAGACTGCCATAGTTTAGAGCTGATGTTGTAAGCAGACACTTTATTGCTGGCCATAAAAAAGCACTTAACGAAAGTTCGTTAAGTGCTTTTTATTTGGTAGCTACGACTGGACTTGAACCAGTGACCCCAGCATTATGAATGCTGTGCTCTAACCAGCTGAGCTACGTAGCCAAAATTTCTATTACGGCTTCCGATTATACGCCATCTGCAAATTCTAGCTTGCGAAAGCAGTCTCGATGTATGCGTATACACCTGCGAGTGCTTTCCCAAGTTAAATTTCCATCTGACGCATACTCGAAACCCTCATGACGAAATTTTAAAATTTCCGGGTTTCTTCTGTCTCGGAAGGATGCGCATTTTCGGGATTTCCCTGCTTTTTGTCAAGGAAACTGTCCTATAGGTCACAAAAGCGCAGCGTCATCCGACATTGAAGCCAGTGACTGCCCTAGACGTTAAACCTGAAATGGATAACGTCGCCATCCTTCACCAGGTATTCTTTTCCTTCCAGACGCCATTTACCGGCATCCTTGGCACCCTGCTCGCCCTTGTTGGCGATAAAATCGTCATAGCCAATGATTTCTGCGCGGATGAAGCCTTTCTCGAAATCCGTATGAATGACAGCAGCCGCTTGTGGGGCAGTGGCGCCTTTTTTTACCGTCCAGGCACGTACTTCTTTTTCTCCTGCGGTAAAATAGGTTTGCAGGCCAAGTAAGGTGTAACCCGCGCGTATCACTCTGTCCAGACCGGGTTCAGTCATGCCCATTTCCTGAAGAAACTCCAGTTTCTCTTCAGCTTCCAGTTCGGCAATTTCTGATTCCAGCTTGTTGCATACAGCAACCACTTGAGCGCCTTCGGATTCAGCAATTTGTGTGACCACATCCAAATGCGGATTATTCTCAAAGCCTTCTTCATCGACATTGGCGATATAGACAGTGGGCTTGATGGTGAGCAGGTGCAGCGTATAGATATTAGCCAGTGCATCTTCATCCAGTCCCATACTGCGCACTGGATTGCCACCATCCAGATGGGCTTGTATTTTTTGTAACAGGGCGGTTTGTTTCTGTGCATCCTTGTCACCGCTCTTGGCGACGCGGCTTACCTTATCCAGGGCCTTTTCCACGGTTTCCAGATCTGACAATGCCAGTTCGGTATTGATGATTTCGATATCATTGGCCGGATGAATAGTGTTGGAGACATGGACAACATTCTCGTCTTCAAAACAACGTACCACATGGGCGATAGCATCCGTTTCGCGGATATTGGCCAGAAACTGGTTGCCCAGGCCTTCACCCTTGGACGCGCCGGCAACCAGACCAGCAATGTCGACAAATTCCATGGTGGTGGGAATGGTGTTTTGTGGCTGGACTATTTCTGTTAGCGCATCCAGACGTGGATCCGGAATGGAAACAACGCCAGCATTGGGTTCAATGGTGCAAAACGGAAAATTTTCCGCGGCAATACCCGCCTCGGTAAGAGCATTAAAAAGAGTAGATTTGCCGACATTTGGCAAGCCCACGATACCGCATTTAATTCCCATAAGTTTTCCTGTAACTGTTATTCATCGGATGGCGGCTTTGCGCGCCTTATCCGACCTACAAATTATCTTCTTTGGTATGTAACTTGCCCATGGCTTCCTGGAATTTACCTTCTACCAGAAGAGGGAGAAGCCTGATCGCTTCATCAATATTGTTCTGTATGGCATCGGCTTCCTGTTTGGATGGCACGCCAAGGACATAATCGATGCCTTTACCTGTGGGTCGTCCGATACCAATGCGCAAACGATAGAACTCATTACTGTCCAGGGCTTTGGCTATATCCCTGACGCCATTATGGCCACCATGACCGCCTCCGCTTTTAAGACGTATTGTCTCAACAGGCAGGTCCAGTTCGTCATAAGCCACCAGAATGTTTTCCGGGGCAATATCATAATAGCGGGCCATAGCAGACACAGCCTGACCGCTGTTATTCATGTAGGTGGTGGGAAAAAGCAGACGCACATCATGACCAGCAATACTGATCCTTTCTGCCAGACCGAAAAACTTGCTGTCCGGGCGTAGTTCTCCATGAAAATCATCACACAGGGTTTCCAGGAACATGGCACCGGCATTATGACGGGTAAAACGGTATTGCTGGCCTGGATTACCCAGGCCAACAATCAGTTTGATGCCATCATTCATGATGAAAGGGTGTTATTCGCTTTTATCTTCGTCGCCGGAAGAGTCGTCAGCGCCGTCAGTGCCTTCAGCACCTTCCTCACCTTCAACTGCTTCACCAGACTCTACTGGTTCTACTTCAACCTGCTCACGAACTTCATTCACCGCAGCAACAGCAAGATCGTTTGCTTCGCCATGAGACAAGTCGATGCTGGTGACACCTTCTGGCAGAACCAGATCGGAGATATGTACAGAATCACCCGTATGCACTTCAAGCATATCCACTTCGATGTATTCCGGCAGATTTTTCGGCAGACAGGATATTTCCAGTTCATTCATCAAGTGACTGATCTGGCCATTTTCCATTTTAACGCCGACACATGCTTCTTCGTTCAGGAAGTGAAGCGGTACATTTACTGTCAGTTCCACATCAGCACGTACGCGCAGGAAGTCTGCATGCATGAGTACTGGTTTGGCTGGATGACGCTGAAGATCCTTGATGATGACACTTTCCATGTCGCCAGCTACATTGATTTCAAGAATTGAAGAGAAGAATGCTTCATCTTCAATGGCATGAAAAATATCGTCATGGCGCAGGGTAATTGACAAAGGGTCTTTGCCGGCACCATAGATGATGGCCGGGATTTCGTTTTCTAGTCTGCGCAGGCGGCGGCTCGCACCTTTCCCTACGTCTGCTCGAGGCTTGGCTTCGAGAATAAATTCATTACTGGACATATATATGTCTCCTGATAGGTTGCCGGGTTATTTGCGACCAATAGCCCGGAATTTTTTTTACCTGAAAGTGCTTGCTGATAAGCTGGTTTATAAAACAGTGGTTTTAAAATCAGGTGTTATCAAACATCGCGCTTACAGATTCTTCATTGCTAACCCGCCTGATTGACTCACCCAGGAATTTACCCATGGTGAGTTGGCGAATCTTTTTGCAATTCTTTGCTTCTTCCGACAAGGGAATGGTGTCGGTGACAACCAGTGAGTCGAGGGAAGAATTTTTAATATTTTCCATGGCGTTGCCAGACAGTACTGGATGAGTACAGTATGCAACGACTTTCAGTGCACCTTCTTCTTTCAAGGCGTCGGCAGCTTTGCATAATGTGCCTGCCGTATCGACCATGTCGTCTACAATCAGACAAGTACGATCTTTAACTTCACCAATAAGATTCATTACCTGGGACTCGTTGGCCTTGGGACGACGTTTGTCGATGATGGCCAGGTCTATATCCAGCTGTTTGGCAAAGGCACGAGCCCTGACTACACCACCGATATCCGGTGATACCACAATCAGGTTTTTATAATTTTGGCGGATAACTTCATCGACCAATAAAGGGGACGCATAAACATTATCAACCGGGATCTGGAAAAAACCCTGAATCTGTTCAGCATGTAAATCCACAGTCAGCAAGCGATTAACACCGACGGCGCTGATCATGTCTGCAACTACCTTGGAGCTAATCGGTACCCGGGCAGATCGTACGCGGCGATCCTGACGTGCATAGCCAAAGTAGGGGATAACAGCGGTAATTCGATTGGCTGATGAGCGATGTAGCGCATCTGCCATTAATAATAATTCCATCAGGTTGCTGTTGGTGGGAGCACAAGTGGGCTGAATGATGAAGACATCCTGACCACGGACATTTTCATTCAGCTCGACACTGATTTCTCCGTCACTGAATTTATGCACATTGGCTCTCCCCAGAGGGACTCCCAGCCATTTGGCGACTTTCTCTGCCAGCTCCGGATTTGCATTGCCGGTGAATACCATCAAGTTGTTGGCCATAGGGCTTTTCCTTGGTGCTCTTTTTCGCGTTTTAATGTGTTTGACAGAAATCGGGAAATCGCTTTTCAGATCATACAGAATGAATATGGTTGGGGTGGGAGGATTCGAACCTCCGCATGCAAGGATCAAAACCTTGTGCCTTACCGCTTGGCGACACCCCAGTAAAAAGTGCTCTATTTAAAAATTTTGTTTTATCTTGTTTGTACAAGGAATCTAACCTTGTGTCTCTTTTATGCCGCTTGGCGACACCTCAAATATAAAAAAGTGTACTTATTTTAAAATTCAATTTAGCTATTTTGTACAAGGGATTTAACCCTGTGTCTGTTTATAGCACGTGCTTATCTTCAATTTCGCTTAGGGCCTGGTGAACAGGAGAGCTATTAATTCCCCTGGCGACAAAGGCCGTAATATTTCCAGGTGCCCTTTCTGGAACCTGTTCCATTACCTGTCGTGCTTCTGCTTCTGACTCAAAGGCAGCAAATATACTGGCTCCAGTCCCGGTCATGCGTGGTTGCGCATAAGCAGAAAGCCAGTCAATTGCCTTTTGAACTGGTGGATAAAGGCTGCTGACCAGTGTTTGGCAGTCATTTTTACTGCCCGGAAACGGAAAGGCGGCTATTTTGATGGGGTAGGTGTTTCTTGTCAATTGCGAATGAGAAAATATTTCTTCTGTGGAAACCTCGCAATTGGGTGTCAGGACCAGATACCAACGTTCTGGCAAGTCAATTGGCTGCAGCGATTCACCCACATCTTCAGCCCAGGATGACCTGCCCCTGATGAATACAGGGACATCCGCACCCAGCCTCAGCCCAAGTTGTGCAAGAGCTTCAATGTCCAGAGAGCAGTTCCAGAGCAGGTTCAGGGCCAATAAAGCTGTGGCTGCATCAGAACTTCCGCCGCCCACGCCGCCGCCCAGGGGAAGCCGTTTATCCAGAGTGATATCAGTCCCAAGGCTAATACCGGTTTCATCGGACAGAAGTTTGGCCGCCTGCATTACCAGATTATCCGGGTTTTCCAGTGATGAATTGTTACAAGTGAAGGTAATTTCTTTTTTGCCATTTAGCGCAAAAGTGAGGGTGTCACCGAAATCCAGCAATTGAAAAACCGTTTGCAGGTTGTGATAACCATCAGCACGCCTGCCGGTGATATGCAGGAACAGGTTAAGTTTTGCCGGAGCGGGCAAGCATAAGGCCTTGAGACTGCTCAATCAGAGTCTCCATCATTGTCTGCCATGATGCCCCAGCTATTAACCACAAAGGTCAGCCGATAAGGGGGTTGTTCCAGCCGGATGCGGCCGGGAAGAATGTGATTATCAACGTTCTGGTAACGGTCATATTGCAGTTCCCAGCGTGCACCCTGTCTATCGAGTTGCGACAAGGTGGCAACAAAACCTTCAGCATTGCGGCTTATATCTGCCCTGTTGTCGGGGGCGGGTAAGCCCTTGATCCAGTAAAGCAGTGAGCTTGCCGGAAAGGCATAACCCAGAATGTCACTGCTAATCTCCTGCAATGAGTTGGCAATGATCGGTGCTTCGCCAGCTTTTTCAATAACCACCCTGCCGGGTTTACCATTTATCCTGACGGCGCCCAGGCCTAAAGTGCCACTGAGATTTATATCAAATTCTTCCTCAGCCTGTTGCCAGTTGATATTGATTGTGTCGGATGATTCTCCACGTCTGATATTAAGCCGCCCACGTAATGACCAGCTTTCCAGTTGTGCCAGCAACTGATCATTTTCACTGGAAGACATTGAGCTTTCAGGTGTCAGTGAGGTACAGGAATTCAGGAAGAGGGCAAACAAGCCTGCCAAAAGCAGTCTTGGTAATTGCTTGTTAAATGGAAGAATCAGAAGTGAGTCTCTCCATGGCGCTGCGAATGTATTCACTGTCCGGCTGGGATTCCAGCGCCTTGCGCCAAACTGCTCTGGCAGCTGATTTTTCACCCATGACCCACAGCACCTCGCCAAGATGCGCCGCCACTTCGTGATCAGGGTATAACTCATAGGCTTTGTCTAGATTTTGTCTTGCTTCGTCATAAAGGCCCAAACGGTACTGTACCCAGCCAAGGCTGTCTATGATGGCGGGGTCATTGGGAGCAAGCTCTACTGCTCGCTGTATTAACTCGTAGGCTTCTTCAATGCGATCAGAGCGATCCGCCAGATAATAACCCAGACTATTATAAGCCACCGGGCTATTTGGGTTGAGCTGGATGATCTTGCGCAAATCTACTTCCATTGTGGTCAGATCATTAATTTCCTGACTGTACACGGAGCGCAGAAACAGCAATTGAATGTTATTGGGAAAAGCGCCAACAGCATTATTAAGGACAGTGCCGGCTTCATCGAGAAAGCCTTCATCCATCAGCACATTGGCTTCCATGGTAAGCAGCGGAATATTGTAATCAGAGTTACGGAAGCGAATGTTTTGTAATCTGGCTTTTACTTCTTTATAGCGACCGGCTCTGATCATTAACTCAGCCAGACTACGTTGGGCAGGTAAAAAGTTTCCGCCGCCATTCACATTGAAAAAATGTTCGATGGCGGTATCAGTATTGTTTTCCTGAGCATTGATAAAGCCAAGATAGTAATGGGAATCATCAAGTCGGTGAGCGTTTTCAACCAGGCGGCTGAAATATAACTTTGCCTCATTCAGCATATTAATTTCCATGCTGATCAGGGCCAGTGAATAGAGCATGTCGTAATCATCGGGGAACTGCTCAACGATGATTTCAAATTGATCATGTGCTTCCCGGTAGCGCTGTTCATCTACCAGTTTGCGTGCATACTGAAAACGAAGTTCCTTGTGATTTTTATTGTTGCGCAGGCTTTGCTCAAGACGCCGCTTTGCCAGTGCCGCTTCGCCCATTTGCTCCAGTAAATCTACTTCAAGAATGACTACTTCAGGGTTGTCATCCATTTCCTTGGCCAGATTACGCACCAGTTCATAGGCGTCTTCGACCTGTTCATTTTGCTGGTATAAATGGGCAAGGCCCAGTCGCAGAGACTGATTCTCGGGATATAAAGTTCTTAAATCTTCAAAATCGGCGATTAGAGCATCAATAACCAGCGAGGCATTGGTATCTGATGCGGTTTGATTACTGATCAGGCGAAAATCGATAACGGCGCCCAATTCCAGCAGTTTTGTTAAATGATCAACCGCTTCGCGATAACGTCCCATGGAAACCATCTGGAAAGAGAGGGTGCGCAGGGCTTCCTGGGATTCAGGGTCTTTTGCGAGCCACATATTGCCCATTTCCACGGCGACGGAAACATTCCTTAAAAAGGAAGCAATGCGGGAAGCGCGCTTGATGATATTCAGATCATTGGTTTCACGTGCCAGGTCTGTGTAGTCGTTAAGCGCTTTCTGGTTCAAGCCGCGCTGGCCTGCCATTTCAGCAATGATGACACGGGTAAGAATGTCTTCTGAAAAATTGCCGTATTTAATGTCTTCTTCAGGTGCAGGAATCGGCTGCCCACTTTCAGCCGCTGCAGTAGTGGTTTCGGTGCTACCCGGCTCCATTTGCGCGGTTTCTGGACTATTTCCCTCAACCATGTCCTCATCAATAGAGGCGCAGGAAGTAAGTAGGCCCAATAACAGCAGGGGCAGGATGGATAAAGGGGCGTGCAAGTTTGACAAGTATTTATGCATATAAAATTTACTGATCATAGTAGATGTTTAGTATAGCCATATCAGGCTAAGGTACTCAATCCTGGCTTACAAATGCTTTGTAATACCCTTGTAATGGTATCAGATCTCTTTATACGGAAAATTGTTCCAGAGGGCTCAAATTGTTTATGTCAGTCTTTAAATCTACCATTGATAGGCACAAACGACTGTATTGAGTAGAATAGCCGGTTTATCGGCAGAATTTCCTGAATAAATCCATCCATGGCTACTTTCCTGCTTGGCATTAATCACAACACCGCTAGCGTCGATGTACGCGAGAAAGTGGCGTTCGCCCCGGAAAAGATGCATGACGCCCTTCAGCAAGCTTGTGCTGATATTGGTCTGGATGAGATGGTTATTGTGTCTACCTGCAACAGAACTGAACTTTACTGTGAGCCTGGTGAGGGGAGTGCAGCAGGGGATAGTAATGAACTTGTGCAAGACCATGTGCAGAATTGGCTGGCGACTTATCACCAATTGCTGCCTGAAAATTTACAGGACTGTGTTTACGTCTATAAAGAGAATGATGCTGTTCGGCATGTGATGAAGGTCGCCAGTGGGCTTGATTCCATGGTGCTTGGTGAACCCCAGATTCTGGGACAGTTAAAATCTGCCTATGCCGTTGCCCGTGAAGCCGGAACCCTGGGCAGCAACCTGAGCCGCATATTTGAAGAAACCTTTGCCGTGGCCAAGCAGGTACGTACAGATACAGCGATTGGTGAAAACCCGGTCTCTGTTGCTTTTGCTGCGGTTACCCTGGCTCAACATATTTTCAGCGACTTGTCTCAGGCCAATGCCCTGATGATTGGTGCAGGCCGCACCATTGAGTTGGTGGTTCAGCATTTGCGTAATGCAGGCGTAAAAAATGTCGCGGTTGCTAACCGGACATTGGAGCGTGCCCTGGAACTCAAAGAAAAATATGGAGTGTCGGAAGTGCTGTTTTCCGATATTCCGGAACAGCTGGAAAAAGCAGATATTGTGGTAAGTTCGACAGCAAGTCAGTTACCGATTCTTGGTAAGGGCGCTGTAGAGCGGGCATTAAAAACTCGCAAGCATAAGCCTATTTTTATGGTCGACCTTGCGGTACCCAGAGACATTGAGCCCGAAGTAGGGGAACTGGAAGATATCTACCTATACAGTGTTGATGATTTGAGTCAGGTCATCGACAAGAATTTAAAAAGCCGACAGGATGCTGCTCGGGAAGCGGAAAAATTAATTGAGCAAGGGGTAGAAAATTACCAGGAGAAACAACGCACCCTGGGCATTGTTTCTACCTTGAAAAATTTTCGCCAGAAAGCCGAACAGATCCGTGATACCGAACTTGAAAAAGCCCTTAAATTGCTGGAAAAAGGCGAAGAGCCAGAAAAAGCAATGGCAAATCTTGCGCGCCTGCTAACCAATAAATTAATTCATGCTCCCAGTGTGCAAATGAAAAAAGCCAGTGCAGATGGTCGTAGTGAGCTCATCGATCTGGCAGAAGAATTATTTGAGCTTGAAGCCAGTAACGAAGAAGTGAATGAGTTTGATCCTGAAGATGAAAAGCATAAGAATAATTAAAAAAGCTGAAAGCTAAAAGTGGAAAGTGGAAAGTGGAAAGTGGAAAGTGGAAAGTGGAAAGTGGAAAGTGGAAAGTGGAAAGTGGAAAGTGGAAAGTATGTAGGAGGGACTTCAGTCCCGAATGAAAAGAG
>JABIPQ010000071.1 GCA_018698975.1 Gammaproteobacteria bacterium
GTCTCACAATCTAAAATCAACTGAATAAGTCAGAGTAAAACCTTGCCTGTGTTGCTGGTATTTACTTTTGTCCTGTCCAGTAATCCTGTTCTAAATTCGAAGCCAGAGGGTTGTGTACTTCATTAGTCCGCTATAAGCCGCGATAAAACAATTTATAATTAGCAATCGCCATGCCAAAAAATAAAACCTATTAAAATTAATAGGATAAGTGCAGATAGCTAATTCTTTACAGCCTTTTGCGAAGTGCTCGCACCAAAAAAGGGCGGTATTTATTGTTATTGCACTCTTTTGCATCTGTGATGGGGGGGGAGCCAAGTGATGACGTGTTTATTCGCTCTCTTAAAAACACGGACCAGGGTGATTGCCAATTAATAGCGATGTCTTGGGGCAGGTTTGAATAACTGGTTTAAACTTTTTGCTTTGTTGCGGAAGGGGCTTAGCTTCCATGCCCCCTCCCTGATAGCGGGGGTTTGTAGTGAGTAATTATTGAAAATAAAATGACTTGCTGTTGATTGCTTTCGGACTGGTAGAGTGCTGTTTGCCTTGTCTCTAAATAGTATTTCTTTTATGCTCGCTATTGGTACGATCACTAATAAAAAAACCTGAATCAGATAAAACGCGCTCTAAATTTTCACCAGTTTTATTACAATCATAAATATTTTCGTGGGGGGATCATGTTTCAAAAACCTATTGCCAAAGGCTTACTTTGGGCTGGCCTGATAATTACACCTGTAGCTTCTCTGGCGCAGGAAATTGATGGTGCAGATACGGCCTGGATAATGACATCAACTGCACTTGTGCTATTTATGACTATCCCTGGTTTATCTCTTTTTTATGCAGGTCTGGTTAGAGTTCGTAACGTCCTGTCAGTCCTTATGCAATGCTTTTCTATCACATGCGTGGCCTCATTGGTCTGGTTGATCCTGGGGTATAGCCTGGCATTTAGTGAAGGCAATGGTTTTATAGGTGGCTTTGGCAATGTCCTGTTTGCCAATATAGCTGAAGACACTGTTTCAGGAACTATCCCTGAATCCCTGTTTGCTCTTTTTCAGATGACATTTGCCGTTATTACACCAGCATTGATATTCGGTGGCTTTGCTGAGCGAGTTAAGTTCAGTGGGGTTATGTTGTTCAGTGTGCTGTGGCTGGTAATGGTTTATGCACCTGTTACTCATTGGGTATGGGCTGAAGGTGGCTGGTTGTTTGAAAGGGGCTTGCTGGACTTTGCTGGCGGTACTGTAGTTCACATAACAGCGGGAATAGCTTCACTTGTTTGTGCCCTGGTAATAGGACCAAGAAGTGGTTTTGGCAAAACACCAATGCCTCCTCATAATATGACAATGACTGTCACAGGTGCGGGAATGCTTTGGGTAGGTTGGTTTGGCTTCAATGGAGGCAGTGCCTTGGCATCAGATGGCAATGCATCCATGGCCATGCTGGTTACTCATATTTCTGCCGCGGCGGGCTCCTTGTCATGGATTTTGATGGAGAAAATTAAATACGGCAAAGCCTCTGTACTTGGTGTCGTAACAGGGATGGTTGCGGGATTGGGCACCATTACTCCAGCTTCAGGATTTGTTGGTCCAGGGGGAGCACTTATTATAGGGCTTACAGCAGGCATGGTCTGCTTCTTTGCTACTGGCCTGGTTAAGAATTACTTTCGTATTGATGACTCCCTGGATGTCTTTCCGGTACATGGGGTCGGTGGCATGCTGGGAACATTTTTAGCCGGTATTTTTGCATCGGCAGGTCTGGGAGTATTGAGTGGACAGGGCTATGCAGAAGGGGTGACTATGAGCAGTCAGTTGGTGGTGCAATTGACAGGTATAGTGGCAACCATAGTTTATACGGCTGTATTGACATGGATTGTATTAAAAATTGTTAATGCAATTACTGGCATGCGTGTTACTGAAGAAGACGAATCCGTTGGCCTGGATATCGTGTTGCATGATGAAAGAGGCTACGATATGTAATCCAAAGCCTGGATGCATTTCTAGACACATTTAGTTTTTATTAAAATCCGGAAAGCCAGGCTTTCCGGATTTTTTTTGAGAGGTTGGCACTGAAACCAATGACGGGGATATTGCATCCATTAATCAGGATTCTTGCTGATGGCCAATTTCACTCCGGCTCTGAACTGGGAGAGATGCTTGGTGTTAGCAGGGCTGCGATATGGAAAAATATCAAAAAAGTCGGTGAGCTGGGAATTGAGGTGCACTCTGTCCGAGGTAAAGGTTACAGGATAGTACATCCTGTCACTCTCCTGGATTCAAAATCCATTCGCGCTGCTATGCCGACAGCATTGAATAAAGCATTACATCATCTTGAAATTCTGGACACTATTGATTCAACCAACACACATGTGATGCGTTTGTTACAAAATGGCACGCTCTTGCCGCTTGCCGACAAATACTCTGCTCATCTGGCTGAACAGCAAACCAGTGGTAAAGGACGAAGAGGCCGGCAATGGGTCAGCCCTTTTGGTCAAAATATTTGCCTTACCATGGTGCGTCAAATTGATACTGGCACTATGGCTACAGAAGGTATCAGCCTTGTTGTTGGTCTGGCAATTATTCGGGCACTCAAACAGCAAGGACTGGCAGGGCTCGGCGTCAAATGGCCTAATGATGTTATTGTTGACGGGAAAAAGCTGGCAGGGATTCTGTTGGAGATTACAGGAGATATTTCAGGAATTTGCCAGCTATTGATTGGAGTAGGAATTAATATCAAGTGCCCCCCCGAGTCTATGGAAGGCGTAGATCAGCCCTGGACAGATCTGTTTCAGATGACAGACGGGAATGTCGATCGTAATCTGCTGGTGAGCGGGGTTCTCTCCCATATAATGTCAGCGCTGGATGAATTTCAATCCAGAGGATTAACAAATTTCAACGCCGAGTGGCGGGATCATGATGTCATGATAGACAAACAGGTTGAACTGATTACACCGGGCAAGAGTACCTTTGGTGTCGCGCGTGGTATTTCCGACACTGGCGCGCTCTTGTTGGAAACAGAGCAAGGAATACAGCTTGTTAGCGGGGGTGAAGTGAGCTTGAGGAGAAGGTCGGTCAAATGATCCTCGAAATAGATGCTGGTAATAGCAGGATAAAATGGCGCATTGTTGGTGAGAATGAGCTGCATCCAGATGTAGTTGTGGCAGGTAATGTCTTGACCGCAGTTACCTCGACTTCGGGTGCTGGTGGTCTGGAACAGATAATCCTTGATTTAGACCGCCACATAAAAAATATTAACAGAGTGAAAGTATCCAGTGTCAGGGGAGAACAATTTCAAGCTGACCTTGTGGCAATACTTAATGAGAAGTGGCAACTGCAGCCTGAATTTGCAGAAGTTGAGAAAAGTTGCGGGGGAGTTACTAATTCATATATTAATGTCAGCATGATGGGAATTGATCGCTGGCTGGCTTTACTTGCGGCTTACAAAAAAACTGCGAATGCATGTTGTGTTCTTGATTTTGGCAGCGCAATCACATTTGACAGTGTTGATGCTGAAGGTATTCATCAGGGCGGGTATATAGTGCCTGGTTTCCACCTTATGCAGGAAAGTCTGGCGCGAAAAACTCCAGCATTGAATATTGCTCTGCAAGACTTGGTATCACTTGAGCCTGGTCAAAATACGCAAGAGGCGATTAGCAATGGAATCTCAACAATGGTTACCGGGTTTGCAGAGCGTTGTTATAAACAGTTTTTAGAAAAAAACATTAAAGGGATCTCTCAACAGGGAATGCAGGGAATGCAGGGAATAGAGGCAATTGGAAATATAGAAGGAAATGCTCAACAAGTAGATTCTAATGAAGTTGAGGTGAACTGCTTCCTCACAGGAGGGGATGCGATGTTAGCGAGCAAAAATCTGGCCTGGCCGCATCGGGTAGAAAAGGATCTGGTGCTTGAGGGTTTGTCTATCGCATTGCCCTAGACAGTAAAAAGCCATGCGATCCTGCTTCTCTATATCTATTAAAGGTGTCTGTTAACTTAAAAGAGAAATTAATCACACTTGGGCTTTCTATAAGAAAACTGATTAGTGCTTTATTATTACTTGTATTGGTTTCTATTAGCTCTTAATTAACTCTTAATTGGTTTTTAATTCGTTATGCGTACATTTGCCATTCTTTTGATACTTGCCAACCTGGCTTATCTCTCATGGAATATCTATGCGCCTCGAGAATCAGAAGCAGTCATGGTCAGGACACCAGGCAGGCAGGCTTCACGTAGTTTAGAGCTACTTAGTGAAGTGGAAAAACTGGACATCCCGGTACTTATGGAGCCGCTGACTTGCATCTCTTTGGGAGTGTTTAATAACACTGCTGAAAGTGATTTCCTTGTATCGGCCTTGCTGGAGCGGGGATTACAAGCCAGTGCAGAGTTGTTGCCATCTGCAGAAACTGCGAATTTCCGTGTCTATATGCCGCCATTTAATTCTGAAACAGCGGCCAGGCAGACACTTCAGACCCTGCAGGAAAATGAAATTGAAAGCTTTATCATTAGTAGCGGAGATCTCTCGGGGGGTATTTCTTTGGGGCTCTTTAGTCAGCAAGCATTGGCGCTGGCTTTGCAAGAACGGCTTGCAGGGCAGGGTTTTGCTACGTCTATCCAGGATATTGTGACAGCTAGTAACGAGATTTGGGTCACAATTAAGGGGCTTTCTCAGGTATTACTGGAAGGCTCAGAATTGCTGGATTTGCTGTCAGAAGGGCTTGAGCTGGAAGTAATAGAAAAACCTTGCGAAACGTTTGCATCACGCCAGTGATTCCCCTAAAATGCCCGGCTCTGTGTAGAGCCAGGTGGTTGAAATTCGTCTGATGCTTTGTTGGAGGGGTTCCCGAGTGGTCAAAGGGATCAGACTGTAAATCTGACGCGAAA
>JABIPQ010000072.1 GCA_018698975.1 Gammaproteobacteria bacterium
CGCCGATCTTCCGAGCTTCGCCCGGCGGATATCGGGCTACGCCGATCTTCCGAGCTTCGCCCGGCGGATATCAGGCTACGCCCATCTTCCGCCCTACGACTCACGCATAACTTCCGCAAGAATTTTTACCGCTTTATCAATACTCTCCTGCGTTACCAGTAAATCCGGTAGCAATCGAATTATGCCATTGCGGGTTGGTACCACCAGCAGACCAGCATCAGCACAGGCGAGAGTGAAGGGACGTGTCAGGCTTTGATCGAAAAAGTCGAAAGCACACATCAGGCCCACGCCTCTTACTTCCCTGATCAATTCAGGGAACTGATTTTGCAGTTGGCTTAAGTTTTTCTGCAGGTAGAATCCTTTTTCTGTGACCTGATCCGCAATATTATTTTCCACCAGGTGATTGATCACCGCATAGGAAATTGCACAACCCAGAGGGTTGCCGCAATAGGTACCACCATGGTCATCTTTTTCAAGCAGCAAACTCACCTTTTCACTCACCGCAAATCCGGCAAAAGGGAAGCCGCCGGCAATACCCTTACCCATTGTTAAAAAATCAGGGGTGATGTTTTCCCCGGAATATTCCAGGGCGAAGAATTTACCGGTACGACAAAAGCCGGTCTGAATTTCATCGACAATGAACAGTGCGCCATGCTGATGGCACAGGGTTTGAATCTGGCTTAAATAATCAACGGGTGGAATTTGCACGCCACCTTCGCCCTGTATGGGTTCAACAATCACAGCAGCTGTTTGATTGTCTATTACGTCAACCATTGCCGTAATATCGCCAAAGGGAACAAAGACAGTGTCCGCCTGCTTTGGTGTGTAGCGGTCGGAATTTACGGTGTCACGGGTAACAGACAAGGTATTGAAGGTTCTGCCATGAAATGCCCCAAGGGTGCTGATGATTTTTTTTCGGCCGGTGATTTTTCGCGCCAGTTTAAGGGACGCATCATTGGCTTCTGCACCACTATTACAGAAATAGGTTTTTGCCAGTCCTGTGGGTAAGGCCCCTTTAAGCAGAGTCAGCAATGCGGCACGAGAGGGAGAGTAGGTGAAACCCGCATTAGGACTCTGAATTATTTTGCTGGCCTGTTTGCTTATGGCATGGGTGATTACCGGATGACTATGACCCAGGCAGGTCACACCCCAGCCTGAGGTGAAATCAAGATAAGGCTTGCCTGATTCATCCCAGACGGTACTGCCTTCGCCATGGGTGAAGGCCAGCTCCAGGCGATCGCAAAAGGTGATGCCAAGTGAGTTTTCAGTGTCAATGGTGTTCATGTTGTTTCCTCTCTTATTACTTTCTTGTGGGCATAAAAAAACCTCCAGTGTCTGGGACAGCTGGAGGTTTTATTAATCTTTCTTAGGTCAGATTTTTACATCAAACGATTATCCAGGTATCCCTTATTTTAAGCGCGGCACGGCGCGCCGCCGCGGCTGCGTTACGCGCTGCGGCAGAAAGAGAAACACAATTGTCGGTGTAAAAATTGATCATCGGGTTTTCAATTTGATATTTAAGACGCGGGACTTTAATGGCATGTTGGGCAGATGTCAAACCTTGAAACAGGGTTTGTTGTTATTTAGAGACAGGTTTTATTTGTCATGTCGGATGATGCTACGCTTATCCGACATTATTTGCAGGAAGAGTCCTCAGGCCAATTTCTGCCGCATAATTCAGGGAGAATCAAGTAACCACAATTCCTGCAAAATACTGCGCCATTCCTGGTACTGCTCATCCAGTGTGCCGGACAGGTGGTAGAGAGAATCTTCCAGCGTAATATCGGTGGGCAGAATTTCATTGGTAAAGCCTACACTGATTTCATCCAGGTATTGATCCTGCATGCGTGCCCAGCGAAAATTGTTGTAGCTCTCCAGCAGCGACATGTAACTGCCTTGTCTTAAATCATTACCCTGTTGTGCTTCCCGATTGATCTTGTCCATTTCACTGGCCTGTTGTTCGCGTCGGTAGCGGCGCCATAGATCGTAGACCGGTTTGATGGCTACAAAAAAGTTTTCATATTGCTCATCCACTACATCGATAAAAACATATTCATGTTCACGGATCTCCTGAACCCGTAATAAAAAGGGATCATTGTCTGCCGGTAAACGGGCAAGAGAATACAGACCAAACTCATCTCTGGATAAATACGGACTGAAAACCTCCGGCGCCAGAGAAGCCGCATATTGCAGCATTGCCACAGTTTTGATTTCGCTAATCTGGGCTGCGCTCAGGGTGGCTGCCATGGCGGTGAGATCATTGCTGATGTTCAGATACATGTAGAGAAAGGGATCGGTACCCAGCAAGGGCTGATTAAGAGAAACACTATCTACTGCGCTGCCGGTATAAATCTTGTCTGCCCAGATGCGCCCGGTGGCATCAGTGGCTACCACTGCAAGTTCCAGCTGAGAGCCATCGGATGAATTAATAGTGGCTGAAATCTGTAATTCTGCCCCGGTATCTTCATCTGGCAGCAGTCTGACAGCGCCCCAAAGGTTGCTCTCTTCAAGTATCAGTTTCAGGTAAGAAGGCAGATAGCGCGATTCTGCCTGTCGTACCGCGGGATAAATACCCTGAGCTTGCTGCAACTGAATATCATTCGGCAGGTTGGCTGTGAATGTTTTGATACTGACATCGAGCAGTGGTTTATTGTTAACGCTTTGGGCGTTTACATGGCTCAAGGCAGTGCATGCAAAAATCAGCAAACTAAAAATCAGGTGTTTCAATTGTTTGCCCTCCGACACACGTTATTGCGGGTGAGTGTAAGGATGCAATCAAATTCATTTTCCGGAATGTCATAGCGCCGATAATAATTACTGATGGTCATTGGTGTGGATACACTGGCAGAGCTTACTGTGGTGGTGATGTTTAACTGCTGGCCATTAGGGGAAAGCGTGATCTGATAAAAAATTCTGAGCCCGTCATCCAGGATAAGCTGGAATAACAACTGCTCGCCATTCCAACCGCATTCTTCTGAGCCAAATGGCGTCTGTGTAATGGCTGTTTGTTCATTGAAAAACTCGCATAGCAGGGAAAAGTCATCTTCCCGGTCGATACGCATGCGGGAGCGGTCCTGTTCAATCTGCAGTAGGGGCATACGGGTAATCTCCTCGGTAAAACGCGCCAGACCAATAATGGTTTCTCTTGATCCGGATGCCTGCCCGACGCTCAGAGAAGGACTTCGGTTCAGGTTGTCGCTTTGGGGGTTGAGTCGCCGTTGAATATCAAAAATGAAAAGATTGAATTCAGTATCGAAATCATCACTGAGTTGGTAATCCTTTTCCCAGTTACCTGACATATCAACCACTTCATAACTGACTTCTTCAGATATCCTCGTGGTTTCTTCCGTGGCGCAAGCGACTAATAGTCCACACAGCAGCCCACACAGCAAACCAGGCAGAAAACGCCGAAAGGATAAGAAATTGATAAATGTCAGGTTGCTCAATGGGGTAGCTGATATTATCTAAGGATGAATGGAGTGTTTGTGGGCTAATGGTAACAAAGATTAGTGCCTTGAATTAGAGTTCTCAGACGCAATATTATGTAAAAGTAGCGGTCCAATGTAGTGGATAGCAAAAAATACTAAGTAACTGATAAATATGCAAATTTCATCTGAGCACAGGCTCAATCCCGAGAGTATTCGGGTATTAAGCTGGAACGTGAAGAAACAATCCCGGCCTCAGCTCAATGCTGATCTGGCTGGTTTTAGTCAGTCTGTGGATCTTGCGCTACTGCAGGAAGTCCATAAAGAAGGGGAATATCTTCAGCATTTTTGTGATAAATGGCATCGCAGCTTTGCGCCGGGCTTTACCCTGCCGGGCAGAACAACAGGAGTGATGAACGTATCCAATGTATGTCATCGCTCGCAAAATCCCCTGCGCCATAGTGAGCCACTTTTTCGCACCAGCAAAGCTGCCAACATGACTACCTATGATTTAACGGGTGAGACAGAATCATTATTGGCTGTGAATCTTCATGCGGTTAATTTTAGTTTGGGGATGAATGCATACACCAGACAACTGCGGGATATGTTGCAGCATATAGATGAGCATCGCGGGCCGGTAATTTTTGCTGGTGACTTTAATGCCTGGCGTGACCAGCGCAAACAGCTACTGGATGAAATTGCGCACCGTCACGGACTCACAGAAGTGGGATTTGAAAAAGATAATCGATCCCGGGTATTCGGCCGGCATCTGGATTATATTTTTGTGCGTGGCCTCAGGGTTCATGATGCCCACACCCTGCACTCGGATGCTTCAGATCATAATCCCCTGTTGGCCACTCTTGGCTTGTAATAGCTTGTAATGGATTGTAATGGATTAAAAGACGCCGGGTTTACAAATCATTGGCAGCGTTAATCACATCTGACCAATCTGGTCTTACCCTGAAATTTTCTTCGGCAAACTTGCCCAGGATAACCCCTTGTGGGCTTACCAGCATAATGCCTGGTTGCGGCACACCATAGGCAAAATCACCCGGGTTGTAATCCATATTACGGATATTGAAGGCATTGACGTGTTTGATTTCCTCGTCATGTAACAGGGCGAAGGTGAGGCTCAGGTCCTCTTCCACCAGTTTCAGGGTTTCCACGGGATCGTAGGTAATGGTGGCTATTTTGAGTCCAGCAGCTTCGAGACCAGCGCTGGCTTGCTCCAGGCCTGCCAGTTGCGCCTTGCAGTATGGACACCAGTCGAAGGAACGATTGAAAACCAGCACCAGGCCTTTTTCCCCGCTCAGGCTCGCCAGGTTCTGTACTATGCCATTTTGATCCGGTGCTTCCAGCATTGGGATGCTGGCACCCACGGGGAAGTCAGGAGCCCAATTAAATTCCTGTGCGCTACTGCTATTGGCAAAGGCTGATAGCAGGATAAAAGTGGACAGACTCAGGGTTAGTTTTTTGAGAATTTTCATTATTTATTTTCCTGGATTGATAAGCAATTTAGTGAGCAGACACAACAGAAGATCAGCGCTGTCATGATTTTCTTTCAATAGTAACTGAAATCAAACAAGTAAAGGCTAAACAAGCAGTTAAAGCGCTTATTCATGCAGGCAGCAGAGTAGGGTAATTACAGATTTATTTAGGCTCTGGAGCAATAATCCCAATAGTTTTATGCACATAGCGAATCCTTGTGATAATTCTGATTAAGAAATTTGATTAACTTATCGAAATCACTATGACGAATTTATAACTAATTGATAAATAAGGGAAAGCATATATATTCATTTAAAACCATTGGTCTGGAATATTTGCATGAAAAATTGCGTTTTCTCGATGCACTAAAATATTGCACAGAATTATCCACAGAAATCACCTATTCCCGGGCCTGTGGATAACTTTGTTGAGACGGCAATTTTCCTGGCATGGGGCTGTGTAAAAAAACATTGATTATTTTTTCCATGATGATTGGGCTATGAGGCCATATCCAATAGAATGGAATTGAGTTTCCCTGTTTGAAAAGGATGAGCTGCAGTATGACAAAGCATCATGAAATTACTCTCCTGGTGAGAGATTATGAATGTGACCTCCAGGGTGTAGTTAATAATGCCGTGTACATGAATTATCTGGAGCATGCCCGGCATGAATTTTTGAAATCACGGGGCATCGATTTTGCTGAAGTGACGGCCAGCGGAATACATCTGGTTATCGTGAAAGCTGAAATGGAGTACAAGGCCTCACTCACCAGCGGAGATGATTTTTCTATCCGCACCCACTTTGAGCAGGAAGGCCGTCTGAAAATAATCTTCCACCAGGAAGTTGTCAGGTGCCATGATCAGGCACTGATGCTGAAGGCAAAAATGACGGCCACGGCGCTTAATGGGCGCGGCAGACCCTTTGTCCCTGAAAAATTATTAGAGAAAATGCTCTGATCCAGTCATCCTGATTTTCTGGTTTACCTATAAACGCAGTAACTCAGCACTAGCCAGCAATTTCCCACTCGCAACTTATTGTTTTATATTGAGAAAATAACTTGTGCCAAAAAGAAAATTTTCCTTATTGACGGGAAAGATTTTGTGGCAATATTCGCTGGCAATACCTGGCTGCCTACCCTTGGCTGACAACATTAAAGAGAACCCTGGTTTGGAGACATTCATGGCATTACCCAAAATTGGCAACAAAGCCCCCGCATTTACCCTTCAGGATCAAAATGGTGAAAAGTGCTCCCTGAAGGATTATCAGGGCAGTATTGTAGTGTTGTATTTTTATCCCAAGGCAATGACGCCAGGGTGCACTGTTCAGGCTTGCGGTTTACGCGATAGTGAAAAGACACTGAAGAAAATGGGAGTGAAAGTATTGGGCGTCAGCATTGATGCTTTTCCGCGCTTATTAAAATTTGCCGACCGCGATAAACTCAACTTCACTTTATTGTCTGATGAAGATCATGCTGTAGCAGATAAATATGGCGTTTGGGGTTTGAAGAAATTTATGGGCCGGGAATATATGGGACTAAAAAGAACCACTTTTATTATCGATAAGGAAGGCAGGTTGCAGTACATCATGGAGAAAGTGAACACCAAGAAGCACCATGATGATGTGATTAACTGGATCGAGGAAAATCTTTCCTGATAGTTTTTAAATAGGCTAAAGCCTTAAAAGCACAGAAGCAGGCAGGTGTGTTATGAAGCTATTTTGTAAACAGTATTCTGAAAACGGCGTGCCGTTAATTATTCTCCACGGATTATTTGGCAACCAGGGTAACTGGGGTCAGCATGCCAAATTTTTTGCCGAAACCTATAAAGTGTATGGCTTTGATCATCGTAATCATGGTCGCTCTGAATGGGATAATTCAATGGCCTATGAAGAAATGGCCAATGATGTGCGCGAAACCATGCAGCTCTACGGTATTGAAAAAGCTCATTTTATCGGTCATTCCATGGGCGGAAAAACCGCGATGCAAATGGCCCTAAACTGGCCTCATCTGGTTGAAAAACTTATTCTTGTGGATATCGCGCCGGTGCAATATACCGGGCATCATACAGCAGTATTTGCCGGCCTAGACATATTGAACCTGGACTTGTTTGAGAACAGGGCAGATGCTGATGAAATTCTTGCAGAATTTATTCAAGAAAAGGGCGTGCGCGACTTTTTGCTGGCCAACTTGATGAAGGATGAGGAAGGTAACTACAGCTGGCGCATGAATCTGGACGTTATTCGAAAGGACTATGCCAAATTGAGTGACGCTCTGCATTCTGAAAAGACCTTTGATAAAAGAGTCTTGTTTGTAAAAGGTGAAAAGTCGGATTACCTGCTGAAGAAATATGAGAAAGCCATTTTTGGACTGTTCCCCAAAGCTGAAATTCAGGAAGTGAAAGATGCCGGTCACTGGCTGCACGCTGAGCAACCAGAAGTTTTTCAAAGTATGGTGTATAAATTTCTTAAGCAGTAGCTAAGAATTTTTTTACTGAAGCCTGCAGTTCTTCGAAAACTGTGATTTCAAAAATTCCATTTGATCCGATCGAATGCGCTTGTTATTCACCAGGGCCAGATACTCGGCAGAATTCGGTTCAAAGGGGAGAGCGAGTAATTCCATGTGCGCCTCTTCCGGTGTTCTGTTTTTCTTGAAGTGGTTGCAGCGCTTGCAGGCAGCTACCACATTCACCCAGGTGTTGGCGCCACCGCGTGAGGTGGGCAGAATATGGTCGCAGCTTAATTCCCTGTCACTAAATTCTTTGCCACAGTACATACAAAGATTCTGATCCCGACGAAATAACACGCGATTGTTCAGGGTAGGTTTTTTGGCCTGGCCATGATGAAGCTCACCCGCGCAGGCAACGATGCTGTGTAAAACAATAGTGGAGCGTTCACCAGAGAGTCGGGAAATGCCACCCGTGACAGTGCGGATGGTGTCGCCAAGAGTCCAGGTAACAAGGTCTCTGGCGTAGAGGGTAGTAGCTTCCTGCCAGGTCAACCATTCAACGGGGAGACCAGCAACATTAAGTCGTAGAATATGGGAGTGACTGTTGTCTAAATCCATAAATCCATAAATCTGTATCAGACCTGTCAGAAACAGGCCTGACTTTAGCCGTAAATAAAATTGGCGTCAACAGACTGATTAAAAATTAACCGAAGGTTTTAAACTCAAATGTATTGCTTATGCCTTACTTTTCCAAACGCGCAATCAGAGACGACGTATCCCAGCGATTGCCACCTGATTGCTGAAGCTCTGAATAATAGCCATCAACAATTTTAGTGACTGGTAATGAAGCGCCATTTTTTGTTGCTTCTTCCATGGCAATGCCGAGATCTTTACGCATCCAGTCAACGGCAAAGCCAAAGTCGAATTCATTGTTCATCATGGTTTGGTAACGATTTTCCATTTGCCAGGACTGTGCTGCTCCCTTGCTGATGACACCGATCACTTTTTCAACATCCAGACCTGCATGTTTGGCAAAATGAATGCCCTCCGATAATGCCTGTACCAGACCGGCGATGCATATCTGATTGACCATCTTGGTAAGCTGGCCATAACCGGAAGGGCCGAGTAGTTTGATGCTGGCGGCAAAACTGGCAATGACAGGTTCGGCTTTTTCAAAAGCACTCTCATCCCCACCAATCATCACGGTTAATTTTCCATTTTCTGCTCCTGCCTGACCGCCGGAGACCGGCGCATCGAGAAAGGAAAATCCTTTTTCTTCAGCGATAGCAGAGAGTTCTCTGGCAACGATGGCTGAGGTTGTGGTGTTATCAATAAATATAGCGCCGGCTTTTGCGGCTTCAAATGCTCCATCGGCACCGATAGTTACTTCGCGAAGATCATCATCATTACCCACGCAGGTAAAAATATAGTCGGCGTCTGTAGCCGCTAATGCCGGTGTCGCCGCCGTTTCACCCTGGTAAGACTCTACCCAAAGCTGTGCTTTTTCGGCAGTACGGTTAAAAACGGTCACTGAATGTCCAGCATTGGCAAGATGTCCGGCCATGGGAAAACCCATGACACCTAATCCGATGAAAGCGACTTTACAACTCATAATAAATTCCTGATTAAATTGATTTACCAGGCAAGAATACTAAATCAGCGGAAAGAAACACAGGGACAAAAAACTAGAGACAAGGGGTAGGGTAAAAGCTGAAGGGTAAAAGCTAAAAGTATTGTAGGTCGGATAAGCGAAGCGCCATCCGACAGAGTCACAAGTCGCAAGTCACAAGTAAAAGTATATTTTCAGAACTTACTTGATCTTTGAGACAGGCAAAGCAATATTGTTCAGCCTTCAGCCTCTAGTTTTTCCCCTGCCCCTTCTCTGGTAAGCTTGCAAAACAACAAGACAGAAAGGGGAAGGTTGATGTCAGAGTGGCTTGAAGGGAAGGTAGTGGAAAACATTCACTGGACTGACAGTCTGTTCTCGTTAAAGGTCGATGCAGATATAGCGCCTTATAGTGCTGGGCAATTTGCTTCTCTGGCATTGGAAATCGATGGTGAACGAGTCGCCAGACCCTATTCTTTCCTTAGTCCTCCGCAGGACAAGACACTGGAATTCTTCTTTTATACCGCTACTGACGGTGTGCTCTCCAATGCACTTTATGATCTGAAAGTGGGGGACACGATTCTGGTTAAAAACCCTGCCAACGGTTTTTTTACCCTTGATGAGGTGCCAGCATCGCGTGATTTATGGCTGATTGGTACTGGAACCGGTATAGCCCCGTTTTTGTCTATCCTGAAAACAGACCAGCCCTGGGAGACCTATGAAAGTATCATTTTGGTGCAGGGCGTCAGAACCCAGAGCGATATGCAATATCTGGATTTGATAACCGGCTTAAGAGAACAATATGGCGAACGCTTTGGTTTTCAGGCATTTGTTAGCCGTGAACAGGTGGAAGGTACTATTCAAGGCCGTATTCCGGCCTCTATAGAAGATGGCAGTCTGGAACAGAAGGTTAATCTGAAGCTGGATGTGGCGCACTCCCAGGTGATGTTATGTGGCAATCCGGACATGGTAAAAGATGTGGTGGAATTGCTTAAGGCACGAGGCTTTGCCAAAAATTTGCGTCGCAAACCCGGGCACATCACCACGGAAAATTATTGGTAAGCGATAGATAAACCTTTTAATATATTTTGCGTCTAAATTAGATAATAAGGTTTACCCAAGCTTTGTAGGAGGGACTTCAGTCCCGAAGAAAGGCGCTGCGTTCTTCGCGGTTGAAACCGCTCCTACAATAGATAGCGGCTTTTTGTAGGAGGGACTTCAGTCCCGAAGTAAAGGTGCTGCGTTCTTCGCGGTTGAAACCGCTCCTACAATAGATAGCGGCTTTTTGTAGGAGGGACTTCAGTCCCGAAGAAAGGCG
>JABIPQ010000073.1 GCA_018698975.1 Gammaproteobacteria bacterium
AGGGTGATGCTGTTGGTCCAACACTCTATTATGGTGCCGGCGCTGGCGCGCAAGCTACGGCATCGGCAGTAGTTGCAGATGTCATTGATGTGGCAAGAATGATGTCGAGTCCTGAAAATAGTGTGCCGGCATTAGGGTTCAGGCAAGATAACTTGTCAGATCTATCTATACTGCCTATCAATGAAATAATCAGTGCGTATTATTTGCGCGTTGTGGCTAAAGACAAGGCCGGAGTTTTGTCTGATATCACCGAAATTCTGGGTGATTTCAATATTAATATTGAAGCGGTTATCCAAAAAGAACCCAGAGTCCATGATGTAGAACAGAATCTGTCGGTTGTAATTCTCACTGATGAAATTAAAGAGTCAGTAATGAATACTGCCATTGAAAAAATCGAGGCGCTAAATGCTATTGGTGGCAAAGTTGCCAGGATTCGTATGGATCGGCTTGAAGATTAATAGTCGCAAGTCGCAAGTCTAAAGAGGTTCAGGTAGGCCGTAAGAGCGTAGCGATGTCCGGCATGATAAAAGTGGAAAGTGGAAGGTGGAAAGTAGAAAGTAGAAAGGGTTCCGTAATAACCTTCAGGTTAAAACCAGCATTTAGTGAGAAGGCTGAATTACTAATAAACTTTATAGGATAAACAGGTCGGAAAAGAGCGTAGCCCGTCATCCGACATGGTGGACAGCGTCCGCCTCAGTAAGGCATAAGTTAAAAGCTAAAAAACAGGATTTTATTGTGAGATACATCAGTACCCGGGGTAAATCACCGGCACAATCATTTGAGGAGGCGCTGCTGACCGGTCTCGCACCGGATGGCGGGTTGTATATTCCTGAAACTGTTCCTCAGGTAAGCCGGGAGCAGATGCAGTCATGGAAAAATCTCGGCTATGCCGAGTTGGCCTTTGAAATAATCAGTCTTTATACCGCTGATTCCATGCCCGATGACGATCTCAGGGAAATAATTAATGAAACCTATAAGATGTTCTCGCATCCTGAAGTAGCGCCTATGCAAAAGCTGGGCGAGAAAGAATATGTGCTGGAGCTTTTTCATGGACCGACCCTGGCGTTCAAGGATTTTGCTTTGCAATTGCTTGGCCGTTTACTGGATTATTTTCTGGCACGCCGACAAAAACATGTGGCGATTTTAGGCGCTACTTCCGGTGATACCGGCTCAGCGGCGATGGAAGGTTGTCGTCATTGTGAATTCGTGGATATGTTTATTTTATATCCTCACAACCGCGTGTCTGAAGTTCAGCGGCGGCAGATGACAACTATTCAGGGTGAAAACGTGAATAGTCTGGCTATCGAAGGGAATTTCGATGATTGTCAGAATATTGTCAAAAAGGCGTTTGCGGATCAGAGTTTTCTGCCGGACGGTTACCAACTGGTTGCGGTAAATTCAATTAATTTTTCCCGCATCATGGCGCAAATTGTTTACTACTTTTATGCTGCATTGAAATTTATTGATGAAGATGAAGCTGTCTCGTTTTCAGTGCCTACCGGTAATTTTGGCGATATTTATGCAGGGTATCTGGCGAAAAAGATGGGCCTGCCCATAGATCGTCTGATTATTGCCACCAACAAGAACGATATCCTGCACCGTTTTATGAGCAAGAATCAGTACAATCTTGAGCAACTTGAATCCAGTTTATCCCCTAGTATGGATATCATGGTCTCCAGTAATTTTGAACGTTTTCTGTTTGACTTGTTTAAAGGTGATACACAACGGGTCGAATCTTTTGTCACTGGACTGGATCAGAACATTCAGCAAGTTAGCGAGCAAGAGTGGCAGTTTGCCAAATCAATTTTCGACAGTTGTCGTGTTGATGATGACACAACCTGTGCGACGATCCGGGAAGTTTATGAGAAGTACAATTATTTACTGGATCCTCATACCGCAACCGGGGTCAAGGCGGCAAGAGTCTGCGACTCAGGAAGTGGGAATCCGGTAATTTGTCTGGCTACTGCGCATCCGGCCAAGTTTGGTGAGGCCATTGCACAGGCTGGCCTGGAAACGCCGGCTTTACCTGAGCACCTTTCAGACCTGTTAGAAAGGGAAGAGCGCTTTACCGTACTGGAGGCCAGTCTGGGTGCGGTAACGGACTTTGTTAAAAAGTCTTTATAAAGTTGCGATAAATCAGTCTGACCCTGGTGATGCTAATACCACATCAAATTCGAGATTCTGTTGGTTACGGCGGGTAATAATCTTGACGCTTTCGCCGGGTTGGTATTGTTCAATTTCATTAAGCAGATCATCCTGATTAATAATTTCCTTGCCGTTGATTTCTATAATCACATCACCAAGAAAAATCTCGCCGTTTTTATTACGCTGCAAGCCAATCATGCCCGCATCTGAAGCTGGCATATTTTCATAAACACGGTAAAGAGGGACGCCCTGGATTCCACGCTGTCTTGCCCAGTTGTCCGTTAAAGAAAGATCAACACCTATCACCGGCCTCACTTCAACACCATATTTTTCCAGCTGTGGAATAATTTTCTTTACCGTATTAACAGGTATGGCAAAACCGATGCCTGCATAGGCGCCACTGGGGCTGACTATCTGAGTGTTTACACCAACAAGTTGTCCCATGGAATTAAGCAGGGGGCCGCCAGAGTTTCCGGGATTGATAGCGGCATCGGTTTGAATAACTTCCTTGATTGTCCGCTTGGTCATTGAATTGATTTCCCTGCCAAGGGCACTTACCACTCCGACGGTGAGAGTTGTATCGAGACCGAAAGGGTTGCCAATAGCGATAACCTTTCTGCCAACTTCCAACTGATTTGAATCTCCCAGAGGCAGAGACTGAAGTAATTCCTGTGGAGCATTAATTTTTAACAAGGCAAGATCCTTGTCAGGTGCGATACCAATTAATTCTGCCTCCCAGTGACTCTGATCCTGAAGAGTGATGGTGACGCGATCAGCGCCTTGAATCACATGGGCATTAGTGACAATCAGTCCGGAGTCATTCCAGATAAAGCCGGTACCTGTGCCTTGCGGAATTTCCTGAACATTCAGGGAATAAATACCAGTACGGCGGTAGGCATTATTTGTAACATAAACTACAGAAGGGCTGGCACTTTTGAAGATCTCGATGGTATTGGCTTCATCCTCCGTTTGAAAAGAGAGGTAAGAGGCTGAGAAGGCATTGACCGCCGGCAATAAAAATGACACTGCTGCGCAGAGGAAAAAGAATACAACTGTAATGCCGCTTTTGATTTTCATGGTCCAAGTTATTTCCTGATGTAATTAATTAATAGTGCAATAATCAGTTTTGTAAAAAGTACTAAAACAGCGAAGTGCTGCTTATCTTAATGCTCTACTGGCTTAGGCTGAATATTGGCTAATAAGTTCCTCTTTTCTATGCATCAAGCCTTCTGAAATACGCCGATGGAAAAGTCATGCCAGTGAGCGGCTAAGGTATACTGCTTTCTCTTTGCAGAATTTATTAGTGTTGAAACAATAGATATGGACACAGCGGGTATTTTTCAAGGAAAAACCGCATTGACAGATGCCCGGTCTTTGCTGGATGTCCTTTCTTCTTGCCAGAAGTATGCTGGGCTGACCACCTTTAGTTGTGAAGGTGAGAGCCTGAGTTACCGTGATTTAGATGAGTTTGGCGATTAGTTTACTGCCTGGTTGCTGCGTGATTCGACTCTGGTGTCTGGCTTTAATGTTTATCCTGCAGAAATTGAAGACCACGTTCTGCGTCATCCTGATATTCGCAAAGCCGCAGGGATTGGTGTCACTGAAAAAGAAAATGGATATGTGGAACTCTTTGTGATCTCGGATAATCCGGACCTTGATGAAGAGGATGTTTTTCACTTTTGTCGTCAGGGTCTGACTCCCTGCAAAATTCCACGAAAAATAGAGTTTCGTGCCACACTTCCGCGCACCAATGTTGGCAAAATTCTTAAACGCCAGTTGCGCAAAGACCGGCAATGTTAATGATAATAAACTGCTTAGGCTATTGATGGATATTCTCGAGAGACAGACAAGTCAGGAATCGGCACTGGATGAATCGGTGCATCCAGTGCTGAAACGAATCTATGCAGGCAGAGGAGTGGTCACTGAAGATGACCTGAACCTGGATTTGGCCGGTCTTTATCCACCGTCCCTGTTAAAAAATATTGATCAGGCAAGTGCTTTGCTGGCGCAGGCAATTATTGCCAAAGAAAACATTCTGGTGGTAGGGGACTTTGATGCTGATGGGGCAACGAGCAGTGCCTTGTTTTTGCTTTGTCTGCAGTCCATGGGGCATCAGCGTGTTGGTTTTCTTGTGCCTAACCGTTTTGAATTCGGCTATGGATTGACCCCGGAAATTGTAGCCGTTGCTGCAGAAAGAAAACCTGACCTTATTGTTACTGTTGATAATGGTATCGCCAGCCACGAAGGTGTTGCAAAAGCCAATGATGCCGGCATTTCTGTATTGGTCACTGATCATCATTTGCCTGGTAATTCTTTGCCTGATGCCAGTTGTATCTTGAATCCCAACCTGAACGATTGTAATTTTCCCAGCAAGGCGCTGGCCGGTGTAGGGGTGGTTTTTTATCTGATGTCAGCTTTGCGCGTGGCTTTGCGGAAAGAGAACTGGTTTGAATCCTGTCAGATTGCGGAACCCAATCTGGCCAACTTTCTCGATCTTGTTGCTCTGGGTACTGTCGCTGATGTAGTGCCACTGGATCAAAATAATCGCCGTTTAGTGAAACATGGTCTGGGTATTATTCGTAGCGGCAAAGGTCGTCCGGGCATCAGGGCCTTGCTGGAGGTAGCCGGTAAAAACCCGCAAAGTGTTGTCGCAAGTGATCTCGGTTTTGCTGCGGGGCCGCGCCTGAATGCCGCAGGGCGGCTGGATGACATGTCCCTCGGCATTGCCTGCCTGACTGAAGATAATCCTTCCAGGGCCCGGCAAATTGCACAGCAACTGGATGCCTTGAACCGTGATCGCAAGCAGATTGAAAATGATATGCAGGCCCAGGCAATGCTTGCACTTAGCCATCTTGAGATCACTGAGTTGGATCAGTGTGGTATTTGTCTGTATGACCCAGGATGGCACCAGGGTGTGATTGGAATCCTGGCTTCGCGCATCAAGGAGAAATATCATCGTCCTTGCATCATCTTTGCCGATGCTGGCGACGAGGAAGAGGGTGAAAAAATGATCAAGGGATCTGCTCGCTCAATTGATGGCTTACATATTCGTGATGCGCTGGATGCGGTGGCGACAAGTCATCCGGAAATACTCAAGCGCTTTGGCGGTCATGCCATGGCTGCTGGTTTGGCGATCAAGGCGAAGGATTTCCCGGATTTTGTTATGGCATTCGAAACAGTCTTGTCAAAAGAATTAAGTGAAGATCTCTTGCAGCAAAAAAAAATGATTGATGGGGAGTTAAATGGCGATTGTTTTTCGCTAAGCTTTGCCGGGGTTTTGCGTGACGCTGGACCCTGGGGGCAGCATTTTCCAGAGCCAGAGTTTCTGGGAGAATTTTTAGTAATTAACTCTCGGGTGGTAGGGGAGAAGCATTTGAAATTGACTCTGCAAATACCTGAGTCAGAAAATTTAATCGATGCGATTGCTTTTAATACTGCCCCTGAATTGCTGGAGAACGAGCTTGATACAATCACTCTGGTTTATCGATTGGAGATCAATGAGTTTCGCGGTAACTATAATCCCCAATTGCTGGTTGATCAGGTGGTAGGTTTCAGCTTGGCCTGAAGGCAGCAAGAAATAGACTTCCTGGCAAAATCGCAGGCAATAAAAAACCCGGCAATGGCCGGGTTTTTTTATAAATCATATTTTTAAAATATGTCGTCGGGCCTAGTCTGCCAGGCTTTTGATGTAGGCAGCTACATCTTCAATGGCCTGTTCTGTAGGCAAGGTCATTGCCATAGGAGCCATCTGCATGCCAAAGATATCTTTCGGGTTAGTACCACGAATTCCATTCTTGAAATTTTGCAGCTGACGAATGACATACCATTCTTCCTGACCAGCCAGGGATGGGGCATTTAGTGCCTGCATGCCTTCACCTTGAGCGCCGTGGCATGCGCCACAGGTAGCATAAAGGGTTTGACCACGTGCTGCGTCTCCGGCTGCGAAGGCACTGGATGCAAACAGTGAAACGAGTGCAGCAATTGCGAATGTTGCTTTCAACTTCATTGGATTACTCCTGATTTAAGATTAGATTATTAAAACCTTGTTTAACTGAACATCAGCTGAATTATTTTTGAAACGCGCACCTTAGCTTTGGGTGTCCTCTAGCTATACTTTACTTTTCGAAACTTTCCAATTTAAGGAAGAGGCGATAGTTGCCTCTGAGTTGCCTCTGAAAAGACTGTAATAACTAGCAAATAGGAAGTTTGCTTTGTAATTTATCTCAGGCTGCTTGGACGGGGCGGGATTATAGCAACATTGCACCAAAATAAAAGTGGGTGAATTTGCTATTTACGCGTTATTACACGTGGTGTCTTGGTCAGTTACACAGTAATATTTGCTGTTTTTTAAACAAGGGAAATAAACATGACAATCAAGTCTGATAAATGGATTCGACGCATGGCGCAAGAGCATGGCATGCTGGAACCGTTTGAGCCTAATCAGATACGGGAAGTAAATGGCAAGCGCGTCATTTCATACGGGACATCCAGCTATGGCTACGATGTTCGTTGTGCCTCTGAGTTCAAGATTTTTACTAATGTGCATACTTCCAGCGTGGTAGATCCAAAGAATTTTGACGAAAGCAGCTTTGTCAGCATCAATGAGGACACCTGTGTCATCCCTCCCAATTCCTTTGCCCTGGCCCGGACAATAGAATACTTCCGTATTCCATCTAATGTGCTGACGGTTTGTTTGGGTAAATCCACCTATGCCCGTTGCGGCATCATTGTTAATGTCACCCCACTAGAACCCGAGTGGGAGGGACATGTGACACTGGAGTTTTCAAACACCACACCGCTTCCCGCAAAAATATATGCCCATGAAGGCGTGGCCCAGATGCTGTTCTACGAATCCGATGAACAATGTGAAGTCACCTACAAGGATCGCAACGGCAAATATCAGGGACAGACCGGAGTCACTCCGCCTAAATCCTGAACAGGGCAGGGACGTTTCTTGATCAGTGCCATTTATTTGCACCGTTAAACGTCACTATCTCATTGATTTTTCGGTATAATCGCCGGCCTTTAATAGCTTGTAACTGTAAGTAGGCGCCAAACATGCTTGAAGTACACGGCCTGTATTGTGAGCGGGATGAACGAATTCTATTCAAGGATTTGTCGTTTTCTATTGCTCCCGGCAAGGCCCTGCAGATACAAGGTTCAAATGGAAGCGGTAAAACGACTTTGCTGAGGATCCTTTGTGGTCTGAACAGTGATTTCTCCGGTGAAATTCTCTGGCAGGAAAAACCAGTCAAGCAAGTGCGCAGTGAATTTTGTTCTGATGTTTTTTATCTGGGGCATGCGCCAGCTATCAACCGGACATTGAGTCCCAGAGAGAATTTACGCTGGTTTAGTGCATCCCAAGGCAAAACTGGAAATATTGATATCTCGACAGCTTTGGATGAACTGGGTCTGGCCGGATATGATGATGTGCCTTGTTTCATGATGTCTGCCGGGCAGCAGAGGCGTGTCAGTCTTGCCCGCATGAAACTTACCTCTGCCAGGCTGTGGGTGATGGATGAGCCCTTTACTGCGCTGGACAAGCGCGGTGTCAGTGAGGTGGAGCAATTGCTGTCTGATTTTGTGAATGCCGGTGGCAGTCTGATTCTGACGACTCATCATCCCTTGCAAATAGCGTGTGATATAGACGTAATCAATCTTGATTCCAGAGTTCAGGAGTCTGCGCCATGAACACAGACATGAATAAGGCTTCCAGTGAGCTTGGCTTGCTCAGCGTGATGGGAGCAACAGTCAGGCGGGAAATGTTGCTGGCCTTTCGCAACCCCGGGGATGTAATTAATCCGCTGATGTTTTTCGTTATCGCCGTGACCTTGTTTCCACTTAGCGTGGGTACAGATGAAAACTTCCTTAGCGCTATCGCTCCGGGGGTTATCTGGGTCACCGCACTGCTGGCAGTGATGTTGTCGATGGACAGTTTGTTCCGGGCTGATTTTGAAGATGGCAACCTGGAACAGTTGCTGATGAGTCCTCAGCCTTTATATTTTCTGCTGCTGGCCAAGATTTTCAGTCATTGGCTGGTTGCCTGCCTGCCAATTATCCTGCTTGCGCCGGTGTTGGCAAGCATGCTGTTTATGAGTCCTGAGGGCATGCTGCCACTGGTCTTGAGCTTGCTGCTGGGAACGCCGGTATTAACGCTGCTGGGTGGGATCGGCATGGCACTGACAGTAGGACTGTCCAGGAGTGGATTATTGCTGGCTGTGTTAATATTGCCTCTCTATGTGCCGGTGTTGGTATTCGGTACCGGGGTGGTTCAGGCAGCTATCAACGGAACAGCTTTTTCCGGTTTGCTGGCGCTGCTGGCAGCCCTGTTCGCACTTGCTGTCAGTCTCTCACCACTGGCAATTTCGGCAGCTTTGAAAATTAGTATTAATTAGCGGATTTGTTAATAAATGTGGCAATGGTTATATAAATTAGGTTCACCAAAATGGTTTTATACCATTGGTAACCGTGTGTTGCCGTGGTTGTGGGGCGTCACTGGCCTGTTGCTGGTCGTCGGTATTATCTGGGGCCTGGGCTTTTCCCCGCCGGATTATCAAATGGGGGATAACTACCGCATTATTTATCTGCATGTTCCTGCCGCCGGTCTGATGAAAGGCAGCTTTTACATGATGGCTCTGTGCAGCGCGGCCTTGCTGATCTGGAAAATTAAAATGGCGGACATAGTAGCAAAAGCGGTTGCACCAATCGGGGCAATGGCTACGCTGCTGATGCTGGTGAGCGGCTCGCTTTGGGGAATACCCACCTGGGGGACCTGGTGGATATGGGATGCCAGACTTACCAGCTCCTTGCTACAGTTTTTTATTTTTGTGGGCATTATTGCTCTGCGCTCGGCTATCGAGTCGCGTGATTCTGCGGCGAAGGCCTGTGCTGTATTGACACTTGTGGGTCTGGTGAATATCCCGATTATCGAATACTCCGTGGAATGGTGGAACACTTTGCACCAGGGTGCCAGCGATCTGTCCTTGCGCGATTCATCGGCCAATCCGCCAGAAATCTGGATTCCTGCGTTTTTTACTGGTTTCGGCTTTATTGGCCTGTTTTTTATAGGTCTTATTCTGCGCAGCCAGAATGAGATTTTATTGCGAGAAAGACGCTCTCAATGGGTAAAGGACTTGTTGTTAACGGATAATGCGAAAGCGGACACCGAGTCAGGGATAAATACCAATGCCTGAATTTCAGTTCAACAGCCTGGCAGAATTACTCAACATGGGCGGTTATGCTCAATACGTATGGCCGGTGTATGTGTTTTTTTTGCTATTTTGTCTGTTTACGGTAGTACCACCTGCATATTCCCGACGTAAGATAGTAAAACAAATCAAAGCTCGTCTAAGACGCGAGGAGAATCAGTAATGTTAGCTCATCGACAGCAGAAGCTGGCTATAGTGCTATTTATCATTTTTGGCTCAGCACTGGCCATAGGTCTCGTCTTGTTTGCCCTTAAAGAAGGCATCAATGTGTTTTACACCCCAACTGAAATATCTGCGGGAGAGGTGGGCCAGGGGCAGAGCTTTCGAGTCGGCGGCATGGTGAAAATGGGCAGCCTGGTCAAGGAGGGTCTTGAAGGGGCAGAGGTGAATTTTCTTGCCACAGATTTCTGTAATGATGTGCTGGTGAGTTATACCGGGCCGTTACCAGACCTGTTTCGGGAAGGTCAGGGCGTTGTCGCTGACGGTTCCCTGGATAACGCAGGGACATTTAAAGCAACCCAGATTCTGGCAAAGCATGATGAGAATTATATGTCCGCAGAAGTAAAAGCATCACTTGATGCTGCTGAATCAGCATCTATAGAGGTATGTCACCAATGATTCCTGAACTGGGTAATTTTTCCCTGGTACTTGCTTTAAGCCTGGCTTTTTTATTGAGCGTTCTGCCGATGGTAGGCGTTTACCGGAATAACCAGATGCTGATGACCTTATCGCGCCCCTTGTGTTCTGGCATATGGGTTTTCATGGTGATAAGTTTTGCCTGCCTTGCCTGGGCCTTTCTCCATGACGATTTTTCGGTTGCCTATGTTGCACGAAATTCAAATACCTTATTGCCCTGGTATTACAAGTTCACCGCTGTCTGGGGAGGCCATGAAGGCTCACTTCTGCTCTGGGTATTGATGGTGGCGAGCTGGACCTACGCTGTGAGTTTGTTCAGTCGTAATTTGCCTCTGGATATTCTGGCAAGAGTGCTGGCAGTGATGGGTATTATCAGTGTCTGCTTTTTGATATTCATGCTACTGACGTCCAATCCATTTGATCGTTTGATGTTAAATACTCCGGCAGAGGGAACAGACCTTAATCCCTTATTGCAGGATTTCGGGCTTATCGTGCACC
>JABIPQ010000074.1 GCA_018698975.1 Gammaproteobacteria bacterium
TCATTTTTTGAGATGTTCTGTTCCTGGAAGTTTGGGTCTGTAGCTCAGTTGGTTAGAGCGCACCCCTGATAAGGGTGAGGTCGGTGGTTCAAATCCACCCAGACCCACCAAATTTCCCCAAATAGAGTTTGTAGCTCAGTTGGTTAGAGCGCACCCGCACCTTAGATAAATAGGGGTGAGGTCGGTGGTTCAAATCCACCCAGACCCACCAATTTTTGTCCTTATATCGTTAAGTTTCCTGTAAGTTTTGCCTTCATTTCCGGCCTGCGATCACAGATTGCAGTCGTTACCAACACATGAAGCTGTGCTTCATAAAAAGCGTGCTGGTTTACCCACCCAGCCCCACCAATTTTTGTCCTTCTTCCAGGCAGCTTCCCGCTAACTTGTGAATACCAATCAAATCACTATAATCGCCATGCTTGATCCTTTTCAAAAAACGAAACCAAAAAATCCAGATTCAGGGGCTTTCTAGGCCGACGTACTTTTATGTTTAGATATGCAGCTGACCGCTTGCCAGTTCTGTTTGTTCTTGCTTTTAGTTTTCTCGACTTCACCGTGTATTTTTTAGTGAATAATATCTGGTGGCTGTTTGCTTATTTGTTGCTCATGATTATTCCAAGAGGCCTGATATGTGCCTGGAATCACCACCATCAGCATACGCCTACATTTTTTTCGAAACCCCTTAATCGCCTGCTTGAATTTTTCTATGCGCTGCATACTGGTGCAACTACTAATCTGTGGGTATTGCATCATGTGTTGGGGCATCATAGAAACTTTCTGGATCAGAGCCAGGATGAAAGTGGCTGGCAACGTAAGAACGGCGAAGCAATGAACCCCCTGGAATATACCTTAATGATTGCAGGAACTGCGTATTTCAGAGGCTTCAAAGTGGGTAAAAAATTTGAAAGGGTGCAACGTGAGTTTTTGCTTTATACCCTGCTTACTTTTGTTGGACTGGTTTTGTTGTGCTGGTTTAGATTCATCCCTGCAATATTGGTTTTTGTGGTGCCTATGGTGATCAGTCTTTTATTTACCTCCTGGGTTACTTTTGATCATCATTCAGGACTGGATGCTGATGATCAGTTCCAGGCGTCCTATAATAATACGAACCGGATTTTTAATATTGTGACCGGCAACCTTGGTTATCATACCGCCCATCACTTTCATCAAGGTCTGCATTGGTCAAAGCTGCCAGAGTTACATGCAGAAATAAAACACCTGATTCCTGCAGAGTTGATGAGAGATGCCGTGTTTGTAATGTCTGAGGCGTAATCATTCCAATAGTATTAATTCGATTTAGATTTTTTTTCTCTCCGACCATAATTTAGTGTTTTTCTGACTAAGCCCCCCAGGCACATTTTTTAGCTAATCATTAAGAACAGGCTGCTGGATATTGCTCCAATGTACTTTGCAGCATTAGTCCGTTTATAAAAAATTTATGCTAATGTTCCTCAATAAATTGTCATACATTCCTAAACGTAATAGATAGTCAGGTGTAATGAAGATGCAGAAAAAAGCCCTTGGAAAATCCACTCTGAACGTGGCGCCATTGGCTTTTGGTGGCAATGTTTTTGGCTGGACAGCTGATGAGTCACGTTCTTTTGAACTGCTGGATGCTTTTGTTGGTGCTGGTTTCAACTTGATAGATACAGCTAATGTTTACTCAGCCTGGGTACCGGGACATGTGGGTGGTGAATCTGAAACGCTTATTGGCAAATGGCTGAAAAGGGGTCATGTAGCACGTCATGAGATTGTGCTTGCGACTAAAGTAGGTGTTGATTTGAATGGCTCATTCGATATGAGTAAAAAATCCCTGAGCCGTGCAAGCATATTGAGTGGAGTGGAAGATTCGTTGAGGCGCCTGCAAACGGATTATATTGATCTTTATCTGTCCCATATTGATGATGAGAATACGCCATTAGAGGAAACACTGTCTGCCTATGATGAACTGATAAAAGCCGGCAAGGTACGTTATATCGGCGCCTCCAACATTAAAAAAGATCGGCTGGAAGAATCGCTGCTGATCAGCACGAAGAATGATCTGCCTGCTTATGTAGCGCTCCAACCTCGCTACAATCTGTATCATCGAGAAGACTATGAAGGGGAGTTACAGGATTTCTGTGTGGCTCATGAAATTGGTGTGTTTACCTATTTTTCCCTGGCCAGTGGTTTTCTAACGGGCAAATACCGAACTGAAGCCGATCTGGAAGGGAGCTCAAGAGCGGGTTTCGTCGGGGGTATGTTAGATGAAAGGGGCCATAGTATTTTACATGTTCTTGATGAAGTGGCCGCTGAACTTTATGCCAAACCCTCTCAGGTTGCCCTGGCCTGGATAATCGCCCAGCCAGGGGTTGTAGCGCCGATTGCCAGTGCAACGACCCTGACACAGCTCAAGGAAATTATGGCATGTGCCGAACTGGTTTTAACTGAATCCCAGCAACAACGTCTGATTGAAAGTGGCAATAAAGTGATAAATAGGGAAGCCAATTAATGAAATTTAAATATCTGTTAGCGTTTGTCATCACATTTTTTACTTGCCAGCTTGTGTTTGCTCACCATGGCAATTTTACCTATGACGGGGATACCATTATGACACTGCAGGGTGAGGTAATAGCATACAACTACACCAATCCACATGGTTCCATAGTCTTGAGAACGCAAGGCGATACAGATATACATATTGAAATTGACGGGCCCTCTCTCATCGGGCCTATGGGGACCGACAGGATGGCCTTGCAGCCTGGTGACAGAATTGTTGCCTATGTTAGCCCAAACAATATTGGCAAGGAGAACGAAGTACTCGGCAGGGAGGTGATCCGTGAAGATGGTTCTGTGGTTCTCGTCTCGGTTGCCTATGCGCGACAGCAACAACGTCAGTCAGTAATGCCTGCAGAGTCTGTATTGGGTACCTGGGTCCCTGAACGTACTAATCTCTTTGCTTATGTGGCCAGCAGTTCTGACTGGAATCTTACTCCGGCGGGACAGTCATCCTTTGATACTTATGATGTTTCAAAATCCTTTGCACAAGCTGAATGTATATCTGCCACGTCGCCATTGTTAATGATGTATCCAACGGCAAACTCACTGGTTGAGGTTGACGGCAATATTGAGATTAATGCTGACTGGATGGGCGCTACCAGGACTGTATATATGGATGGTCGCGATCACCCCGAGAAAGACACACGCTTTTATCAGGGACATTCAACAGGTCGCTGGGAGGGCACTACTCTGGTGATAGAAACAACTAATTTTGATGAAAATGCCATAGGCAATGTCTTCAGCGTTGCCTCTGGTAAAGATAAAACATTGCTGGAACGAATTTCCCTGAATGCTGATGGCTTATCTGCCAGCTATGCATTCACACTGACTGATCCCGAATATCTTGCACAAGCCGTTAGCATCAGCTACCAGTGGAATTACCGGCCTGATGTGAGTATCAGCAGTGAAGCCTGTGATCTTGTCTCGGCCAGGCGCTTCCTGGAAGACTGATACTGTTACGATATATTTTTCGTTCAATAGCTAAAACTATTCAATCCCAAATCCCACCCCCAATGAGGTGATGATGAAGCATTTTATAATTTCCCTAAGCGTTTTTTTATTGCTGTCCTGCTCCGGCGAAAGTGAACCTGTTTCAGTTCAAATTGACGAGGCTATCCAGCTTGATCAAAGCAGCGAATCTGACAGGTTAAACCAGTGGTTTGCCGAAAAAAACGAAGAGCGTCTGGCATTCAGTCCTATCGAACTGGCCGCACTGGGAAGGAAGGAATTTTATGACCAGCTAGACCAGTTCAATGATGAGGCAGTAGAAGAGCAGCTGAACTGGCATGCTGGCACTATTGAGGAAATGGAAAATAATTTTTCCTATGAAGCGCTGGATTTTGAAAGCAAAACTTCCTGGGATGTTTGGAAATATCTTTACCAGCGCTCCCTGGATATTCATGCCTTTTCGGATCATAACTATATCTTTGAACAGATGGATGGCATGCATTCTTTTTTCCCTGTGTTCATGGCTAATTACCATCGCGTAGATACGATAAAGGACATGGAAGACTATATTGCCAGGCTTGGGGAAATCGGCAGGGCGCTGAATCAGGAGCTGGACAATGCCAAAGCCAATGCAGAGCTGGGTGTGAGAGCCCCTCGATTTGCCTATCAAATGGTCATTGAGGAATCCAGGAAACTGATTGCTGGCGTGCCCTTCAATGCTGTCGAGAATGATTCACCACTCTGGTCTGACAGCCAGGCAAAAATCAATGCTCTGTTTGAAGCTGGTGAAATAGATGAGGGTGAAGCCGAACTATTGAGGGGTGAAGTGGAATCGGCCTTACTAGTGAGTGTGCAACCGGCCTATGCAGATTTGATTGCCTGGCTAAGTCAGGATTTGGAAAACACTGATGCGCAGCCACAAGGAGTATGGGCACTTCCAAACGGAGTCAATTACTACCAGCAACTGTTGTCCTACTATACCACTACTGATTTGACCGCCGAAGAAATTCATCAGATAGGGCTTGATGAAGTAGAGCGTATCCGCGGTGAAATGGAAGACATCAAAGACGAAGTGGAATTTGATGGCGATATGCTGGAATTTTTCCAGTTTGTCAGCTCGGATGAACAGTTTTTTTATCCAAATACCGCAGAGGGACGTCAGGATTATCTGGATGCGACCAATGTGTATTACGATTTCATCAAGACTCTGCTGCCACAGTACTTCGGAATCCTGCCGAAAGCTGACCTGGTGGTAAAAAGAGTGGAGGCATTCAGGGAGCAGGATGGCGCGCCGGCTCATTATTTTGCCAGTAGTCCGGATGGTTCCATACCCGGTGTGTACTATGTTCACATGTCAGATATGGGAGCTAATCCAACTACGCAGCTGGAGTCTGTGGCTTATCACGAAGGCCTGCCTGGACATCACATGCAAATTGCCATCAGCCTTGAATTAACGTCGGTACCAGAATTTCGTCGGCAAACCAGTTATAACGCCTATGTTGAAGGTTGGGGCCTGTATGCGGAAAAGCTGGCATGGGAAATGGGTGCCTATGAAGACCCTTATAAGAATATTGGCCGGCTTTCAAACGAGATGTGGCGAGCAGTGCGTCTTGTCGTAGATACTGGAATGCATGCGATGGGCTGGTCTGAGGAAGAAGCGATAAACTATTTTGCGGCGCATACTATTACTCCCATCGAATCCATTGTGGCAGAAATACGCCGTTATCTGGTGATTCCCGGTCAAGCCACCAGTTATAAAATTGGCATGCTGAAAATCCTGGAGCTGCGCGAGCGTGCCCGGGAAGCGCTGGTGGATGACTTTGATATACGGGATTTCCATGATGTTGTGCTGGGCGGTGGCGCCCTGCCACTGGATATTCTTGAGCGCAGGGTGAATAACTACATAGAGCAGAATTTGCAGATATAAAGGATTCGGCTCTTTCCTGCTTTACTCCATGTGAATGGCAATGATATAAAAAACAGTGTTTATAATAAAAATATACTTTGGGGGGCAGGTCTGATGGCCAGCAAGACTAAGAATCGGTTGACGGCATTTTTATTGGGCTGCAGCTGCTTTTGTATTACCTATGTTTCCGCTCAGGAATTACCTGACTGGAGTGGTGTCTGGGCCATGAATGGCGGGACTATTTTTGATCTGGACACGAAAACCGGTGAAGGCGGATCTACTACGCCAGGTGTACGTGAACATCCTCCTTATAATCAGGAATTTGAGGCAAAGTATCAGGCAAACCTGGATTTGCGGGATGCGGGTGTTTTTCCGGATCCAAATTCTTATTGCGGTATACCCACTGGTTATCCTCGTTTGATGAATTTGCCTGATGTATATGAGTTTGCAGTAACGGATAAACAGGTCTGGATATTGACGGAAAATGGCCCGAATGTTTTGCGTATCTATACTGACGGCAGAGAACATCCATCTGCAATAGATCGCTGGCCTACCCATACCGGAGACTCGATAGGACATTGGGAAGGAGATACGCTGGTTTTTGATACCTTGAGTTTACATAGCTCAGAAAGTGGTAACACCATCATTGACAGGACAGGTCTGATTCTCAGTGATGCTGCGCACATTGTCACCCGGATGGCCATCAACGATGAAGGTCTGATGGAAGCACAAATGACTATTGAGGATGCAAAAGCGTTGGTATCACCCTGGGTGGTAACGAAACGCTTTCGGCGTCTGGAAGAAGGTTCCCGTGTTTATGATTACGCCTGCAATGAAAACAATCGTAATCCTATTGACCCAAATACAGGCTGGACTTACACCATAGGGCCTGACGGTCAGATTATGGATATCAATCCCGGGCAATAATCGGGCAATAATATTAAGGTGGCTAACATGAAAAGTTTGAGAGGCATGACAATTACTGAAGCATTTAAACAGTTCTTTTTACTGGTTATCGCAGGGAGTTTCTTTGTGGGATACTCCGCGTATTCCCATCATTCCAATGCGATGTTTGATCAACAGCGGGTTGTTGAGCTTTCGGGTACCATTAAGGAGTTCCAGTTCACCAATCCTCATACCTGGGTGCAATTAATGGTAGAGGATGACACAGGTAAAACAGTGGAATGGAGCCTGGAGTGGGGCAGTCCAAACAACCTGGGAAGACAGGGCATCCGACCTTCTACCTTTCCACCCGGCGCGGACGTCATGATAAAAACATATCCCATGAAAGATGGTTCACCCGGAGGTCTGTTTATTGGCGCGAGATTTGCCGATGGTCAAACTATAGGGCGCTGGGAATAGTCTGACTTAAAAAGATTTTTATAATTTCCAAGATAAGAGAAATGAAAGTAATGCGAGTATTAAGAGAGGGGAAAGTAATGAACAAACTGTTTACAACATTAACCATGATGGGCCTGTTGTTGGGTTCCAGCATGCTTATGGCGCAACGTGGTGAGGATGACCGTCCCAGAACACCGACGCCAAGATTGGCAGATGGTACCGTTGATCTGGGAGGTAACGGCGTTTGGAATTTACCTTATGTCACCAATATTGCCGCCAGAATGGAAGGGTTTGAAGAAGGTAAACGACCCCCGTTTCAACCCTGGGCGCAAGCTATGTGGGCTTACAATCGCTCCAATCTTGTGAAATATGACCCAGAGGGATTTTGCCTGCCACCAGGTGGCCCGCGTTCAATGGGCACGCCTTATCCGGCAGAGATTATTCAGAACCGCGATCGAATTCTTATTATTTTTGAAGGTGGCGGTCATGTGTGGCGCGAAATTCATATGGATGGTCGTGAACAAATGAAACTGGAAGATCTGAACCCAACTTATTTTGGCCATTCCGTTGGTCACTGGGAAGGGGACACTCTGGTGGTGGACACAATCGGCTACAATGAAAAAACCTGGATTGACTACAATGGCCACATGCATACAGAGCAAATGCATACCATTGAGTATATAACCAGACCTTTCAAGGAAGTGCTGCACTATGTCGCTGTTATTGATGATCCGGGTGCCTATACCGAACCCTGGACAGTACAGTGGGATATCAACTGGAACGATGATCAGGAATTACAGGACTATGTCTGTCAGGAAAATAATAAATTCCTGTTGGACATGCAAGATGATGAAGGCAATCCTTTCTTTGACAAAACCTCTGGTTTGTAAATGAGCTGTTAAAAATTTATCTGCGGGTAACCGGGGTGACGAGTTTGAAAATCTCCCCGGGTACCTCCAGATCATCAAATACAATTTCGCCGCAGGTTTGCGGTCCTTCCTTGATAATCTGGCCAAGCTTGCGGCCAATAAAAGTCACCGTCATCTCGGCTTTTACAGCATCGCCAGGAATTTCCCCTGTATCGCTAGATAGTCCCGAAGGGATATCTACAGCAAGTACTGGAAACGTTGTTGCGTTGATTAATTCGATTGCTTTGAGGGTGTCGCCAGTTACCTTTCCGCTTAGACCTGTTCCCAGCATGGCATCCACAACAACACATTCTCCCTGGTATTTCAGAAATTTTTCTATGTCAAAGATTGGAAAAGCAATTACTTCTACCCCCTGCTTAGTAGCCATTTCGTAAGCCAGGCGTGCATCTCCCTTCAATTTATGAATGTTACCCACTGCTATGACTGTCGCAGTTATGCCTTTGGCACGGGCCAAAGCCGCCATTACATAACCGTCACCGCCATTATTACCACTACCGCAAAAACACAGGAGTTGGCGGGTTCCAGGCCATCTATTCAGCAAGGCAGTAAGGGCAGCCTGACCAGCTCTCTGCATCAGGGTAAATCCGGGGATCTGGTGCTCTTCTATAGCGAGACGATCAAGTTCCCTGACTGCTGAGGCAAGATAATATTTTTTATCATTCATAAATATTGGCGTCAGGGGGATAAAAGGGCGCGTGCGGTAACCGTCATGTTTACCTGGGATTCTCCAGGTGCAGCTACCGGAACTGCCATTGCGGCAGAGTCCATGCTTCTATTTTCAGCCATTGCCATGCGCGCGCCGATAAAATTCTGGCCGCCATTGATATTTACCTCTACCAACTGTGCAGAGCTTTTTTTCATAAAGCTTGCAGCCTCATCTGCTCTGGACTGCAATTTCAATAATGCAGCATTCATCATGGAGTCGGAGATCTCTTCATAACGCTCACTGGATAAACTGTAGTAGAGATTGCTAATGGTCAGGCCAGCTGCCTGTAGCCTGGCGCTTGCAACCAAAAGTGCTTCACTATTCATGCTATTCATTTGCACGCTTTGTTGGGCACGCCAAACCGGGTTATTGATGTCATTGCGAGTGGGGCGTCCTTCCTGCACAGTATAGACATGATACTGTTGCGTTGAAAATTCAATATTGTTGGTTTTTTCCAGTATTGCCAAGGCTTCACGCATGGCTTGATTCACTTCATCCTGAAGCTCAGTGCTGTCGCGTCCCTGTGCAGTATATTGCATCAGGATATTCAGGGTGTCCTGTTGAACACTGGTTTGCTCGCTTGCACTCAAATTCAGGATTAGCTGACCATCACCAAGCTCATTCAGGTTGAATTGATTTTGTGCTGAGGCGATAAATGGCATGAATATCAGGAAGGCGAAAAAATAATTTTTCCCCTGAATTCCGGAGTTTAGGATTTTCATAATGGGTCCTTGTTGTGAAGTTATTTGTGCCGAGAGTCATGAATTATTTTCATGATATTAACGACACTATCCTGATCGATCATTGATGAATAATAACTTAACGGTGTTAATAAATATCGACTCAAAAAAAAGAGCCGGCATGCCGACTCTTTTTTAATCTTTGCTACTTTGCGGTGACTTATTTCATGCGCAAGACATAAATATCATCATTTCTGGTAGGGTCCGTGGCTTCACGAATCTCGCTAACCTGAGCCGTACTCACTGCGGAAGCGTCATGCCCCCATGATGAACGGATGTAAGTAATGACATCAGCAATTTCCTCGTCACTGAGAAGTTGTCTGAAATAGGGCATGTCGTTGACATCAGGTCCCTGCGCAGAAATTACACGAAGTGAACCATTCAGGGTCAGATTAATGAGGGAACTTGGATCTGCATCCATAATAACCGGGTTACCTGCCAATGGTGGCTGGTATGGGTAATATCCCATGCCATCGGTGCCATGACAGTTAGAGCAGTATTCATAGTAATCCTGTGATCCAGCTTCACTGAAGTTAAGGCCGAGTAATGCTTCAGTTTCAGTGTTGTCATAACCCCATACAGAAGCATTGACTTCAGCAACCGGCGGCAGTGATTTTAAATAGACAGCCATTGCATTCAGATCGGTTTCACTCATGTATTGAGTACTGTTATTGACTACTTCCACCATGGTGCCAAAAGCGGTGCCAAAACGGTTGTGACCAGTGCCAAGGAATTCTGCCAGATCATCTTCTGACCAACGGCCAAGACCGCTGTTAATATCTCCATTCAGACTGGATGCATTCCAGTGATCAAGGGGAGCACCGGATAAAAAGGAGGAATCGCTCTCATCAAGCCCTTTTTCCTGCATCATTAAACCGCGCGGGGTATGGCAGGCACCACAATGACCCGGTCCCTGTGTCAGGTAAGCACCACGATTCCAGTCATCATTCTGATTGGGATCTGCTTCAAATGGATCACTGTCCATATTGAGAAAATTCCAGATGCCCATCACCAGACGGGCATTATCTTTCCAGCCTGGAATGTCAGAAGCCTGATTTGCCAGATTTACCGGCTCCACTTCATTCATGAAGAAGTCATAGAGAGCGTGCATATCCTGTTCAGACATTTTTGCATAGGAAGGATAGGGCATTGCGGGATACATACGATGTCCATCTTTGGTGACACCAAATCGCATGGCGCTATCAAATTCGTCAAAGCTGTAATTCCCGATACCGGTGGCCGGATCAGGTGTGATATTTGTTGTGTAGAGATTACCAAGCATGGGCACGGCCATTTTCAGTCCGCCGGCAAAAGGCTCTCCTTCCGGAATGCTATGACAGGCAACGCAGTTGCCCAGTCTGGCGACATACTCACCATGTGAAATACCTGCTGCGGCTGCCTGGGCAGCACTGTCAGTTGCAAATGTCGACTCTGTAGTAACAGCGCCTGAATCACAACCGGTAGCAATGACTGACACGAAACATGCAGCCAGCAACTTTCTGTATTCCATAATTTTCCCCTGAGATGTTTGTTTATTGTTTTATGTACCAATTGTGTGGAGATTACCATTAACGGAAAAAAAATAACATCTCTGAAGTCATTGAAAACAGTGCATTTAGTCGTAGTGTTTAATCGGGTTTCCCTCCTCCATCATTTCTTCTATGCTTGTCATTCTTTTCTGTGACGGAAATGCCCAATTTTACCTTGATGCTGGAGTATATATTGAACAAGCCAAAGGTTTTGATTACACGAAGATGGCCTGAGGTCATAGAAAAAGCAATGTCCTCAAATTTTGACATCACCTTGAATACTGATGACAAAGTCTTGTCAGCAGAGCAATTAAAACAAGCATTGCAGGAATATGACGCAATTTGCCCAACTGTCACGGACAGCATGCCGGAAAATCTGTTTTCTGCCGAAGAATATAGAACGCGCATTATTGGTAACTATGGCGTTGGCTATAACCACATTGCTTTAGATGCCGCCAAGGCAAAAGGGCTAATAGTGACCAATACACCTGATGTGCTTACAGATGCCACGGCTGATCTGGCCATGACCCTTATGCTGATGCTGGCACGCAGGGCGGGTGAAGGAGAGCGGCAGGTGCGAGCCGGAGAATGGAAGGGCTGGTATCCAACACACCTGATGGGCTCCATGATTACTGGCAAGACTCTGGGGATCGTGGGAATGGGTCGAATCGGTCGGGCAATGGCGGAAAAAGCCCATTTCGGATTTGGTATGCGGATTCTTTATCACAATCGCAAACCCCTTTCAGAAACAGATTCAAGGCGTCTGCAGGCTGAATACTGCACTGAGCTTACCTGGCTTATGAGCAAGTCAGATTTTATCGCCGTACATTGTCCCAGCAGTCCCCTGACCAAACATATGATTAATGAGAAAACGCTGGCTTATATGAGGCCGGGATCCTATCTCATTAATACTTCCCGAGGTGATGTTGTCGAAGAAAAAGCGCTAATCAAGTTTTTGCAAAAAGGCCTGATTGCCGGGGCTGGGCTGGACGTTTTTGAAAATGAACCCACTGTGCCACAGGAACTCATTGATTTGGAAAATGTGGTTTTACTGCCGCACCTTGGTAGTGCTACCGAGGAAACCCGTATTGCAATGGGCATGCGGGTATTGGGAAACCTGAATTCATTTTTTAATGGTGAGACACCACCAGACCAGTTGTAATCAGGGCACAGACTCACATAGACTAAAGAAGACGAAATATAGAGTTAAGAGAGGAAACAATGGCGCAACTGGAAATCCCGGTAATCAATCATGAGTATGCTTTTTCCGTTCGCATTGAAAGTGGTGGGCATATTGAATTTCAGGGGCCTATGCGTAGCCGAACTTTCGAGCCTGCCACTGGCGGAGAAATATGGGGACCAAAACTTCAGGGCAGGGTAGTCCCACAAAGTGGCGCTGATTTTGCCAGTAATGAGCAGATGGACGCCCATATGATGATGCAGGCCAGTGACGGTACGTGGATATATATGAACCTGATGGGCTATGAACACAATGTTACAGAAGATGGCCGTCCTTATTTTAGAGTGGCACCCTATTTTGACACGCCGTCCGGGCCACATGAGTGGTTAGCCAAAACGGTATTTATCGGTATCGGGGAGCGCCACCATAATCCAGACCACACCATTATTCATTTTCACGAAATCCTGTAGTTAAAAAAAACAGATAAAAACACCAAATAGACCTGGTAATCAGAGGACAATTAAATGGCTGAACTGCAAATCCCCGGACTGGAACTGGAATATGCCTTTGCGGTAACAATGAATTTTGCAGAGCGTATCGATTTCGTCGGACCAAGAGGCGGGAAAGGCTATGTACCTCCCGCTACTGGTATCGTGGAAGGTCCGCTGCTAAATGGCAGGGTAGTGCCTTACAGTGGGGCAGATTATGCCATCTTCAAGAACCTCAGTGAGGGGATCAAGGTTAATACTCACTACATGCTTGAAAGTGATGACGGCCACTGGATTTATATTAATAACAAAGGCTATCTGCATCGTTCGGCTGATCCTGAAAATCCCGGTCAGACCAAGCTTTATTTCAGATTCACACCTTTTTTCGAGGCGCCCTATGGTCCCTATGAATGGATGTCCAGAAGCATGATCGTGGGAACCGGAGAGCGATTGACCAATCCAGACCGTTCTCAATTTACCTACTACAGGGTTTTATAAGTGCAGACACTTTTTACAAAAGAACTTTCAAAAAAATCTTCAGAAGAGCCTTTAAAAGCTTCTTCTATAATGCCTTCCCGACGCAGTTTATTGAAGATGGCAACAGGCATCTTAATTAGCCTGCCAATATTGAAGGTGATGGCAACAGAAGACCCGGCGACTCTTTCCTATCACAGGCTTAAAAACCAGATGACAGCAGAAGGAATCAAGCAAGGGACTGTTGTTTTAGTGGATAAGGCTATTAATGAATTTGACGGCAATGGTTTTTATCTTTATCCCGATTGGGGGCAACCGCTTGTTTACGAAGTGAGAAAGAAAGGAAACAGGCTTACCTTCCATTATCCCGGTGTTAATAAGGTTTTATGGCAGTTATCTGCAAATCATCAGAACGCCAGGTTCAGTGGCAGAGTAGAAGGGGTTCTGGATTTAGCCCAACAATCCCGGGCCAGCCTTCAATCGATGCCAGCCCTTGATGTTCCAGAGTTGCCGATTACCTGAATTTTAACTGATCCTCCAATTTTGTAATTAGTCAGTGAAAATGCCGGGAACTTCAGGTCTGCTCAAACCTTTTAAAACACTGCCTAGCTTGTTCCCTACCTGACAAGATTATCTACCTTCTTACTTAGCCCCTGGCCCTTTGACTCCCTACCATCCTTCGCCTTGAAATACTTACTGGCTGCATGCAAAGCTCTGGTGTCAGCAGAATCTGGCGTCAGTATTAAACGAGGAAAGTGCGGAAATTATTTTTTATAGATAAAAAACAATTATTTAGAGAGTTTTTTTGAGTCATGAGATGTCTGATTCTTTGTCAACCGATGCTCCACTGCTGCGTTATTAACAATCATGCAATTTTATAATTCAGGCTTGGATCCGGTATGACAGGACTGGTTGGCGAGAGTGACAGCCTTATAGCGCTGGGCTATGATAATCGCCAGGCACATAGTGATACCGGGAGAAAGGCGCTGGATAAAAACCACGCATTGGAAAGGTTTCTTTCTTCAGTGGAAAAGCGGGCTTTGCGCATTGCGCAGATTGCCACCAGTAATTCTGATGATGCTTTTGATATTGTTCAGGATGCCATGTTCAAGCTGGTGGAAAAATATGCCGGCAAAAAGGAAAATGAATGGCCGCCTCTATTTCATCGAATACTCCAGAGCAGAATCAGGGATTGGTATCGCCGAAACACAGTAAGAAACAGATTCAGATTCTGGCTTAGCAGTGACCCGGAAGTGGAAGAGGACCCATTCCAGAGCGTTGCTGATGAAGCAGGTAGAAGTCCGGAAATAGAATTACAAAACAGTCGCAGTATTGATGCGCTGGAACAGGCTTTACAATCTTTGCCATTACGGCAACAACAGGCTTTTATGCTTCGTGCCTGGGAAGGCTTTGATGTAAAGGAAACAGCAAAAGCCATGGCCTGTGCAGAAGGCAGCGTCAAGACACATTATTCAAGGGCAATCCACAGTTTGCGTGCAACCCTGGGCGAGCATTGGCATGAATAACGATAAACAGGATATACAGAAAAACACAGCAAATTTTGATGAGCAGGCATTTTTGGAAAAGGCCAGAAATGAACTGGATCATAGTTGTGAACAAATGGATGGTCAGACCCTGTCCCGCTTGAACAGTATTCGACATGCGGCGCTTGAGCATGGCAAGAAGTCTCCCGGGAAAGTTTTCCTGGCGCCTTTTGGTGGTCTGGTTACAGCCTGTGTTCTGGTTTTTGTAGTTTCCGTGTTCTATCCGGGACAATCTGATATCCCTGTGCCGGTGGTTCCAGACAGCGGCACAGCCATTGAAGATCTTGATATTTTGACCTCTGCAGAAAGTCTGGAACTATTTGAAAACCTCGAGTTTTATCAATGGCTGGAGGAGAATGAATCTTCGGTCTAGGATCATCTTGTGCCTCCTGTCTGTTTTTACAATTCAGGCATATAGCCAGGAATCCGTTGAAGCCAGTGCCGGAGCTATAGCGGATGCCGAGTCACAATTTTTATTTATAAATATGCTGGAATTTCTGGCGGAATTTGAAACAGATGAAGGAGAATGGATCAGTCCTGAAATTCTCGGTAATGAAGCCTTCATTGATCTAGACGGGAGCGAAAGTGGCGACACTATGTCTTCTCAACAACGCGTTCTGTCTGTTACAGAGGATGATGATTAAAAATGAATCTTAAGCTTAAGTCATTATTGTTCCTGATATGCTTCCTGCCAGTTGTGGCAATCGCACAGGATGGTATTGCCTGGGATGACCTAAGTTCCGAGTTACAAGGCATTCTTGGGCCTATGCAACCCCAGTGGGATGCATTGCCGCCTATCCGTCAGCAACGCCTGAGTAATGGCGCGCGTCGTTGGCAGTCACTGACACCAGAGCAAAGGGGTGAAGCGCAGCAGCAATTCAGGGCCTGGGTACAGCGATCTCCGGAACAAAGGCAAAATATCAGGAATCGGTTTAACCGATTTCAGGATATGCCACCCGAGCGTCAGCGTGCGGTCCGCAATCGCTTTGAACGTTTTCGTGATTTACCGCCAGATCGTCAGGAAGAATTACGACGTCGCTTTGATGAAAATCGTGCAGCAGGGCAAACAAGAGAGCAAACGAGAGAGCAATTCAGGACACAAAATCCAACCCAGCCGCGTAGATCACCTACAATTCAGCGTGCACCCGATCGCCAAACGCCAACTCGTCCGCAACAGCAAAATCGGGCTACCAGACCCGCCCCAGGCAGATAATTTCGAGTTAATACCCTGAAATTATTGAACTATTTGGTTGATTTAGCCAATTACGCTGGGTATCCTTTTCGCCCTTCAATTAAATCTGCCAGCCAAATAGGTAGAGGAATACTTCAGGTGTTTCCAGCTAAGGCAAATCGCTTCTCCTTAAAGGGGATTTTCAAGCACGGTTTTAAACGGCCAGGTTTATCCCTGGGTGTTGTCATGCTGGTACTTTTACCCTTGGCTGCCTATTCACAGGCCGGCTCCAGCCCATCCCTGAGGTTCAATGCACCTGATTCCCATTCTTCCGGTTCCGCCAGTAGCAGTTATCACCCCATGTTGCCAGCAGGCGTACTGAAGCTTGCCGGAGAAGAACGGTATTTAATCTGGGTAGACCTGGAGCTTGGGAAACTTAATATTCTTGAAAGAAATGAGCAAGGTGGCATGGAATTGCGCCAGGTAATCCCTGTTTCCATCGGCAAGAATGGTTTTGGTAAGGAAAAAGAAGGGGATAAGAAAACGCCAGTAGGGGTGTATCGCCTGACATCATTTTTGTCAGATGAACAATTAATAGATTTTTACGGTCTGGGTGCTTTCCCACTTAATTATCCAAATGTGATTGATCGCAAGGCTCAGCGGACCGGGTCGGGAATCTGGCTTCATGGCTTGCCGAAAGATGTGACAACTCGTCCATTGCTGGATAGTGATGGATGTGTGGTCATCGATAATGAAAGCTTTAGTGAAATAAATAAATATATAACACCGGGAATCACCCACATGGTGCTTTCTGAGAGCCCCATTTCATGGGTTGCCAGTGAAAGTATTAATGATCGCAGATCTGCCCTTACGCAGGCATTTGAAGGCCGGAGGCGGGCCTGGGAAGCTAAGGACAATCCGGAATTTCTTTCTTACTATGCAGATGACTTCAGTGATTTTATCCGTAATAAAACGCAATGGTCTGATTATAAAAGCCGGGTTAATAACGGAAAAAAATGGATCGAAGTTGAAGCCTCAAAGGTCAGTTTTTATGCAGACCTTGAGCATCCTGAACTGGTGACAGTACGTTATTATCAGAACTATAAAAGCAGTAACTACCAATGGCTTGGATGGAAAGAGCAGTTGTGGCGTGAATCTCCAGAGGGTTGGCAGATTGTGTTTGAAGGTAACGGCTAGCACCTGCCACTGAAATACCATATATTAGACCCGAAATTAATTTAATCTCAGGACCCCATTCGAGTGGAAGTAGACATTGATTAATAAGATCCTCGCTTTGATTGCCCTGAGTTTTCTGATTTCGGGCTGTACCCAGCTAACAAATATTCCTCCAGGGGCCACCTCACCTGGTGATAGCTCATCGACTGCTGTTGGTGGTCAGGATACGCCGTTGGCTGACACCGATTCTTCAGAAAGTCCCAGACAAGTCATTGCCGTGGGTGTTACTGAAGAAACCGGGTCTGACTTGAGTACCATTATCCTTGATTCTGATATACCACCCTCTACTGGCGAAGACTCAGCAGTAGATTTATCAGGAATGCCTGGAAATACAGCTGCTGAAGATCTGCAAATTGCGCAATTGGAAGCACAGCAACGCAGTGTTCTTGCCTTATGTCGTGAGATTGGCAATAAACTGGGAAGTGTTACCGTGGATGATTGCCTTGCCCAGTCACTGGTTTTTGGCGGTGCTTATACAGTACAGAGCAGGCCTATCGCAGTCAGGGATTTTCTGCCTGAGAGCAGTGATGAAGACAAACCAAAAATTCTCATCATGGGGGGAATCCACGGTGATGAATATTCCTCTATTTCCATTATGTTCAAATGGATGGAGCAACTGGAAAATAGCAAAAATCGTGATTTTCACTGGCGTTTTGCACCAAGCGTCAACCCTGATGGTTTACTTGATGGTCAGGCAGTTCGACAGAATGCTAATGGCGTTGATTTAAACCGCAATTTTCCATCTGATGACTGGCTGGATCTGGCTCAGGAATATTGGGCAAATACCACCAGTCGGAATCCCAGACGTTATCCGGGCAGCCATCCTGCAAGTGAACCTGAAGTACAGTGGGTTGTTGAGCAGATTAATTCCTACAAACCTGATGTCATTGTTTCGGTCCATGCCCCTTACCATTTGCTGGATTATGATGGCCCACCTGAACCACCCGAGAGAATTGGCGAGTTGCATTTACACTTGCTTGGCGTTTATCCAGGGTCACTGGGTAACTATGCGGGCTTAAATTTGGGCATTCCTGTCGTTACCATGGAATTACCTTCCGCAGGCATCATGCCGGCAGATGAGCAAATCACTAAAATGTGGAAAGATCTTCTGGATTGGCTTTATGAGCACCATGAGTCTTAATTTTCTACTCATTTATTAATAGACTTCGAATATAGCCTGATTTTTATGCAAGCCTCGGAAATTTTAAAATTCTGGTTTGAGGACATCCCGTCCAAATCCTGGTTTGTAAAAGATTCTGCATTTGATCAGTTAATCAAGGAAAGGTACTTACCCTTTCATCGGGCTGCTGCATGTGGTGAATTGTATTCCTGGCGTGACAATGCACAGGGGCGCCTGGCAGAAATTATTATCCTCGATCAATTTTCCAGAAATATTTATCGTGACAAATCAGGGGCTTTTGCCTGGGACAATCAAGTTCTGGTTCTGGCTCAGGAAGCTGTCGCTGTTGGTGCTCTGGATGAACTGGAAGTGACACAGCAATCATTTCTAATCATGCCGTATATGCATAGTGAATCAAAACTAATTCATGAGCAGGCTGTTATGCTTTTTTCCCGACCAGGTCTGGAAAATAATCTTGATTTCGAATTACGCCATAAAGAAATAATCGATCGTTTTGGTCGTTATCCTCATCGAAATGCAATTCTTGGCAGACAGTCTTCTGCTGAAGAAGAGGTATTTCTCGCTCAACCCGGATCCTCTTTTTGAGCCCAGGGGAGACTCCCTGAGTGTGATTTTTTGGGTCAATTTCGTGCATTTGGCACTTGAATTGAACGTATTGTCGGCAAGTTCACAAACATTGTGAATATTTCGGGGAATTTGAAATGAATGCCGGTGTTTAACTTTACATAAAAGTTGCCACCGTTATACTCGCGCACAATTTACAAACGCTATCAATTTCCCTCCATGAAATATTTTTTCTACACAAAAAACATATTTTTTGTAGCTCTGCTTTTTCTTGCACCGCATGGATTTTCGCAGGTGCCGGAAAGCGAGTTTGCCAATGATATTCGTAATGAGTTTAGTGGCAATCTTGATGCGAGCTCGGCTCGGAAAAGAGTTGAAGTTAAACGAACTATGGTCGCACCGATAATTGATGGTGTTCTCGATGATGATGTGTGGAAGACAGCAACAGTAATCTCTGACCTTCATCAGTTCCAGCCAGTAGATCATGGGCAGCCCAGTGAAGATTCAATATTCTATATTTCCTATAACGATAATTATTTTTTCGTTGGTGCCCGTCTCAACGATAGTGAAGCAGACAGAATTATAGCCCGGCAACTTGTTCAGGGCGGCGGCCTTGGCAGTGATGATTCTTTTGAGTTTATTCTGGACACATTTAATAACGGACGCACTGGTTATCATTTTCAGGTAAATCCCAACGGTATCAGGCGCGAGGGTATTTATGAAAACCCCAATGATCTCAATCGCGACTGGACCGGTATTTGGCAGGTTGAATCTCGTGTGGATGAGCAGGGCTGGACTGCTGAAGTAGCAATTCCCTTTACTACCCTGAACTTTGATCCAGAAAGTGAAGAATGGGGATTTACCATTGCCAGGACCATTGCACGAAAAAATGAGGATATGGCATGGTCCTCATTCAACCGGCGAATAAATCCTACGACTACCGGTTTGGTTTCAGGAATACGGGACATTCGGCAGGGGAAAGGCCTGGACATCATCCCCTCTGTCACATTGGCAAGAACTGAAGAGTATACTTCGGGCATCACTGATAAGCGTTTTGATCCTTCACTGAATGTCTTTTATAAAATCACCCCTAATTTGACTGGCGCGGTAACCTTCAATACTGATTTCTCAGCCACTGAAGTAGACAATCGCCAGGTAAATCTCAGCCGGTTTTCACTTTTCTTTCCTGAAAAGCGAGATTTCTTTTTGCAGGATCTGGATATATTCAGCTTTGGTGGTTTGAACCAGAACGGCATTCCTTTTTATTCCCGTCGCATTGGTTTGAGTAGATCCGGGAATCCGGTAGATATCGATGCCGGTGTCAAATTGACCGGGCGTGTCGGTCGCTGGAACGTCGGTGGTCTGGCGGTAAACCAGGGTGAGTTTGATAGTCTGGATAGCCAGAATGTTTTTGTCGGCAGGGCGGCAGCCAATGTGTTGTCCGAATCCAGCGTTGGCGTGATTCTTACTCATGGTGATCCTACCAGTGAAACAGATAATACTGTCGCTGGAATGGATTTTCGCTATCAGAATACGCGCTTCTCAGACAGCCACAGCCTGAGAGGAAATTTCTGGTACCAGCAGTCCGATACCGAAGGCCTGACTGGCGATGATAAGGCCTTTGGTCTGCAGGCCAGTATGGAAACCCAGAATAATGGGTTTGGCGGTAACATGAATTATGAATATTTTGGTGATGATTTTAATCCTGCCCTTGGTTTTGCAAATCGCACAGGGGTAGAAAGCATCAATTTTGGCGGCTCAGGGCGATATTTTTTCAGAGGGCACAAATATTTGCGCAATGTTTTTTCATTCATGCGCTTTGGGCATACACGCTACCTTGATACCAAGGAAATGCAGAGCGAGAACTGGTTCTGGCGGATGCTGAACTTTAATACCAACCGTGGCGATCAACTTGGTGTTGGCGGCTTTCGCAACAGGGAAGGTCTAAGAAACGACTTTACCATCCGGCCAGGTATTGTAATTCCTGCTGGTGATTACACGTTCAGCGGTTTTCAGATGGAGGCCAGACTGTCCAATCAGCGTGAATTTGCACCGGGTTTTAGTTTGAATATTGGCGACTATTACAATGGTAAACGCATGCAGATAAATGCAAGAGCAGACTGGCGACCCAATGAAAACATCAATCTGGGGCTGAATTACAATTATCAGGACATTGAGTTGCCGGAAGGCGCATTTGATGTCCGGATCATTTCTGCCAATGCCAATTATGCCTTCAATTCCAAATGGTCATGGATCAACCTGATTCAATATGACAACTTTTCCAATGGTGTTGGTTTAAACAGCCGTTTACGCTGGAATCCACAGGCAGGTGAAGACCTTTACGTGGTGGTGAACTATAACTTTGATTCGGAAGGTACCTTTTCCGAGTTAAGCTCCAACAACTCTGAAATCGTCTTGAAATATACAAAGAACTTTCGCTTCTGATTGAAATTTTTTTCTGAAATGGCTTTCTTGTATCATTAAGACATTAACTGTCACATTGTTATTTCCTCTCCTTCGGGATTATACTTTTCCCGTATCCAGGTCGTTTGCGGATTTATCCATCAAAAGGACAATGTAGCAGTTAGTTTCATACTGATCAGCGAAAGCGGAGTGGCCCAATGAAAAACAGGATCTTTTTTACACTGGCATCGGTTTTGGGGTTATGTGTTTTAAATATTCATGTACTGCAGGCAGAGCCAGAGCGTACTGGCACTAATGTGAATTCAAAATCCATCCCATCACAAATATTGATGCTTCAGAAACCGGATGAAGTGGAAACTATTCGACAATTATTGATGGATGGCAGAAAAACTGCAGCGCTGACTGCTGCAGAGAATTATCTTGAAAAAGTTAATAGAACGACTCTGCGGCACGAAAAACTACCTCGATACTATGCCTGGAATGCTTACTGCACAGTGCTTACCAGTCTGAATAAAGTTGAAGAGGCAATTGCAGCCTGCTCAACCGCTATGGCAATAGATTCAGATAAGTGGTCTGCAGTGAACAATCGTGGCACGGCCAAGTTTGTCGGTGGGATGTTGCAGGATGCCCTGGCAGACTATCGGGCTGCAATGACCATGGTTGATGAGGACAATAGAAAAGCCCGCGAAACTATTGAGCACAATATTGCTCTTGCCCAGCAAAGCCAATAGCCTGATTTAAAAGCATTTATTGCTATAAAGTCTTGTTCTGATCAGCCGTGAGTGCGTTCAAATTCCTGCATGAACGCTGCCAGAGCCTGGCAACCTGCCAAAGGCATTGCGTTATAGATAGACGCCCTGATACCACCAACAACGCGATGGCCTTTCAATGCGTAAAGTCCATTTTTCAACGCTTCACCAAGAAATCTCTGGGTAAGTTCTTCATTGGGTAATTTGAATGTGACATTCATATAAGAACGGTCGCCCACGTCAGCTGTACCTGAATAGAAGTCACTGTTATCCATTAACTGGTAAAGAGTATTGGCTTTAGTTGCGTTCATTTTTGCCATAGCATCTAAGCCACCTCCCTTTTTAAGCCATTCCATAACAAGACATGTGGTGTAAATGGCAAAGGTATTGTTGGTGTTTGCAAGAGAGTGTGATTTCTCGTAAACCGCATAATCAAGTAGTGATGGGGTAAGTGCCATAGCATGGCCGATCAAATCTTCGCGCACGATGGTAAGAGCTGTGCCCGCAGGCCCCAGATTTTTCTGCATGCTGGCAAAAATCACACCGATTCCGGAAAAATCCAGAGGTCTGGAAAATATATCTGATGTGGCATCCACTACCAGTGGAATGTCGCCCAATTCCGGGTAGTTCTTGTACTGCGTGCCATAGATCGTGTTATTGCTGGTGATATAGGCATATGAGGCGTCATCCGGCACCATGTCACGAGTCAATGGTGGCAGTTTGTTGTAATTGCAGTCTTCACCGCTGCTGGCGACGATGATATTGCCATAACGTAGCGCTTCCACGTTGGCCTGTTTGGAAAAATTTCCAGTCTCACTGTAAACGGCCTTGTTGGCCGGTTTCAGAGGCAGCAGGTTCATTGGCACCGCAGAGAACTGCATGCGAGCGCCGCCATGGGTATAAAGAATCCTGTAATTATCAGGTAGCCCGGAAAGTTCCTTGATCAGTTCATCACAGCGATTGATAACCTCATCGAACTCCTTGGAGCGATGAGAAATTTCTATGACAGAAACTCCCATTCCGCGGTAGTCAAGAAACTCTTCCTGGATCTGTTGCATGACTGGTATCGGCAGCATAGCCGGTCCAGCACCAAAGTTATAAACCTGATTATTGCCCATGAATCTTGTGTCTGTAGTTGTGGTTAAAGTTGTGGTTAAAATAGCGATTAAAGTTGCGATTAAAGTTGTGGAGTTAAACTATGTTCAGGTTATCTTTACGCGAACAAGAGGTCTTTAGATTAACCAGACCTTGATGACATCCTCAATGGCACGAATTTCATCCAGAGTGTCTTCAGATGGTTTGGTTTCAATATCAATCAGGTTGTAGGCAACATCGTTACGGCTCTTATTCAGCATATCAAGAACATTAATGTCTTTGTCGGCAAGTATAGACAAAATCTGCCCGAGCATACGGGGAACATTCTGGTTGATGATTGCTATACGAAAGCTATCTGTTTTTTCCAAGGCCAGCGATGGAAAATTCACTGAATTTTCGATTGTGCCGTTTTCAAGAAAATTCCGTAACTGGTCCACTGCCATGATGGCGCAGTTCTCTTCAGCTTCATCAGTGCTGGCACCAATATGAGGCAGCAAAATGGCTTTTTTACTTTTTAATAATTCCTGAGAGGGAAAGTCAGTGACATAGTTGGACAATCGTCCGTTATTTAATGCCTCAAGTAATGCTCCCTCATCCACGATGGCGTCTCTGGAAAAATTCAGTAGAACTGCTCCGGATTTAAAATAGTTGATGACCTTGCGGTCGATCAGATTTCGTGTGGACTCCAGAACAGGTAAGTGCAGTGTGACAAAGTCGGACCTGGAAATCAGTGATGTCAGGTTTTCCTGTTTTTCGATTTGATTGGCAAGACGCCAGGCAGCATTCACAGAAATCGCCGGATCATAGCCAAGTACCTTCATGCCCATTTGAATGGCTGCGTCAGCAACCATTGCGCCGATTGCTCCAAGACCAATTATGCCAAGGGTTTTGCCCTTAAGCTCCATCCCTTTGAAGTTTTTCTTCTGGGATTCAATGAGTTTGGACATTTCGGCGCCGTCCATCTCTGGAGACAGGCTGTTGACCCAATTAATCCCTTGTAAAATGCCCCTTGAAGAAAGTAACAGGCCGCACAGCACAAGTTCCTTAACGGCATTGGCATTGGCGCCAGGGGTATTGAATACGACTATCCCTTCTTTGGTATAGCTATCAACGGGAATGTTATTGACACCGGCCCCAGCGCGGGCGACTGCTTTCAGGTTGCTATTGATATTTTCCATGGATAGTTTTTGACTGCGCACCAGAATGGCATCAGCATTCTTGATATCCTGTCCAACCTGGTAGTCTTGTTTTGGAAATCGAACCAGTCCCTTATCAGAGATTTGATTTAAAGTCTGAATCTTGAGCATCTGAAGGTATTTCCTTTGGGAGAAGCTGGGTTATGCCCCGCAAAATTTAGGGGCGCATTTATACAGGGAATTGATGAAAATTTCCAGTCAAAAGCCTCCAGCATGGGATAATCATGAAATATGCATGTTTTGGTTCTTGAGGGAATCTCTGGGTAATTATGAAATGAAATCTGACTGGTTTGTCTACATACTGCGCACGAAAGCAGGCTTGCTATACACAGGGATATCAACCGATGTTAGCAGGCGCATAGCTGAGCATGAAGGTGATGTGAAAGGAGCGAAGAGCCTGCGAGGCAAAGGGCCGCTCAAAAAAGTCTGGTCCATGGCAGTTCAGGATCGTAGTGAAGCTTCGGTCATTGAAGCGCGCATCAAAAAGTTGCAGCGTAATGACAAAGAAAAACTGATCAAGGGAAATGCAAAGATTTTGCACGATATTGTTAATCAGGGTCCTTAAGTTATGCACTGAATGCCTGAAATAGCGAAGTGAGGTATAATCAGTGTTTTGAATACTTGAGCCAGTTAAGCAATGACAGAGGCAGAAAAAATCATCAAATTACAGATGCAGGAACTCGGGCAGAATGCCAGGGCTGCGTCTCGTATTATGGCTGCAGCTGATACCAGTGTTAAAAATGCTGCGCTACTTGCTGCTCTGGATGCAATAGATTCCACCCGGGATACTCTGGCCAGAGCCAATGCAAAAGATCTTAAAGCCGGGGAAGAAAAGGGCCTTGATTCAGCGATGCTGGATCGACTTGAGTTAACCCCGGCCAGAATAGAATCGATGCTGGAAGGCTTGCGACAGGTGGCCGCGCTCTCTGATCCCATTGGTGAAATCACTGACATGCGTTATATGCCCAGTGGCATACAGGTTGGCCGTATGCGCGTACCGCTTGGTGTTATTGGCATTATTTATGAGTCGAGACCGAATGTGACTGTTGAAGCCGCGAGTTTATGTCTGAAATCAGGCAATGCGACGATTCTGAGGGGAGGTTCCGAGGCTTTTCATTCAAACCAGGCAATTGCCGACTGTATTCGTCAGGGGCTTGAAGCTACAGGCTTACCTGCAACTGCAGTTCAGGTTGTCGGAACCACGGACCGCTCTGCAGTAGGGGAGCTCATCACCATGCCTGAATATGTGGACGTTATTGTTCCGCGTGGTGGCAAGGGATTGATCGAGCGCATCAGCCGTGATGCCAAAGTGGCAGTTATTAAACACCTGGATGGTATTTGTCATGTCTATATCGATGATGGTGCAGATATTACCAAGGCAGTAAATATTGCCCTGAATTCGAAAACAAACCGTTATGGTGTGTGCAATGCCATGGAAACTTTGCTGATTGCAGATTCCATGGCCGAAATTGTATTGCCACAACTTGAGCAGGTGTATAGTGATTTCAATGTTGAATTACGCGGCTGCGAAAAGACCTGCGCATTTATATCTGGTGCCATAAAAGCCACTGAAGAAGACTGGAATACTGAGTATCTTGGTCCTGTGCTTTCAATTCGAGTGGTTTCAGGAATCGATGAGGCCATTGAACATATCAATACCCACAGTTCACAACACACAGATACAATCGTTACTGAAGACTACGGCCGTGGCAGGCGCTTTCTGCGGGAAGTAGATTCAAGCTCAGTGATGATTAATGCATCAACGCGTTTTGCCGACGGTTTTCAGTATGGCCTTGGTGCGGAAATCGGTATATCCACAGACAAGATTCATGCTCGCGGACCCGTGGGGCTGGAAGGGCTCACATCCGAGAAATATGTCGTGCTGGGTGACGGACACGTGTTAAACAAATAAGTGACTGCCAATCCAGAACGAGGAAAAGAGCTTGGCCTGTTGGGTGGCATGTTTGACCCGGTTCACTTTGGGCACCTGAATATTGCCCTGTCTTCACTTGAAAAGCTTCAGCTAGATGAAGTTCGTTTGTTGCCTTGCGGCCAGCCCGTGCACAAGAATGCGCTTTTTACCTCCAGTAAACACAGACTGACAATGTTGCAAATTGTGGCGAATGAGAATCCTTTTCTGTCCATTGATGAACGTGAGTGCAGATCGGCCGAGCCTTCCTACACACTGAAAAGTTTGCAAGCCATCAGACATGAAAACCCGGATGCCAGGTTGTATTACATTCTCGGGCAAGATGCTTTCAATACATTGGATACCTGGTATTGCTGGCAAAAAATATTTTCATTAGTGCATCTTGTTGTTGCAGGAAGACCCGGTTACGAATTTAACTTTGCACCAACTTTGCAGAAAGAATTTGAAGAACGAAAAGTAGATTCATTAGAAATGCTGAAGCAATTTAATGAAGGGAAAATATTTATTACCGATTTTGAACTGCTGGATATATCCTCTTCCTTGATTAGGGAAAAAATTCAGCATGAGAAAAGTTTGAGCGGATTGTTACCAGAATCCATTATTCACTATATAAATACACAAAAGCTTTATACCCGGGAGGTTGCATCTTGAATGCAGAAGAACTGAGAGACTTTGTCATTACTACTCTTGACGATATGAAAGGAAGAGAAATTTCCTGCTTGTACGTATCGCAGATCACTACTGTTACCGACTATATGATTGTAGTGACAGGGACATCTAGCAGACATGTAAAATCGTTGGCTGATGATGTGGCAAAAAAAGTAAAAGATGCGGGTAATACTGTTATCGGAATGGAAGGCCAGAGACAGGGCGAATGGGTTCTAATTGATCTGGGTGATGTCATCGTTCATGTAATGATGGAGGAAGTCAGGAAGTTATATGACCTGGAATCTCTGTGGGGTATGAAACCTTCTGAGTCAGAAGAATAAGCGCGTTTGTTGTTGCTATTGAATTTCACTGAATAAATGAAAATAAATTTGATCGCTGTTGGTACAAAAATGCCTGTCTGGGTTGAAGAGGCTGTCAGTGAGTATAAAAAGCGGCTTCCCAGAAATTTTGAACTAATCGTTAGTGAAATACCCCTGGCGAAAAGGTCAAAAGCCAATCCGGATATAGCAAGATTGTGTGAAACCGAAGGAAAAGCGTTGCTAAATGCCGTCACGCGTAAGCAGTATCTGGTGGCGCTTGATGTAAAAGGCGAGTCCTTTGACACGGAAGTAATAGCCGGGAAAGTCAACAAAGTGATGGAAAACGGACAGGATCTTGCCTTGTTGGTAGGTGGACCAGATGGGCTTTCTCGTGAATGCCTTGATGCCGCAAATGAAATATGGTCACTCTCCGCTTTAACATTGCCACATACTATTGTTAGAATTGTCGTTGCAGAACAGATATACAGGGTTTGGAGTGTTCTTGCAGGGCATCCGTACCATCGCGAATAAAAAATTATCAGGCCTGATGTAGTAAATAATTTTTGATTGCAGTTGATGGAAACCAATCACTTTTTTTAATATTGTTTTTTTATTAAAAGTGTGAAGAAATATTTTGACTATTAGTGATATCAGCAATGACTGAAAAGATCACGTTACAAGATCACCCACTCGAACGACAAATAGTCTTGTCGCGCATAATCATCGGTGGTGTTTTTGTATTTCTTCTCTTGCTCGCTTTATTTGCTCGTCTTTTTTATCTTCAAGTAAATCAACACGACTATTATTCCACCAAATCCGACAGTTATCGTATTCATGTTCAGTCTGTCGTACCTACACGTGGATTGATTTATGACCGCAACGGCATTTTGCTTGCTGAAAATATTCCCAGTTTTACGCTTTCAATGGTTAGAGAACACTCCGGAGATATTGATGGCATGGTTGAAATAGTCAGTTCACTGATAACTCTTTCTGATGAAGATATTGAAAAATTTCGCAGTCGATTAAAAAATCGCAGTGTCCCGTTCTCCTCAGTGCCCGTTCGCTATAACCTCAGTGAAGAAGAAATAGCAAAAATTTCCGTAAACCAGTTTCGTTTGCCAGGAGTCAGCGTAGAAGCGGAACTTGTCAGACATTATCCAGAGCTTGAAAATTTTGCACACTCAGTTGGCTACCTGGGCAGTATTACTACAGATGAATTAAGAAAAGTTGATCCAGTAAATTACAGTGGTACTCATCAGATCGGAAAATCAGGTGTAGAAAAATTTTACGAGGACATTCTGCATGGGCAGGTGGGATATCAGACTGTCGAGAAAAATGCTCGCGGACAAATAATGAATGTGCTGGACAGGACTGATCCGATACCAGGGCAAGACATCGTTTTGCATCTGGACAGCAATTTGCAAAAAGCTGCTGTGGATGCTCTTGGAGATTTTCGTGGCTCTGTTGTAGCCATAGATCCGGAAAGCGGCGGCATCATGGCAATGGTGAGCAAGCCAGCATTCAACCCCAATTTATTTGTTCAGGGGATTAGCCAAAAAGATTATGCCTTGTTAAATGATCCGGTATTAACGCCACTTTATAATCGCGCTTTGGCGAAATACTCGCCGGGCTCAACGGTGAAGCCTTTTATCAGTCTAGGAGCGCTCAATGGGGGATTTCGTACTCCGGAAGACACTGTCCATGATCCTGGCTGGTATCAACTTGGCAATCATAAGCATTACGACTGGACCTGGTGGTCAAATGAAACTGGCCATGGCACTGTGGACATGCAACGGGCTATTTATCAATCGTGCAATGTGTATTTTTGGGATCTGGCCATGGATATGGGCATAGACGAGATGCATGATTTTCTGTTTCGTTTTGGTTTCGGGCGAAATGTCAGTCTGGACCTGCCTCAGGCAAGCACCGGTACCTTACCTTCCCGGGAATGGAAGATGAATACCATGGGGGAATCATGGTATCCCGGTGAAACAATTAATTCCTATGTGGGGCAGGGTTATACAGAAGCCACTCCTCTGCAGCTGGCAACGGCAACAATGCTGATGTCCAATAAGGGAAAATGGTATCGGCCTGCGGTCCTGAAAAAAATTGGCACTGATTCAAACTACTCTCAGGCATCAAGTTTCCTTCCTGATATTGAAATCAACAATCCAGATCACTGGGATTTTATCGCCGAATCTATGGAGATGGTTGTTAGCCGTGGCTATGGTGGGGAATATAGAACCTATGGTTCGGCCTATCCCTATATTGCTGCTGTAGAACCCATGAAATACCGTATGGCAGGAAAATCAGGAACAGCTCAGGTGATTGCCATACCTGATGATTATGATCGTGCAGATGAGGTTGCGGAAAAATATCGTGAGCATGCCTGGTTTATTTCTTTTGCTCCTGTAGATAACCCCAAAATTGCACTGGCTGTTTTTATTGAACATGGCGCGGCTGGCAGTTCTGTAGCCGGCCCTGTTGCCCGGAGAATTCTCGATGCCTATCTTCTTGATGATGAAGGTGAATTAAAGTCTGAATATCGTTTTCCACAGATATCGGAAGAGGGCGAAGAGGTCGATGAGGCAATACCAGCTGAAGGCTTTTTATCAGCTGAAGGCTCTATGGTTGGAGCAGCGTCCGGTGAAAATATCAATGCGTTGTCTGAGAATGACAGGCAGCTTGCCACTTTTAATGAATAGTCTGAAATTGTAATGGTGAAAGCTTGAGTAGTCAGGACTTTATCAGGCATATGGGGTATATCGGCAAGGATCTTGGCCGTCGCAAAAGCGTGTGGGAATACCTGCACATAGATTTTCCCCTTCTGGTTGCATTGTTCATTTTGCTGGGTTTTGGCCTGATGGTGCTTTACAGCGCTACTGACGGCAATATCTCAATGATGAGACGTCAAGTTGCGTTCATTATCCTCTCGATTTTCGCTATGTTGTTTATGGCACAGGTTGATATCAGAATTCTCAGACGCTGGTCGCCCTGGATGTACCTCGGCAGCATGGCCTTGCTGGGGCTGGTGATTTTTTACGGCAGTGTAGGTGGAGGTGCGAAACGCTGGCTTGATTTTCCACTCATTCCCCGTTTTCAACCCTCGGAAATTATGAAAATAGTTTTGCCGCTGTGCGTGGCAGGCTATTTCTCAAAACGCGCCATTCCACCGCGTTTTAAACATATCTTCTGGGCGCTGGTGTTAATCATGCTGCCCACTGCATTAATTGCAATTCAGCCTGATCTGGGTACGGCATTGCTGATAGCAGTTTCAGGGATGTTCGTTATCTTGCTTGCAGGTATCAACTGGAAACTGGTGTTCTCATTCCTTGGTGTAGCAATATTGTCCAGTCCGGCGCTCTGGATTTTTTACATGTCTGATTATCAGAAGCAACGTGTAAAGACTCTGTTTGATCCACAAAGTGATCCGCTGGGAACGGGCTGGAATATTATTCAGTCCCAGACCGCGATTGGCTCTGGTGGTGTATACGGCAAGGGCTGGCTCAATGGTGTTCAGTCACGTCTGGATTTTCTGCCGGAAGGACAAACTGATTTTATTGTCGCTGTTCTGGCAGAGGAGTTTGGCTTGCTGGGTATGCTGTTTATTATGGTTCTTTATTTGGTGATAATCGGTCGGGGCCTTTTTATTGCTGCGATGGCGCAGGATACGTTTAGCAGATTATTGGCAGGCAGTATTATTCTTACCTTTTTTGTTTATGTTTTCGTCAATATTGGCATGGTGAGTGGGATTTTGCCGGTGGTGGGCGTGCCATTGCCGATGGTTAGCCTGGGTGGCACGTCGATACTTACTCTGATGATCAGTTTTGGTATTCTAATGTCGATTCATACACATAATAAAACCCTGATGCCTTGAATCAGGTATAATTGGCGCTGTTTGCAAAACTGATGAGTTAAACCAGCATTATCTATTTATCAAAACGTTTGTCTAACAATTGTCTAACAAAGGGTAAATGAACAAGTGACGATTTGGTCTAAAGTGACCAGGTTCTTGGTAATCTCTCTGGCTGTCACTCTGGCAGCTTGTGTAAGCCCCACTTCCCCGCAAAAAACAGGTTCTGGCCGTTATGAAATGGCCAACGACAGTCCTCTGCTCGAACCAATTGATCTCTCCATAGTCCAGCCAGTAATTCCAGAGCCAGTGAACCGAACGCTAGCCGGCAATAAAAGTCCCTATACAGTGAATGGGGAAACCTATTATGTGATGGATTCAGAGGCGGGATATGAGGAAACGGGTACTGCCTCTTGGTATGGGCGTAAATTTCACGGGCATTTAACCTCCAATGGTGAAATCTATGACATGTTCACCCTGACAGCAGCGCATAAATCTCTGCCAATTCCGAGTTTTCTGGAAGTCACCAATCTGGATAATGGTAAAAGTGTAGTTGTGAGGGTAAATGACCGGGGACCTTTCCATGACGAGAGGATTGTTGACCTGTCCTATGCGGCAGCGGCAACGCTGGATTATGCCGCCAATGGCACTGCGCGGGTTCGCGTGAAATCCTTGTTACCAGAATCTTTTGAACCAGTGAGTCAGCCTGGGTCAGGCCAAAACAGGGTGTTAACGGACAACAGTGTCAGCTCTGAAGTGCAAGAAGAAGTCTTGTTGGAAAGAAACCTGATAGAACAAGATGCGGGAGAGGATTTTCTTCAGGTTGGTGCTTTCAGCAATATAGAAAGTGCCAGGCAAATACTGGCAAAAGTCAGAGAATATACTTTAATACCTGTGTTTATCCGCAGCGATGCAGATGAATCTACAGGAACGTTTTTGCACAGAGTGCGTCTTGGACCGGTAAATGAGACAATAGATCTGCAGGCTTTGATAAGGATTTTTGTGGAGGCTGGCCTTGGTTCCCCGTTCAGGGTAAGGCAATAAAACAAGTTAACTGAAATTTTGATTACAATTTTTTCATGAGGGTTAAAATGCTGAGTTTGCGAACGATTTTCACTGCACTGACTGCTTTTTCATTCAGGACTCCTGGGTCTAATACGTTCAGGGCTGGCATCCTGTTGGCGGCAGCTATCTCCTCTGGCCCGCTTTATGCGCAGCAATCCATTATTCCACGTCCGCCTCAGGTGGCAGCAACCAGCTATATTCTTCTGGATGCCAAAACTGGTGAGATATTGGTTGAAGAAAATGCAGATATCCCGCTTCCGCCGGCCAGTCTTACCAAAATCATGACCTCCTATGTCGCTGCTAATGAAATTGAACAGGGCAATGTCACTATGGATGATCAGGTTCATGTCAGTGTCAAAGCATGGCAGATGGAAGGATCAAAGATGTTCATCCAGGAAGGCACTCAGGTAAGGCTGGAAGATTTGCTACGTGGCATGATCATTCAGTCTGGCAATGATGCGAGTGTGGCTATTGCAGAACATATTGCAGGCAGTGAAGAAGCCTTTGCTGACATGATGAACCAGCATGCAGAGCTACTCGGTCTGAACAATAGTTATTTCCTGAACGCCTCTGGTCTGCCCATGCCACAACATACAATGTCGGCACGTGATTTAGCCCTCTTGTCCAGGGCGCTGGTTGAACGATTCCCAAATCATTATGCGATGTATTCTGAAAAAGAATTCACATTTAACGAAATACGCCAACCCAATAGAAACAGTTTGTTGTTTAGAGACAGAAATGTAGACGGCATTAAAACTGGCCATACTGATGAAGCAGGGTATTGCCTAGTGGCTTCCGCTACTCGCGATGACATGCGATTAATCGCAGTGGTGATGGGGACCGACAGCACTGATGCGCGGGCAATCGAATCACAAAAATTACTGACTTATGGCTTTCGCTTTTACCAAACGCTGCAATTATTTGGCAATAATGAAGTGCTCTCCACTGAACGGGTCTGGTCAGGTAATATCAATGCTGTGGATATCGGTATTACAGAAGAAGTATTTGCCACTATCCCCCGTGGTCAGGAAGATAATCTTGAAACTGAGCTGATCATAGATGAAACCCTGAAAGCACCTATTACAGTGGGCCAGGTTCTGGGCAATGTCTCCATAAAACTGGGCGAGCAGGTATTTTATGATGGCCCCGTAGTTGCCATGGAAGCTGTGGAAAGGGGTAGCTTTATTAAACGTATAATGGATTTCCTGCATTTGTTTTTCCTGAGTCTGTTTGGCTGATAACAGGAACAGGCCCTGCTTATGTAAATAGGCAAAGTAGAAGTTTATGGCACAAGAAGAATCCCCGAAAATTGAATATCCCTGTCGTTATCCTATCAAGGTCATGGGACTTGATGTTGATGATTATAGCGCAGCCATCGTCGACATTATCCGTATTCATGCACCGGATCTGGGAGATGAGGATATCTCTTATCGTCCCAGCCGAGAGGGTAAATACCTGGCAGTAAATGTCATTATTACTGCGCATTCGCTGGAGCAGATACAAGCACTATTTAACGATCTGAAAGCCAGTGGTCGTGTGGCCATGGTACTTTAATAAGATCTTTGAAAAAGTCTGGGGCCAGGCAGTTGTTTACTGGTCCGAAACCATCTTGATAATCTCTTTGCCGAGGCATTGTGACCGCCATTCAGGAATCAGAAATTAATCCCCATCTGGAATTCAAAGATCTGGGTACAGTCGATTATCTGGATACCTGGTCAAGTATGAAGACCTTCACGATTGAACGGGAAGCTCATCATGTTGATGAATGCTGGCTGCTACAACACCGGCGAGTATTTACTTTGGGGCAGGCCGGTAAAAATGAACATATTCTTGATCCCCACGATATTCCGGTTGTTAACACTGATCGGGGAGGGCAGGTTACATATCATGGAACCGGCCAACTGGTTGCTTACCTGTTAATTGATATCAAGCGCCGTAAAATCGGGGTTAGGCAGCTAGTGGATCTGATCGAAAACTCAATAATAGAGGTGCTGGCATCATTTGACATCACAGCAACCACCCGGAAAAGCGCACCAGGTGTTTATGTGGGAGAGGACAAGATTGCTGCATTGGGATTGCGGATAAAAAATGGCCGCTCTTACCATGGCCTCAGTTTGAATGTGGATATGGATCTGCAGCCTTTCAGTTATATTAACCCTTGCGGATATCCAGGCCTGGGTGTCACGCAAATCAGGAATTATGTGACTGACTTCCCTGATAATCTATTGTTGGAAACCCAGACCAGGTTGATGAAGGTCTTGTCAGCCAATCTGATATAATCGCTTTTTATTCCCTTTTTACTTACGAAGACCTTTATGGCAAACACTGAAAATATGAAACCTGTTGTACAGGGTGAAAAGTTACGCGGGGCTGACAAGGTTGCCCGTATTCCTGTGAAGGTTATTCCCACCATTGAGATGCCCCGAAAGCCTGAATGGATTCGCGTAACATTGGGCAATAATGAAAAAGTGGAAAAAATTCGCCAGACCCTGAGAAAACATAAACTCAGCTCTGTCTGTGAAGAAGCGTCCTGCCCCAACCTTGGTGAATGTTTTAGCTCAGGTACTGCGACATTCATGATTATGGGTGATATCTGTACCAGGCGTTGTCCATTTTGCGATGTCGCCCATGGCAGACCCAATGCCCTGATGGAAAATGAACCCCTTGAGCTGGCTGAAGCTATTGCAGAAATGGGCCTGAGCTATGTTGTGGTGACTTCAGTAGATAGAGATGACCTGCGTGATGGTGGTGCCGACCATTTTGCGCGCTGTATAGAAGCAACCCGACGCCTGAATCCAGGCATCAAGCTTGAAATTCTGGTGCCGGATTTTCGCGGTAGAGGGGATATAGCCATCAATATACTTTCCAGAACAGCACCTGATGTTTTTAATCATAATCTGGAAACAGTACCAAGCCTCTATAAAAAAGTACGCCCTGGTTCTGATTACCAATGGTCCCTGAATCTTTTAAAGCAATATAAAGAGATGGCACCTGATGTACTGACAAAATCCGGCATCATGGTGGGCGTTGGTGAAACCAGAGAGGAAGTCATACAGGTAATGGAAGATATGTATGCCCATAAGATAGATATGGTCACCATTGGACAATATTTACAGCCATCCAGAGATCATTTGCCCGTTGAACGTTTTGTACATCCCGATGAGTTCGATGAATACGCTAGTATTGGTATGGATATGGGGTTTCATCATGTCGCAAGCGGACCGATGGTAAGGTCCTCATATCATGCGGACAAACAGGCTTCTTTGTAAATATAAAAATAATAAAAGTAAAAAAGTGTATTTAATTAAAGAATGCAAAAATTAAAAGATAAAGTCGCATTTATAACCGGAGCTGCCGGAGGGATCGGTCTGGCCACCGCAAAATTATTTTTGTCTGAAGGGGCCAGAGTAATCATGGCGGACAGTGATGCTGACAAGCTCGAAGATGACGCGGCAGCCATGGAAGAAATCAAAGAACATGGTGGGTCTTTTAATATAGTAAGTACCGACATTACCAGCCAGGAGCAGGTGGAAAAAACAATTTCCTATATACAGAAAAAGTTTGCTCGCATCGATATAGCAGTCCTGAATGCAGGGGTGGCTGGTGCCAATATGCCGCTGGAAGAGTACCCGGTTGATTTGTTTGACGAGGTCATGGCCGTCAATATGCGCGGTGTTTGGCTGTCAATGCGTTCTGTTATCCCACTGATGAAAAAACAGCAAGCCGGTAGCATTATTCTGACCTCTTCAATTCAGGGTTTATCTGCGCTGGCAGGAACCACGGCTTATACCACCAGCAAACATGCATTGGTCGGAATGATGAAAGGGGCAGCACTGGAACTGGCTGAGTTTGGTGTGCGGGTTAATACCGTGCACCCGGGATATGTGGAAACACCCATGATGGATGCTATCCATAGTTCGGTAATGCCTGATGCGCCGGAAAATTTCCAGAAGGCTCTGTCTGCTTCTGTACCTATGAAGCGCTATGCAAAACCTGAAGAGATTGCGCGCTTGATGCTATTCCTGGCTTCTGAGGATTCCAGTTATTCTACCGGCAGTTGTTTTCTTGCTGATGGTGGAATTCTGGCAGCCTTACCGACGTCCTGAGTGCTAGTCAGGCAGATTACGCTGAAAAGTGAATAGACTGTAGGAGGGGTTTTAACCCCGAATGAATTCAAAGCTGAAGGCTAAAGGCTGAAGGCTAAAGGCTAAAGGCTAAAGGCTAAA
>JABIPQ010000009.1 GCA_018698975.1 Gammaproteobacteria bacterium
GGTGCTACGTTCTTCGCGGTTGAAACCGCTCCTACAGGGGGATGGTGGTTTTTTGTAGGAGGGACTTCAGTCCCGAAGAAAGGTGCGACGTTCTTCGCGGTTGAAACCACTCCTACAGGGGATGGCGGTTTTTTGTAGGAGGGACTTCAGTCCCGAAGAAAGATGCCGGGTTAGGCCTCGATTAAAAAATTCGCTACAATTCCCGTTCTATTTACGAAACAATCCAAAATCATGAACAATTCAGGAGCAGGCATGTACACCTTACCCCGTTGGGCACTTTTGCTACTTGGTGTTTATCTGAGCAGTACAGTATTGGCTGCCAAAGATGACGAGCTGGGCTGTATCAGTGGTGATTGTGTTAATGGTAATGGCACCCTTGTGGAAGAAACAGAAAGGGGTTTGCGTACCTATCGCGGCGATTTTCTTAATGAAAAGTTTTTTGGTTTTGGTCGTCTGACCCTTAATGATGAGGGTGAAGTGTATGAGGGCCGTTTCATGAATGGCAAAAAACATGGCCGCGGAACCCTGTGGACCAAGAAAGGTGACGTCTACATGGGTAACTGGCGCAATGATCGGCGCAATGGCATGGGCATGCAGGCCTTTCATGTAGAAAACTTTAAAGAAGGCCGCTTCACTGAAGACACCCTGAAGAAAAATACAGAAAATTATTATGGCGAATTCAAAAATGATGTATTTTTTGGTGAAGGTACTTACCGCTGGGAAGACGGCACGCAATATGTAGGTAAATGGGCTGCGAACAAGAAACATGGTCGCGGCTATTTTGATTATGGCACTGGCCACAAAGCCTGGCGTACATTTGAGTTCGATAAGCGGGTCTATGACGAGCGCTTCCAGTTCTGATACGGAAAATTTCCTGAATGGATATTGAAAATTTCAGGCGTGAATACCTGCAAGGGGGACTACGCCGCGAAGACCTGGATGAAAATCCTACACAACAATTTCAGACATGGCTTGATCAGGTTATTGGGTCTGGTCTGAAAGATCCTACCGCTATGGTTATCAGTACTGTCTCTGATGATGGCCAGCCTTCCCAACGCATTGTTCTGCTGAAGCATTTCGATGAAACCGGTTTTATTTTCTACACCAATTACGGCAGTCGTAAAGTTAAAGAAATTGCAGAAAATGATCGCGTCAGTCTGCTTTTTGCCTGGAACGCTCTGGATCGTCAGGTAAAAATTTGCGGCAGGGCAGAAAAAATATCTGCTGCAGAGTCGGTTAAATATTTTCTTTCCCGTCCCCGTGACAGTCAGTTGGCTGCGTGGGCTTCGGATCAAAGCCGCAAAATTACTTCTCGGGATTTTCTGATGACGCAACTGGCCCACATGAAAGAAAAGTTTGCCGAGGGAGAAGTCCCCCTACCGGATTTCTGGGGAGGTATTCGCGTTGTCCCCTTTGAAATGGAATTCTGGCAAGGCGGTGAACACCGCTTGCATGATAGATTTGAATATACGCTGCAGGGTGATCGTACCTGGGAGATACAGCGGCTGGCGCCTTAAAAATAGATACAAAATTTAAGGTGCAAAGTGGAAGGTGGAAGGTGCAAGGTGCAAGGTGCAAGGTAGAAGGCTCAAGGTACAAGGTACAAGGCACAAGGCACAAGAGTATTGTAGGTTGGATAAGCGCAGTGCCATCCGACAGAATTCATAGTCTAAAAGCTAAAAGCTGAAAAATATTATTAGAAACTATTTGGCCTCTGATGGGCTAAAAACATAATTGTTCAGCCTTCAGCCCTCCACTACGCAGACCTGGCAAGAACTCCTTTCTCTTCTGACAATAAAGAGTGCGCTGCATCTGCTGCTTCCCGTCCCTTGATCAGCATATGATCAAAGAAAAATTTCTGGTGAGAGGCGTTTTTTTCATCAAATTCCTTGGGTGTCAGCACTGCAGATAAGACTGGTAAGCCAAGTTCCAGCTGAACTTGCATTAGCGCATTGACCACACTTTGGGCAACAAACTCATGGCGGTATATGCCTCCATCGACAACAAATCCTGCCGCTATAGTTATGGCATAGTCACCTGAGTCGAGCAGCTGCTTGCATTTAAGCGGAAGCTCAAAAGCACCAGGCATTTTGAAATAATCAATTTGGTTTTCAGCTAAACCCAGCTCAGATAATCTGGCCGCAAAACCTTCGCGGCAACGATCTACGATCTCGCCATGCCAGCCGGCCTGAATGAACGCGATTTTACCTGAGTTAAAATTTTTCATTATTTGCTCCACGTACCACTACTATAAAAATGCGGAGCATGAAAAAAGGAAATGCATAGTGTACTCAGCAGGACGCTGCATACAGCTTGAAGACCATTTATAGACAGCTAAAAAACAGTCATAAACAGAACTTGCTTGCATTCTCTCTCATCCGGACTTTAACCGTCGGCTTCGGAATTACACCGAATCTGCTGACCTTCGACCAGGGTCGAAGCGCTCGCGGGCTTAACAGTTTTGGTTAAATATCTGTTTCACCGCCGGTAGGGAATTGCACCCTGCCCCGAGAATTGGTGTCATTCTACAATAAGAGAAGGAGCAGGTCACGGGGAGGAAGAGATACAAGTTGCAAACAAACTGCTCAGTTGAATACATTGATATCCAGTATATGTAGGAGCGGTTTCAACCGCGAAAGGTTAAAAAGCAATACACCAAAAATTACTTGTTCCCTGGAACCTCGCAAATCATCATTGTCTTGTAACTTGTAACTGCTTTAAGGCAACACATACCACAACAGCGCTGGCAGCAGCAGGAATGACATCACTGTTGAAATAACAACCGTGGCAGCCACTTCTTCGGGTTGGCGGTCATAGCGCATGGCAAACAGGTAGGCGAATACTGCCACCGGCATTGAGCACTGCATAATCAAAATTCCCCGCGCTGCACCTTCCAGTCCCATTAAAGAGGCGATGACATTGCCTGTGATAAAGCCCAGCCCCAGACGCATCACCGATAAGGAAATGCTGCGAGTCAGGCTGGTGATTCTGAATTGCGCCAGTGAAACGCCCAATGCAATCAGCATCATCGGAATGGTGAGCCCGCCAATTAGATTAGTCGTGTTGTAAAGCCAGGCCGGGGATTTAACACCGGCGAAAACCAGTGAGACAGTCACTACCACAGTCCAGAACATGGGGTTGCGCAATAGCTCCTTACCAGACAGAACACCCGAGGAAATAGACATGCCAACGGTGAAGCCAAACACAATATTTACAGTGAAATAAGTCAGCCCGAGGGCCAGACCTTCATCTCCAAAAGCCAGCAGGCATAAGGGCAGACCCATGTTGCCGACATTGGGGAAGATTTGTCCTGGCAGATAAGCGCGTTGATCGAGTTTGGCTATGCGCAGCACAACCCAGCCGATCACTCCGAAAATCATCATGGTAATAAAGGCGGCCCCGGCCATGGAAATAAACGCTTCCTGCTCCATTTCAATATCCATGAAGGTGGAAAAAATCAGGCAGGGCGCACCTACGTTCATCACCAGTTTCGAGACAAAGGGGGTTTCAAAAACATGCCCGCGTTTGACCCAGGTATAACCGATCATGGCACAGATGAAGACTGGCGAGATGATGGCAAAGATGTCGAGGAGCATAGTTTCTTTCCGTCTGGTTAATCAGACTGTTATGTAAAATTTATTATTCAGGCCAGTCCGGCAGTTTTTTGTCTGCCAGAATTTTTTGTAGACGCGCATAATCCGGCAGTCCGTTTTTATAAGGCGGATAATCTTCACCAAGAATTAAAGGCGCAAAATATTCTTTGGCAGCGGCAGTAATACCAAAGCCGTCTTCAGTAATAAAATCGCGTGGCATCATTTTTTCTACATTGGCCACATCTGCGAGATTGGCTTCACCAATATGCCATCTATAGGGGCTAGAACTGTCTCTGACCACAGTAGGCATCACTGCATTTTTACCTGCCAGGGCGAACTCCACAGCAGCCTTACCCATGGCATAGGCCTGCTCCACATCAGTGCCTGAGGCAATGTGGCGTGCAGCACGCTGCAAGTAATCGGATACCGCCCAGTGATATTTATAGCCCAGTGCGTCTTTCAGCATATTTGCCAGGGTGGGGGCAACGCCGCCAAGTTGAGCGTGACCAAAGGCATCGGTTGTGCCCTGATCGGCGAGGAAAGTGCCGTCTTCATAATGGGCGCCTTCAGAAACAACAATGGCACAATAGCCGTACTGATCAACACAGCTTTTGGCTTTGGCAAGAAAAGCCTCTTTATCAAATGCAATCTCGGGAAACACGATGATGTGTGGTGCATCGCCGTCCTGTTCTGCAGCAAGTCCTGCAGCACCGGCAATCCAGCCCGCATGGCGTCCCATGACTTCCATGACAAACACCTTGGTTGAGCTTTCACACATAGAAGCTACATCCAGTCCTGCTTCACGAATAGATACGGCTACATATTTGGCAACAGAACCAAAACCGGGACAGTTGTCGGTGATGGGCAGATCGTTATCAACGGTTTTGGGAATCCCGATGCAGGTAATTGGGTAATTTATTTCCTGGCTGAGCTGGCTTACCTTATGGGCAGTATCCTGGGAATCACCACCGCCATTGTAAAAAAAGTAACCAATATCGTGCGCTTTAAAAACCTCTATCAAGCGTTCATATTCCGCACGGTTTTCATCCACGCTTTTTAATTTGTAGCGGCACGAACCAAAAGCGCCTGCAGGTGTATGGCGCAGCGCTGCGATTGTGCTTTTTTTTTCAAAGCTGGTATCGATGAGCTCTTCACGCAGGGCCCCAATGATGCCATTACGACCCGCATAGACTTTACCGAGTTCGGGATGGGCTCTGGCAGTCTCGATTACGCCACAGGCGCTGGCATTGATTACTGCGGTCACACCACCAGACTGGGCATAAAAGATATTGTTTCCAGACATAGATAACTCCAAATTATGAAGCCGCTATTCTACTTAATTGTTTGGGTGTAAGACAGGTTTGATGGTCTGCAGTAGCTACTGCGCTACCGGGATTTGAGCTTTTTTGGGAAGGCTGCGCCTTCCATCGGCGGATGACGGCCTGCGGCCTTTTCCGCCCTACAGAGCTTCGAGATGACGCTGCGCCTTCCGGGTTACACTTCTTCGAGATATATGTAGGGCGGAAAAGCGCAGCGTCATCCGCCAATGGCGAACGCAGTTCGCCCAAAAATATCTAAAAGTGCAATGTTCCTCATGATCTCTACAATCTTTAAAAAGATTCCCTGCATTTTGTAGCTAGCTTCATGGTCATTTGAGACAATCAGTACATGCATATACATATCTTGGGAATCTGCGGGACTTTCATGGGCAGCCTGGCTGTATTGGCCAAGGAGCTTGGTTATGAAGTCTCCGGTTCTGATCAAAATGTTTACCCTCCCATGAGTACCCAGCTGGAAGAACAGGGCATTGCTTTGTCCCAGGGCTATGATCCTGCGCATTTTTCTGGCTCAGATGCAGTCAGTCCAGACATGATTGTTATTGGCAATACTTGCTCGCGCGGGAATCCTGCCGTGGAGTATATCCTTGAGAACAATCTGTCTTATTGCTCTGGCCCTCAGTGGTTATCCGAGCATGTCTTGCAAGATCGCTGGGTGCTGGCGGTGGCAGGGACTCATGGTAAAACCACCACTACCAGCATGCTGACCTGGATACTGGAATACGCTGGTCTGGAGCCTGGCTACCTGGTGGGCGGCGTGCCGAAGAATTTTTCCTGTTCTGCACGTCTTGGCAAATCGCCATTCTTCGTGATTGAAGCGGATGAATATGACAGTGCTTTTTTCGACAAGCGTTCAAAGTTTGTTCATTACCGGGCTAAAACTGCCATCCTGGGAAATCTTGAATATGATCATGCGGATATTTTTCCTGATCTTGCTTCTATCCAGACCCAGTTCCATCATTTGCTGAAAACCATTCCGCAAAACGGTTTAGTGATAGCCCCGCTACATAATAAAAATCTGGAAGAAGTCTTTGCCAGAGGGTTGTGGTCTGAAAAAGAATATTTTGATCTGCAGGATGATCCAGCAGCGCAGTGGCGTGTTACATCTCTGGATAAACAGGGCTCTCATTATCGTGTTACCTATGTCGCAGATGATGGTGAAAATAGCGGCGAAGTTAACTGGGAGCTACTTGGTGATCACAATATTCAAAATGGTGTGGCAGCACTTGCTGCAGCGGCCCATGCGGGCGTTTCCCTGCAAAAAGGCTGCGCCGCACTGTCTGCTTTTGCCGGTGTGAAGCGTCGACTGGAATTACTTGGAGAGTTTGCCGGTGTAAAAATTTATGATGATTTTGCCCATCATCCCACCGCAATAAAAACCACGCTGGATGGTTTTCGTGCGCGTCTGAATGAAAACGGTGAGTCAGGCCGATTGATTTGCGTGATTGAGGCCCGCTCCAATACCATGAAAATGGGATACCATCAAAAAACGTTGGCGGCTTCACTAGATAAAGCAGATCTGGTGATATGGTATAAATCAGAAGCGAGTAAATTGGATCTTGCATCAATTGCCAGTGAATCGCTGTCAGATTTCCGGAATTATCCTTCAACTGACGAGATTATTGATGACTTATTAAAAGAAGTGGTTGCCGGTGACCACGTTGTCATCATGAGCAACGGCGGATTCGAAGGAATACATATGCGGCTGGCTGAGGCCCTTGGCAGCCGCCAATAATTGTTGAGTTCATCAACATTAAGCACAATATCAAGACGGTTATCAGGCAGGACGGTTAGAAAAATGAGTACAAAGAGGTAAGCATTGGAAACCATTCCACTATTTCCCCTGAATTCCATTTTGTTTCCCAAGGGACGAATCTCTTTACAGATTTTTGAGTCCCGTTATGTGGATATGATCAGACAGTGCCTGAAAGATCAGACCGGCTTTGGTGTAGTACTGATTCAGACAGGCAGCGAAGTGGCACTTAAGGGTCAGAAACTCGATATCCACCGCATCGGTACTTACGGCACTGTCGTAGACTGGAATCAGCTTCCCAACGGCTTGCTGGGCATAACCGTAGAAGGTCAGATGACCTTCAAAATTATTGAATCATGGCGCGAGGAAAACGATCTGTGCAGGGCAGAGGTGGTATTCAGGGATCATGATTCACTTGATTCAGACCCCATAGATGTGGGTGAGCAGTTCAACGAATATGTAGATTTGCTCCATGGTTTGGCAAAACATCCTGCTATTGAAGAATTAAAACTGGAAATCAGTTTCGATAACCTGCGAGAAATTGCCTGGCGCTTGAGTGAATTACTGCCAATTTCAAACCGCGACAAGCAGGCCTTGCTGGAGTTAACTGACCCCTTTGACCGGCTAGAGCAGATTGAGATTTATATTAACGCCTTGAACCAACAGGAAAGCGGGATCACATAGTTGTTGTGTTGGGAGGGACTTCAGTCCCGAAGAAAGGAGCTGTGTTCTTCGCGGTTGAAACCGCTCCCACAAGGGATAGCGGTTTTTGTAGGAGGGACTTCAGTCCCGAAGAAAGGAGCTGTGTTCTTCGCGGTTAAAACCGCTCCCACAAGGGATAGCGGTTTTTGTAGGAGGGACTTCAGTCCCGAAGGAAAGGAGCTGCGTTCTTCGCGGTTAAAACCGCTCCCACAAGGGATA
>JABIPQ010000075.1 GCA_018698975.1 Gammaproteobacteria bacterium
AAAGTGGTCAATGATAATTCGCTGGAAAAACTGACTCAGTTTGCCCGTGAATTAAGCGCAGATGAAAATGATGACCCGATGGTAAGTGAAAGGTGTAAAGCGTTGTCTGCATCAGCGTTTTCATCTGAGGCCGCAGTAAAACAAATAATAGACGCTTTATCCAAGTAAGCTTGTATAGATTATTCAGGGGGGGCGGGTTGTTGCTTCTCTTTTCGCATGATGAAGCTGTACAGCAGAAAGATTCCAATAAAGAGATATAAAGAAAACCTCTCCAAATCCGGCATGTAAAGAATACACAGTCCGGCCATTCCTAAAAGTAGCCCCCCGCCGTAAAGCAGTAACACCACCTTGTCTTTTGAAATCCCATGCGCCGCTAACAGGTGATGGAGATGATCTGTGCCTGGTTCAAAAGGCGATTTTCCGCTCAGCGGTCTGGCGATAAACAGATACACCGTATCCATCAGCGGAATCGCCAGATACCACAACGCAACTGTGGCGGGGATTACTCTGTCGCCACCCCCTTGTGAGCTCTCAATCAATAACCAGGCAAGGATGAAGCCAAGTAAGGTGCTGCCCGAATCTCCCAGATAGATTAATGCAGGCTTGTTAAACGCCGCTCGGAAATTTAGTACTAAAAAGGCCGCCAGACAGCAGATGGCGATCAAGGTAAAAGAGAGGAGTGCCGGGTTATTGCCAGTAACACTTGCAGAGATTCCAAGCAATGCCAGGCAGATAATCACCATCCCTCCGGATAAACCATCCATCCCGTCTATCATGTTGATCGCGTTAATTACGCCGACAGTCGCAAATATCGTCATCAGCATGCTGTAACGCCCCAGAAACAACTCACTGTCTCCGAATAATTTTCCTAAACTTACTAACTGGTTCTCGCCCAGGGTGTACATTAGCCATGCGGCTACTATCTGGATTCCCAGTCTGGCTATAGCAGATAAGGGGAAATAGTCATCGACCAGTCCGGTCAGGAGCAAAAGGGAAGATATCAGCAGCAAAGGCTGATAATGCGCCATGACTTCAGCATTGAAAAGGCAGCCAAGTAACAATCCCAGATATATGCCAAGCCCACCAATTAGTGGAGTGTCTTTGCTATGGGTTTTTCGACCACCAGGCTTGTCTACAAGTCCGAATTTGCTGGCTAGCGGCCTAAGCACAAGAATAGCGACCAAGGTGAGAAAAAATGCTGTTGGAAGGGCAAAGATACTCATCTTTCGGGAAAACCCATAATTAGGACTACTGGCATATTCATTAGTGCTATAAATGTGAGCAATTGTATCTGTATATCAATTAAACCTTGTAAGAATCATCATGCGATCTTTCAATGTTAAAAATAATATAAGATTCAAGCTGTTATGAGCTCACTGTCTGAAAGGCGGGCATTTTATCACTGAAAGTTAAATACCACTATTAGCCATATCAGTAACAAACTGCAGTGTTCCTGAAGCAGTATTTCCTTAATCCGAAAAACATTCGGTATCTGTCAGAAAATTTGTCAGCTTTGTGGGCAAATTCTTAATGAGTTTGCATTCCATATCGGATAAAATTCTTCCAATAATTAGAAAGTCCTCTTGGCTTCAGGGTATTCATAATCAATGCGACTTAAAAGTATTAAACTTGCAGGATTCAAGTCGTTTGTAGACCCGACAACAGTCAACCTCCCCAGTAATCTTTGTGCCGTCGTTGGTCCCAACGGCTGTGGCAAATCCAACATCATTGACGCTGTCCGCTGGGTAATGGGTGAAAGCTCAGCCAGCAAGTTGCGTGGTGAGAATCTTACCGATGTCATTTTCAATGGCTCCAGTAACAGAAAACCTGTTGGCCAGGCCATGGTCGAGCTGATCTTTGATAATTCAGACCATACCATCAAGGGCGAATATGCCGCTTTTACTGAAATTTCAGTAAAGCGCATTGTGAATACAGAAGCCCAGTCCACCTATATGCTTAATGGTACCAAGTGCCGCCGCCGGGATATTCAGGATATCTTTCTTGGCACCGGGCTGGGACCGCGCAGTTATTCCATTATTGAGCAGGGCATGGTGTCTAATCTCATTGAATCCAAGCCTGAAGAGCTGCGCGTGTTTATCGAAGAAGCCGCCGGCATTTCAAAGTATAAGGAACGACGACGAGAAACTGAAAATCGCATTAAACGTACGCGGGAAAACCTCGAGAGGCTGACGGATATTCGTGAGGAGCTTGAGCGACAATTGCAACATCTCCAGCGCCAGGCCCGGGCAGCAGAAAAGTATAAAGAATTTAAACAGCAGGAACGCGATACCACTGCTAACCTGCAAACGCTCAGATGGCAGCGTTTCAATAACACAGTAACCTCAGCTGGCGAGAAAATCAGCGAGCTGGAGATTAAACTGGAAGCCAGTGTGGCAAGAACGCGCTCACTGGAAGCTGATATTGAAAAAATGCGTCAGGAAAGCACTGAATCTAATGATGCTTATCAGGAAATCCAGAGTACCTATTATTCATTAGGCAGCGACATATCCCGGATTGAACAAAATATTGAGTATCAGGGACAACGCAAGCAGCAGCTGGAACTGGATCTTGGCGAAATAAAGCAATCACTTGTACATTTTCAGAGCGAGCTGGAACAAGATGTCACTAAAATTGCAGAGCTTGAAAGTGCTATTACTGACGTGTCACCCAGGCTTGAAGTGGCCCGCAGTAGTGAGCAGGAGTCGGCCTCGACATTGGCAAGCTCTGAAGAAAAAATGCATCAATGGCAGATTGAGTGGGATCAGTTTAATGAAGATTCAGCCGAAACCTCCCAGAAGGCAGAAGTTGAGCAGGAACGCATTAATCACCTGGAAAACATTGTGGAGCGTGGCAAGCAGCGTAAATCAGCTCTGAAGCATGAACTTGAAAACCTGGAAATGCCGGATGCCTCAGACCTGGAAGGCCTTGAGGAAAATCTCAGGCAGCTGATGGAAAAGCAGACTGCTCACGAATCGAGCCAACAATCACTGAATGGAAAAATTGATAAAACACGGCAGAACATCAAGACCACTAACAATGAGCTGAATGAACGCCGCAGTAAATTACAGGCCATGGTTGGCCAAAAAGCCTCGCTGGATGCTTTGCAAAAGGCGGCACTTGGCAGGAATGAACAAGGCACTGTCAGCTGGCTTG
>JABIPQ010000076.1 GCA_018698975.1 Gammaproteobacteria bacterium
AGAACACGGATTGGTTTGCTACGAAAGACCGTTCCTTCTATCACCATGCTACCTGCGATTGATCCAAATTTTGGCGATGAAAAGATCTCACGCACTTCAGCGACACCAAGAATTTCTTCTTGTAGTTCAGGAGCAAGCATACCGCTCATGACAGCTTTCGCATCATCAATCAGATCATAGATGACACTGTAATAACGCAGTTCAAGACCTTCGTTTTCAACCAGTGTTCTTGCTGCCTTGTCGGCTCGAACATTGAAACCAATAACAGTAGCTTTTGATGTCTGGGCTAACTGTACATCAGTTTCTGAAATACCGCCCACACCGGAAGAAATGATATTTACCGATACTTCTTCGTTACCAAGACCAAGTAATGCTGCTGATATTGCTTCAAGAGAACCCCTTACGTCCGTTTTCAAAACGACATTAAGCAGGCTCTTTTCATCTGCGCCCATGGTCGCGAACATGCTTTCCATTTTCGCAATCTGTTGTTTCGCCACCTGAGTTTCGCGGAATTTATTCATTCTGTACTGGGCAACTTCCCTGGCTTTCTTTTCATCTTTAACAACGAGGAAATCATCACCAGCATCAGGTGTTCCATTCAGCCCAAGTATTTCTACAGGTATGGATGGACCAGCCTCTTTAATCTGCTTACCTGTCTCATCAATCATTGCCCTGATTCTGCCGACTTCATGCCCAGCCAGAATCACATCTGACAGCTTTAAAGTGCCATTTTGTACCAGTACAGTGGCAACTGGACCGCGGCCTTTATCAAGCCTGGATTCAATGACAACACCAGTGGCAGGACAATCTACAATCGCTTTCAACTCCAAAAGCTCTGCTTGCAGAAGCACAGCATCCAGTAATTCCGGAATACCTGCACCCGTTTGGGCAGATACCTCAATAAACTGTGTATCACCGCCCCATTCTTCCGGGGTCAATCCTTTCGCAGCCAGTTCATTTTTAACTCTGTCCGGATCAGCGCCTTCCTTATCCATCTTGTTAATAGCGACGACTATAGAAACACCAGCAGCCTGGGAATGCTGGACGGCTTCTTCAGTCTGTGGTTTTACACCATCATCGCCAGCGACAACGAGGATTACAATATCCGTTGCCTGTGCTCCACGTGAACGCATGGCGCTAAAGGCTGCATGTCCAGGAGTATCAAGGAAAGTAATCATGCCGTGATCAGTATCCACATGATAAGCACCAATGTGCTGCGTGATACCACCAGCTTCACCTGTTGTGACTGAAGATTTACGAATATAATCGAGTAATGAAGTTTTACCATGATCCACATGGCCCATTACTGTTACAACCGGCGCCCTTGGCAGGTCTTCACCCTCGTAGACAATAGACTCTACCAGATTTTCCTCAATTGCATGGTCAGACACCAATTTCACTTTATGGCCAAACTCTTCAACCAACAGTGTAGAGGTATCCTGATCCAGAATATGGTTAATCGTCGCCATGACCCCCATACCCATCAGAGACTTGATTAACTGACCGCTCTTTAACGACAGGCGCTGCGCAAGATCACCAACAGAAATTGCTTCAGGCACTTCGATTTCACGGGAAATAAATTCGGTAGGTTTTTCAAACTTATGCTCTTTCTGGCCCTGACTTAGCTTGCGACGACCACGTCTCCGTGTCTTGTCATCAAAAACCTCATCCTCATCCAGAATAAAGTCATCACTGGATCGCAGTGGCTGGAATTTTTTGGCTTCTTCAACTTTGCCACGGCGATGTAAACTGGTTTTTTTCTTGTCGAGAGACTCAGTAGCATCTTTCTGACCATCTTTTCTGGTAGCGCCTTTCTTGTGATCTCTGCGCGTTTCAGTGATCTCATCAATCAGTACTTCCGCTATTCCCGGTTGAGCTTCTTTCTTAATACTGAATGTAGATTTCGCATCACTCTGGGTTTTCTCCGGAGTCTTGCTTACTTCTGTCTGTTCAGCTTTCGCTTTTGCTTCAAGCTCAAGCCTTTCCTGTTCTTCCTGTGCACGTTGCTCTGCCTCTTTGCGTTCAGCTTCAACCTGCGCTTCTTCAGTACTACGCTTCACATAAGTACGTTTTTTACGTACTTCTACATTCACTGCTTTACTGCGACCCTGATTGTCAGAGGTTTTCAGGGTTTCAACAGTTTTTCGTTTCAGAGTGATTTTGCGGGGCGTTGCTCCGCCGGATGTGTCTTCGCCATGTTTACTTTTTAATGACATGAGCAATGTAGTGCGCTCATCGTTTGTCATCGTATCATCGGCTTTAGTTTGGGGCAGGCCCGCTTCCTTGACTTGCTCAAGTAAACGGTCTTCCGGTACACCGACCATTTTGGCCAGCTCAGTGATTGTTACATCTGCCATTCAACTCACCCACTATTTGCTGCTTTAGTGAAAACCTGCTATTAGATTTACTGACGAATTTTTAAATATTCATCAAAGTTACTCTTTTTCTGCTTCTTCGGAAGAGACTTCAGTTGCTTCCTCCTCAACTTCATCTGCAAACCATGGCGCTCTCGCTGTCATGATCAACTGACCTGCTCTTTCTTCAGTCATGCCCGGAACTTCCATCAGCTCATCAATGGCCAATTCAGCAAGATCTTCCATGGAAAGTACTTCCATTTTTGATAACGCAAGAGCCAGACCATTGTCCATACCTTCCATATTCAACAAGTCATCCTTGATGCCAGCACTGGTAATATCTTCTTCGGAAGCTATAGCCCTGGTTAACAGAGCATCTTTTGCTCTTGAGCGTAATTCATTGGCAATTTCTTCATCAAAATCCTGAATCTGGGATATTTCATCCAGAGGGACATAAGCGATTTCTTCCAGAGTGGTAAATCCTTCCTGTACCAGAATTTCGGCTACATCATCATCTACATCAAGCGCATCGGTGAATATTTTAATGGTACCTGCAGACTCTTGCTGAAGTTTCTCGGCGGCACTTTCTTCGCTCATGACATTGATGGTCCAGCCAGTAAGCTCGCTACTAAGACGAACATTTTGTCCGTTACGACCAATAGCCTGGGCCAGATTTTCTTCTGCTACAGCAACATCCATGGTGTGTGTATCTTCATCTACCACAATGGAAGCCACTTCTGCAGGAGACATGGAGTTGATAACCAGCTGTGCCGGGTTCTCGTCATACAGAATAATATCTATCCGTTCATTGGCCAGCTCGTTGGAAACAACCTGTACCCTTGAGCCACGCATGCCAACACAGGCACCGACCGGATCAATACGGCCATCGTTAGTTTTGACCGCGAGTTTTGCACGGGAACCAGGGTCCCTGGCAGCTGCCTTGATCTCAATAATTTCTTCTGAAATTTCTGGCACTTCAATTTTGAACAATTCCACCAACATTTCTGATGCTGTTCGACTCAACAATAGCTGTGGTCCACGCAATTCAGTTCTTACTTCCAACAGCAGTGCACGCAAACGATCATTGATGCGGAAAGTTTCCCTGGGGATCAGATTTTCTCTAGGCAGAAGCCCTTCGGCATTGTTACCAAGATCAACAATCACATTATCACGGGTAACTTTTTTGACAGTCCCGGAAACAAGCTGACCTATTTTGTCTTCATACTCGGCAACGACAAGCTCTCTTTCAGCTTCCCTGACTTTTTGTACGATAACCTGTTTCGCAGTCTGTGCAGCTATACGGCCGAATTCAACGTTCTCGACTTTTTCCTTATGCACATCACCAATCTGTAACTCAGGATTTACTTCAGCTGCTTCCTCAGTAGTGAACTGAGAACCTAACAGAGCCATCTCATCATCAGGAACAACAGTCCAGACACGGAAGGTTTCATAATCCCCGGTTTCGCGGTCGATGATTACTTCGCAATCTATTTCTTCATCCACGTAGCGTTTCTTTGTGGCAGACGCCAGAGCAGACTCAATGGCGCCAAAGATTACTTCTCTTGAGACACCTTTTTCATTGGAGACTGCATCAGCCACCATTAAAATTTCTTTGTTCATCATCTCATTAAACCCTTTTAACGCTCCATTTCACGCGATTTACTAAAACAAATTAAGGCTTATGCCAGATTTAGACCTGACTAATCAGGTTTGCTTTATCAATCAATTCGTAAGGAATGGTGTATTCCTCTTCGCCAATTATCATTACGACTTCGTCATTTATGACTTTCTTTATTTGCCCTACAAACTTTCGTTTGCTTTCAAAATTCTCTGTTAACCTGACATTTACATGCCAGCCCAGGTATTCATCGAATTGGGAAAGGGAAAATAAAACCCTGTCCAAGCCCGGGGAAGAAACCTCCAGGGTGTACTCACCACTGATCGGATCTTCTACATCTAGGATGCTACTAATCTGTCTACTGGCCTGTGCACAATCCTCGATCCCAACGCCTTCTTCCTTGTCGATATATACTCTCAACATGGAATATTTACCCTGGGGATTATATTCAATTCCCCAGAGTCGGAAGCCCAGCGCATTAATTGCTGGCTCCAGTAAAGCATTCAACTCTGAATTCCTTGTAGTCATTTAAAAAGCACTCATTCAAATTCACCGTCAAGAAAAACAAAAAATGGGCCAATGGCCCACTCCAACTACTACTATAAATACTACAGCAACCGTTTTCAGCCTAATAAAAAGCCCCATATAGGGGCTAAAAATACCGGCCTTAAAAGTGGTAGCGGAGACAGGATTTGAACCTGCGACATTCCCACGGCCTTATAAAGAGTCGAGCCCGACAAGCGGTTAATGCCTGTCTCTTTAAAACCAGCAGACTTATATAACCATCTGCGTCGTACTAAATAAGTGGTAGCGGGGGCAGGATTTGAACCTACGACCTTCGGGTTATGAGCCCGACGAGCTGCCAGACTGCTCCACCCCGCAACAAAACTTATAAACTTTTTACCTTAAAAACCATTCTTTCCGGATTTCTGACATACCCCCGGAAAGGGCGGGAATTATAGGTGTCCTTCCCTAGTTGGTCAAGAAACATCTATTAAAGGATTGACCATCTATGCTTCAGGAACTCTTCGAGTTCCGGCCTACAGTATGTAAATACCTTATTATTAGTGAGGGTCCAGGTATTTAGTCATACTTTACTGATATTTGGTGCCGAAGGCCGGCACTTAATTGTACGTCGTCAAACCCTCTTGGACAAAGTTAGCTCTGATTTAAGAGACACATTAGCCCATCTGGGTTAGTAACTTAGTCTGCTTATCGTAATGCATTTTCCGGCGCATCGCCAAGGTGTTGATCTTAATCCTTTCACGTTGTTC
>JABIPQ010000077.1 GCA_018698975.1 Gammaproteobacteria bacterium
ACGCCAGACAGTGGGCTCAAAACTGGCAGTCACCGGCTCATCTTGCGTACCGCCTGCACCCGGTACATTGAAGAATACTTCTCCGTTATTACGTGGCCCAAGACCTTCCACCCAGGACACAATGAAGCGTTTTTCCCGCAGCGTCAGCTGATTGGCATTTTTAAAGCTGCCGTAACCAGCCACAGCTGCCCAGGGCGGCATATGTCTGGCTAGCACTTTATCATGGATGGCATCGCGCATCAGCCAGGTCTGCTGCCAGGTGACGATGTCTTCGGCTGGTCCGCCAGTCATGTGACACATAACACAATGAGTATTGAGTATGCGTACGATTTCGCGATCAAACAGCACCGAGTTACTGGTGGCAGCATGGGGGAAAGTGAGTGCGGACCATGCCGCGGCAATCACTGCCAGCAACACAATGGATACTCTGGCGAGTTGCCTGTGCATTATTGCCTTTCCTCTACCGCGAAGGTGAAAGCAAAAGTGCGCAATTCATCTTTCCAGCGCACCTGGGTAAAAGCCCGATACAGTCCGCCATGAGGCATGAGTCCGTCAAAAGTAATGCGTGGTCCACCGCGCAGACTTTCCGCATCCACACCCATGGGAATCATGAACATCATTGGTCCGGTCTCTTCATCAAAACCTTCACTTAAATCCAGAGGATGAGAGTGCACATAGTCCACCAGATCAGCACTGAGTATCAGGGTATGGCCGAAGGCGCCCAGATAGGTCTGCAAATCGGTGACCGGTTCACCAGTTGCCGCATCAGTAAAGATGAAATTCAGGTGCCCGTATAAACCAGCAATAAATGGCGAGGGATCATAGTCCAGGGTGGCGGTAAGTCCATCAACAGTTTTACCTGGTTCGGTATCGGGAGTGAGGGCGGCACTGTCGGCTATTATGTCGCCTTCATAACCGGCTGTGACCAGAGGATGGGCAATGAACTGGCTGGTGCCACCGACAGGAACAAAATCCGACAAAACTTTGTAATAACCGGATGCTGGCAAGGTCACATCAATAGACCACGTTCCTTCGTCATCCATGACTGGGTGGATATGCTGGAACCAGTCCAGATCCTGGCTCACCACAAATAGATGGAAGAACTGATCATGTACACGAACAAAATCGGTGACCGGTTCACCGCTCTCGGGATGGCTTATCCTGAACTTCAGAGTCAGCGGTTTTTCAGCTACAGCTACCGCAGGAAAAGTGTTGAACTCAAGTCGGTAATCACGGACATCAAAGGGATTGGAGAGCACCAGACGCATGCCGTCGCGGGGACAGGTGCCCGGTCGGTCTGCAGTATAATCAGAATGAATCGGGCACATATACACCTGCAGCGCATCCAGAGAAGCAGCAGTATCCAGTGTCAGTGCATTCTGTCCGGAAACCGGGCCAGAGATGAACCACCCCAGCAACAGGGCAAGACCTGCTCGTCTCATCGATGGGGACTCGTGGCGTTGCTTTCGTAGGTGCCGCTGCCTGCACCTGGCAATTCATCAGCGCGCGGTCCGGTATAACGGGCTACGTGTAAACCGGTGTCACTGTCAGTCCAGTAGATAAGACCATCCTTGAATACCGGATAAGTGCGCGCAATGCTGTGGGGCAGGGTAATGATATGACCTACTTCCCGAGGCATGTAGGGGTTGGAAATATCAATGGCGCGGATGCCGTGACCGTACCAGCTGTTGAACACCAGATTTTCGAATACCGTGGGGTTATGGTTCTGCTGTGACACGCGACGCAGTATTTCGCCGTTAGGTTCGGTAGCCGCCTGTGTCAGACATTCATCGAGCTGGTTATCTGGTATGGCAAAGGCACCGACCATTACCGGTGTTGCTTCCACTTCTATGGAGACCATGCGTGCATGCATGATAGGACAACCGCCAAAGTTTTCATCTGTAATCCACGCATAGGCAGGGCGACCTGCGTCATTATCTCGCACCTGGGCAGGACGGTTCGGCACCATCACAGCGCTGTGTATACCAGTGGGTAGAGAGTTGTTGGGTGGGTGTACATCCACTCGCGAGCGAGTCAGCAATACCTGGTAGCGCACAGTTTTTGCTACATCAGAGGCATCAGAGGCAAGGTAAGCCTTTAGTCCCGGATCATCATTGACCACCATGTGCAGGCAGTCGTTGGCAATGTCATCAATCAGGGCGGGGTTCATCTGGCCTCTTACTGAGGCCACTGTTGAGCGGACACTACAATTAGCATTGCCCGCTAAAAGTGCGGCATTGGTATTGCGCGCCACAGCCGCAGAATTGAGAGTATAAAAGCCGGCATTACCGCCCGCTACATAGACCCGCTCACCGTCATCAGACAGGGAAAGCGAATGCAGCATATTATTTTGTCGGTCATTAAAGTTTCCTGCCCGGCCCCGGGCGTCCGTTAAATGACTGAAGTCGGCAAAGCGTCCGTCTGCATACAGACCGGTGGCGTCGGGTCTCTCGTTTACCGGAGGCCCGCCCACATCTTCAAGGCTGAAGGTAGACACTACGCTCGGTGCATCCAGAACAGCCCCGGTGTTTTCATCGGTCACCGCCATGGCATAGGCATCTGGCAGGCGCCGGGAAGGATCGGCTGGATCGGGCAAGCCGCCGCCGGCAAACATGGCCATGTATACCAGCACGCGGCTGCTGTTCTCAGGATCATGCCAGAGGAAAAATTCGTGGGAAGGGCCATTAAAATCGAACACCTGGCTTTTGCCGGTTGCCATGCAGGTGTCAGGGTCGATAGCAAAGGTTTCCATCACACCTTCTGTGCGGGTAGTGGCATTGCGCACCAGCAGCATACGGTCATTGCCATTGCTGTCGGCATACAGCAGCGCGCGTAACTCGCGATCATCATAGCCCTGGTTACCGACCTGGATCACCGGCAGTTCGCCGATCTTCACTGGCGCATTACGCACCGGGTTATCCTGGATGCGAAAGATATCCACGCCGCGCCCCACACCGGCACCATTGCCATGTCCCAGAAACAGGCAGCTCCCTGCAATGCCCATCCCTCTGGCGTCACCGGCGCCTTCCAGGTCACCTCCTTGCCAGGGACTGTCGTCAGTATCGCGCCGCGATGGCACCGTTACTACCCAGTGCAGGTAATCAAAATTACGCGTCAGATTAAGGTTACGCTGCAGTCGGGCAAAACCACTACGTGCCTGCCGCTCTGTTGAAAATGCGTCGATCTGCCCGCGTTGATTGACGCGCACGGAGGGCATCTCTCCGATAGGCGTATCAAAGGTGCTGGGCTGGCAACCAGCAGGATCGCTGGAAAAGTCCTGGCATTGTGCCTGTGCCAGCTCGGGCCAGACCATCACAGCCAGCAAGCTGCCGAGTAAAAGAATTCCCGGTGATCCGTTCCACCAGGCCTTAACAGTAATTGCTTTCATCCTTCCCCCTGCGAATTATTGAAACTATTTATTGCGGTAAAAATAGCACAATTATTCCTTTCTCTGCGATTTATGAAACAAGTGTGGATTTTATTGAGGACAGGAAAACGCTGATGGACATGAGGCCATTGCCGATTTACGCTACGAGATCTAATAGAAGGGGGAAATAACTTGTTGTCATCGAATATAAGCCTTATCGGGTTCCTGCGCCATAGCATTGCCCTTCTTATTGGGCTGTCATCAGCAAGCCCATTGCTGGCCCATCATACTGTGGCAGCCAAATTTGATATTGCCCATACAATTAGCTTGACCGGTCGTGTCACCGAAGTTGACTGGGCCAACCCCCATGTACATATCTTCATCCAGGTGGATGAAGATGCCGGGCCTGCCGGCAACTGGGCCGTGGAGCTGGAAAGCACTATCGAACTGGAGCGCAACGGCTGGACTGCGGATGACCTGTCCATTGGCGATATTCTGACAGTGCGGGGACTTCCGGCACGGGATGGCAGTGAGCAAGTCTGGGGTCAGCGCATCGCAAGTAGTAATGGTTTGGTTCTGTTCACACTTGATGATCAAGCCCTGGACACTATGCTGAGCGAGCGTCCTGCTGGACCGGTGCCGCGTTGGCCTGATGGCCAGCCAAGACTGGGGCCGCCACCAGGACAATCCGGCTACTGGATCAATACCGGATCAGGGTCACTGGTAGAAGATGGTCAAAGCATCGTGATGGATGCCGAAGGCGTGCTGGTTAATCTTGAGGATGCAGATCAGGTGGCACCCTTTCAGGACTGGGCAAAAGACTTGTATGTCCTGCGTCAGAGCAACGCCCTGCGCAACGATCCCCTGTATTTATTTTGTATTCCCCCCGGCGGACCACGGCAGTTTCAGTTGCCCTATGGTGTCCAGCTGGTAGAGCAACGCAATCGTGATCGACTTTTTGTTTTGATGGGAAGCGGTAACCGTAACTGGCGCCTTATCTATACTGACGAGCGTAACGAGGTCAGCCAGGTAAGCGGCAATGATGACAATCCGCTATTTTATGGTCGCTCACTGGCTCGTTGGGACGGCGATACTTTAGTGGTCAACAGCGGCGGTTTTAACGAAGGCTTCTGGTTTTCCAATGGCGGTTTGCCCCATACTCGATTGCTAAAACTGGAAGAGCGATTCACTCGAAGCGACCTGAACACCTTGATGTATTCCGTCACAGTGAATGACCCTGGTACCTACAGCCGTCCCTGGACCAGCAGCTGGAATCTACAGTGGGTACCTGGTGAAGAGATGCCGGAATATTATTGCCAGGATAACCGGCAGTAGGGTTTAACAATTGAATTCTGAATGACCAGGGTATGTTTGACAGACATCAGCGCACAGGCAAATAGAGATGAACATGACAAGTAAGAAAATCAGCTTTTCACCCAAGGGGCTTAACAGTGCTCTGTTTTTTTTCCTGTTGCTGGTTTCCCCGGCAGGTTTTACACAGGATGATGCGGTAGTGGATTCTCGACCGGCACCGCGCGGCGAAGATGGTCATATCAGTTTTGAACCCCCTGCAGGCGAAGGTGGTACCTGGGTACGTAGTCAGGGCAACCTGGTCATCAACCCGGACTCCTATGAGGCCCGGCGCACTACTGGAGCGCCTATCCATATTGACGATATTCCTATCCAGGCCTGGGCCAAGGCACTGACTAATTATCGCCATGATATCTTCCTGGCCAGTGAACCCTACACCCGATGTAAAGCTGCCAGCGGTCCACGTTCGATCATGTCGCCTTACGGACTGGAAATCGTCTCTGTGCCGGATTTACAAAGGTTGTATATTTTTAATATCTCCAATGCCATGAGTTATCGCATTATTTTCATGGATGGCAGGGAGCATCCGACAGATTTACGGCCGACCTATTCGGGTCATTCTATAGGTCACTGGGAAGGCGACACACTGGTGGTGGACACCGTAGGGTTGAATGAAAAATCCTGGATGAGCCGTGACGGTCTGCCCAGCACTGATCAATTGCATTTGATTGAACGCTTCAGTCGTGAATCCCTGGACACCGCGCACTATGAAGTAACTATCGATGATCCTGGTGCCTATACCGCACCATGGACCAGCAGTTTTGTTTTGGGCTGGCAGGAAGGGGATGAAATGTTTGAATACGTTTGCCAGGAAAACAACCTGTCTCCGGAGTCCATGCTGGGTGATGGCCGACTCAGCAAAATCACCCCGTAAACAAGTAAATAAAATACTTTGCCGATTAAATAACCTAAAACAGACTGCCAGGATTTATTGATGACACACTTACGCATTACGTTTTTTCTTTTGTTGCTGGTAGCAGTGCCCGTGGTTCAGGCTCAGGAAGGTCATCCTCTGGTCGGCACCTGGCAAGGTTCCTGGGGAGAAAATAATAATTTTCTCACCATCATCATGAACTGGGATGGTCAGCGCATCAGCGGTCTGGTTAATCCCGGCCCGGGTTCTACTGAAATTGCGTCGGGGACGCTCGACTCATCACGCTGGCATGTGGAATTGGAAATGCCACTTACTAATGACACCGGAGACAGTGGTGACTTTTTACTGGAAGGTGAGATGACAAACATCACTTCCCGCACTCGTGAAATCAATGGCACCTGGCGCTATCGTGGCGATAGCGGCAGCTTCACCCTGACCCGCCAAAACGGCGCCTAAAATAGGGGTCAGAACAGCTTTCTTTTGTTAAGAATAATTCCGGCAAGAATAATAAAATCGTACTAATCTTGAACCAGGGCCAGTTAATCTGGCTGAGTGAGAATTTTTACTAATTCATTTCGGTTCAATATCTATATGCCCAGACTAGCCAGGCTGTGTCCAGCAGGTATCTCTCAACACATCATCCAGAGAGGTAATAACCGGCAGGTTTGTTTCGCTTCTGCACCTGACTTCGCTTTCTATATAAATTGTCTGCATGAAGCTGCGTTGCTCTATGGAGTTGATATCCATGCCTGGGTCTGGATGACAAACCATGTTCACCTGCTTGTGACGCCGCATATTAAAAACGGGGTTTCTCTGATGATGCAGGCAATAGGTAGAAAATATGTCAGGTATTTCAACTCTACCTACGAGCGGTCGGGCACTCTTTGGGAAGGCCGTTATAAATCCTGTCTGGTGGCTTCTGACAATTACTTGATTTGCTGCTATCGATATATTGAGCTCAATCCTGTCAGAGCAAAAATGGTGGATGACCCGGAGAAATACCACTGGTCAAGTTATCAATGTAATGCAATTGGCAAGCAATCTGATCTCATTACTTTCCACGCCAATTACCTTGGTCTGGCCGATACAGCGAAGAAGAGAAGACTGAAATATCGAAGTCTTTTCAAGGATGCGATGGAGCAGGAGTTGTTGACTGAGTTAAGAGAATCAACGAACAAGAATATGGCTTTTGGCAGTGAGAAGTTCAAGGATGAAGTGGAGGCTTGTCAACAAAGGCGGTTAAGACCAAAGTTACCAGGCCGACCAAGCAAGAAGATTTCTTAATAAAGTAAACCTGTTCTGACCCCCATTTATTAGTCATAATTAACAGGCAGTTCTCATCAAGGCGAAAAGTGTCTACCGAATTAGTAGTTAATCCAACGGCTCAACAAATACTTCAATCTGTGTTTGGTTATGAATCCTTTCGTAATCAGCAGGAAGCAGTGATTGAGCAAATCCTCGCTGGTGGCGATGCTCTGGTATTAATGCCCACTGGCGGCGGGAAATCGCTGTGCTATCAGGTACCTGCCCTGGTGCTGGATGGCACCGCCATCGTCATTTCTCCCCTGATTGCCCTGATGCAGGATCAGGTCATGGCTTTACGTCAGTTTGGTATCAAGGCCGCATTTATAAATTCCAGCTTGAGTCCTGAAGACGTCAATGAGGTTGAATCCCGTTTGCTCAATGGCGATCTGGATCTGCTGTATGTGGCACCGGAACGCCTGATGATGTCGCGCATGCTTTCTTTGCTGGATAGAACAAAGCTTTCTTTGTTTGCCATTGATGAAGCCCACTGTGTATCGCAATGGGGGCATGATTTCAGGCCTGAATATATTCAGTTATCAGTATTGTACGAACGTTTCCCTTCTATTCCACGCATTGCCTTGACGGCTACAGCCGATGAAACTACTCGAGCAGAAATTATCCGGCGCCTTTCACTGGACCAGGCGCAGGTTTTTAATGACGGCTTTGATCGTCCCAATATTCAATATCGCATCAACGAAAATCAGGGTAATGCCCGCGAGCAATTGTTGCGCTTTATTCTTAATGAGCATGAAGGGGATACAGGTATTGTGTATTGCCTGTCCCGAAAACGCGTGGATCAAATTGCACAGTGGCTGGAAGGCAAAGGCCTTAAGGCGCTGCCATATCACGCCGGCATGAGTAACGAAGTGCGTGCTCACCACCAGGAGCGTTTTCTGCGTGAAGAAGGGGTGGTCATTGTTGCCACTATTGCTTTTGGCATGGGCATTGATAAACCCGATGTACGTTTTGTCGCTCACCTGAACTTGCCTAAAAGTATAGAGGGCTATTATCAGGAAACAGGGCGTGCTGGTCGCGATGGTTTGCCGGCGAACACCTGGATGTCCTATGGTTTACAGGATGTGATTACCCTGAGGCAAATGCAGCAAGGCTCTACCGGTGAAGAAAATTACAAACGTATTGAAGGCCACAAGCTGGATGCCATGCTTGGGCTTTGTGAAATTACCACGTGTCGCCGCCAGGCAATGTTACGCTATTTTGGTGATGCAATGGGTGAGCCCTGCGGTAATTGTGATAACTGTTTAAGCCCGCCAGAAACCTGGGATGCCACCCTGGCTGCACAAAAAGCAATCTCCTGCGTGCATCGTACTGGTCAGCGTTTTGGGGTGAAATATCTGGTTGATGTTCTATTAGGTAAAGATGATGAACGCATTATGCAGTTTGATCATCACAAGGTGTCCACCTTTGGTATAGGTACCGAGCTGGATAACAAGGAATGGAGCACGCTGTACCGCCAGCTCATCGCCAATGGCTTGCTGAGAGTCGATTTTGAAAGACACGGCAGTGTTCAACTCACCGAAGCAGCGCGTCCTGTTTTAAAGGGTGAACAACAATTGACCCTGCGTAAAATGCTTAAAAGCAGTAAGACAAAATTACGCAAAAGCCGGGCTTTTTCTACTACGGCCAATAACGCTCTCTGGGAAGCCTTGCGTGAACATCGCATGACACTGGCAGAAGAGCAGGGCGTGCCCGCGTATGTGATCTTTCATGATGCCACCCTGGCTGAAATGACTGAGCGACAGCCGCAGACCCTGCAACAGATAAGTAAAATTACCGGCGTAGGTGAGCGCAAGCTGGAAGCTTATGGCGATAGTTTTCTCGCTGTTATCCTGTCCCATGCCGAAGCCGAACAAGACGTGGATAAAAGCGATACAGTTCAGGAAACCATCGACTTACTCACGCAAAAATTAAACCCGCAGGAAATAGCCGACAAACGTGAGCTGACTCTTTCTACCATCTATAAGCATCTCTCCCAGGGAATAGAGGCAGGTGAGTTAAAACTTGTAGATGCGCTGAGCCTTGAAGAAGAGCAAATCAGAATTATTCAAAATGCCTTTGAACATTGTGATGACGGGAAATTGAAAACAGTTTATGAAGCACTGGATGGCGAATATGATTATGGGGTGTTGGGGTGTGTCAGGGCATCTATGGGGGAGTAGTTGGATTACTATTCCAGGTTTTGTATCCCTGAATCGCCAGTGAAGATCAGGGAGCGGGTTCCGGAATCATCATAAAGATTTAGGTAGTTGGTCATGTCTGGCCAGTAGTTGCGCAGCATTTCGTGGCGCACACTGGTGATGGTGGCAAGTGCTGCACAGGGCGCTTCCTGGTAGATGTATAAATACTCAGCGTCCAGTTCGGCGCCAATGAGTATCAGCGGAATTTTCTCACCCGTACTGTCCCAAAGCATAAAACTGTTGCTTAGCTCGACACTGATGCGAGCCTGGGCCTCGAGATTATCGAGTCCACCCTGGCTCTGTAGATGACTGCCTAATGTGTGTTCAACATCGTGGGCAAAAGTGCGGTGTACAATTTCAAGAAGCTCGGTGCGCTGGTTGCATTGAATGGTGGTAAGCACGGTTTTTTGTCTGTGCGCCTGGGTACTGGCAGAGACCAACAACATGCTGAATAAGAGAGCGCCAGGAAAATGCAGGCGTCGTAAGGAATATAACACTAACAAGCGCAGTCTGATTTTCTCGATGTCCAGGTAGCGTGAGATCAATTTCGCTCGCTTGTTTTAATTTAGTCTTCGCTTGCTTCCAGCGGCAGGTCAGCTGAGCCTTCGGGGTCATCGCCGGTTTCGTCAGATTTCAGGTCCACCAGCATATCCGCCATCAGATCCCGCTGCTTGTTGTCACTTTTATATAGTTCAATTCGAGAGCGCTGGATTTCCCGGGGCAGCTTGTTATTGGCTGTATCGGCATCGGCAATTTGTTGCGAAGGATCAACTTCCACAGAAGCAATTTCTTTGGTCGTGATTAGCGTATGGGTGACCGAATGAGAATCGTAGCGCCAGATTTCTGCAGGAATCATTTTGCTTTCACTGCTGCCATCAACATAGTCGATCTGCAATGGAATGGGCATCACCAGTCCGCCGATGTTTTCGAAATCGAGAAAATAAATCAGTGAGCCATCGGCGATTGCCTTGTCGAGGACTTCTTTTTCCCAGTCTTCCAGGCCTTCAGTGAAACTAGTGTAATCATTTCGATCTTTATTGGAGACAGTGAACTCGTCGTTTTCATTATAGAAGTCGTTGAGCTCTGGATAACGCTCAACGCGAGTTTCGATATCCTCATTGCGCACCTGGGTGAGTGATTCGGGGTCTTCATCGGCTTCCTCGCTGTCCAAAGGAAATTCGATTTCCGGATCCTGTGTGGAGACCTTGTACTCACGGACATCATTCAGGGCTATATCAACGTGATCGGTGGAGTAAAACCAGCCGCGGAAAAACCAGTCAAGATCGACAGCGGAGGCGTCTTCGAGAGTGCGGAAAAAATCGCTGGGCGTTGGCCGTTTGAACATCCAGCGTTCGCTGTATTGTTTAAAGGCAAAATCAAATAGAGCGCGGCCCATGACGGTTTCGCGCAGGACAACCAATGCTGTTGCGGGTTTGGCATAGGCGTTATTGCCGAACTGAAGAATCGATTCCGAATTAGTCATGATCGGGACCTGATTCTCGGAGAGCATATAATCCACAATATTTTTAGGATCCCCGCGTCGTGACGGGTAGTCATCTTCCCACTCCCGTTCAGAAAGAAACTGCAGGAAGGTATTGAGCCCTTCATCCATCCAGGTCCATTGGCGTTCGTCAGAATTCACAGTCATCGGGAAGTAGATATGTCCAATCTCATGAATGACGACTGAGATCAGCCCGTATTTGGCGCGGCGTGAATAAGTGCGTTCACCGGTGTCTTCATCTTCCACCGGACGATAACCATTAAAGGTAATCATCGGATATTCCATGCCGCCAGATTCCCAGGCATTAACCGAGATGGCGACCGGGTAGGGATAGTCGAAGGAAAATTTCGAATACACGTCCATGGTATGGGCTACCGAATGCGTGGAATACTGTGACCATAGCGGCTCCGCTTCTGGCGGATAAAAGGACATGGCCAGGACTTCTTCATGCTCTGCACCTTCCTGTACATGGGTCAGGGCGTCCCAGATATATTTGCGCGAACTGGCCCAGGCAAAGTCGCGTACATTTTCCGCTTCAAAGCGCCACGTCACCATGTCATCACTGCCTTCTGCCTGATTGGCTTCAGCTTCTTCGGGGGTGACAATGAACACGGGTGTATCTGATTCGCGCGCCTGATTCAGACGTTCGCGCTGCTCGGTTGTCAGGACCTGAGCCGGATTTTGCAGCACGCCGGTAGAGGCTACGATATGGTCTGCGGGTACGGTGAGTGAGACATCGAAATCACCAAATTCCAGGGTGAATTCGCCGCGGCCAATGAACTGCTTGTTCACCCAGCCATTGTAATCGGTATAGGCGGCTACCCTTGGGTACCATTGTGACAGGGCAAACTGGTAAGTATCCGTATTCGGGAAATGTTCATAACCACCCCGTCCACCGGTTACCTCCTGAAACACGATGTTGTGTTCCCAGTCGATATCAAAAGTCACCGACTGACCATTGCGAAGAGGACTCTCCAGATCAATACGCATCATGGTGTCATTGATCGTGTAATCGAGGGCGGTGCCATTGCGCAAAGCAACACGCTGAATTTCAAAACCGTATTGTCTTTCGGCCGTATGTTGTTCCAGGCGCATACTGGCAAAAGAAATGCGGTCGCTACCAGTGCTGCCTGTTGTCTGGCCAATGGAGTCTTTACGGAAGCGATTCTGATCCAGCTGGATCCATATAAAAGAGAGAGTATCAGGTGAATTATCGCTGTAAGTGATGCGCTCACTGGCGCTGATGCGTTTGTTGTTTTCATCGAGAGTGGCGTCAATTACATAATCAGCCTGCTGCTGCCAATAGTCATTACCCGGTGCGCCTGAGGCGGTGCGGTAGGTGTTGGGGGTTGGCAGAATCTCGTCCAGCTGACGGAAAACGTCTTCAAACGAACCTTTCGTCTGTTTGGTCTGGCTAAATGATGTGGGTGCGAACAAGGCGATACACAGCATTGGAATGATTGTTACAGCAGTTCTGAAAGCAGGCTTAATAGTGAAAGCTGAAGCAATGATTGGCTTGGCCGGTTTCTTGCCTTGGTTTAGCTTGTCTATCATATGTAAATCCCTGATCAGCAATTGGGGCAGGCAGTAACTGTAGCGCTGTCTGTGAATTGACATTGATTATAACGACTAAAGAAGGTCTAGAGTATATTGACCCGGAAAATAGGGGAATAAATGACTGGTTGAACTATTAGACTCGACATTCAAGGAAATAAAAGGGGCTGTTTCTGGCAACAGCCCGATCCAGATGTAAGATTTTCCAGTCCCGAGATTTAACCCATTGGGTATAAATATTCTTGATGCACAGCATCACATTGCTTGAGGGTGTCATTACTGAGTATGACATCAAGCGCCGCCAGGGAGTCGTCAAGTTGGGCGGCCGAGCGGGCGCCAATGATGGTCGATGCAACGTAGTCAAACTGCATGCTCCAGGCGGTAGCAAGGGTGACCGGGGAAATACCGGCTTCGGCAGCAATTTCCATATAGCGAGCGCTGGAGGCAAGGGTTCCGGCATTTACGAAGCGCTCTGCCATGGCGCGCTGACGCGGATCATCAGCAGTAAGATATCCTGAAAAACGCGCGTTATCCGGAATCTGGTCATCATTATATTTGCCGCTGAGCACACCACCGCCGATGGGAGAGTATGGCAGCAGAGAGACATTTTCACGACGACAGATATTGGCTAGCTCGTCCTGGAAGCGGCGGTTGAGCAGAGAAAAATTATTCTGAATGGACTGGAAGCGCGCAAGGCCTTCGTAGTCTGCAATGGTATTACTCTTGGTCAGTCCGTAGGCATTTTCATTGGAGGTACCCAGATAGCGTACCTTGCCAGCCTGAACCAGGCGATCCAGCGCCTCCATGGTCTCGGACATTGGTGTGATCGGATCAGGCCAGTGAATCTGGTAGAGATCAATGTAATCGACATTCAGTCGGCGCAAACTTCCTTCTATGGCGGTTTCTATATGATGGCGATCCAGTGCAGTCAGGCCGTGTCGTACAACGGGTACCATCCAGCCGGAAGCAGCACCGCTTACCTTGGTGGCAATGATCAGGGAGTCTCTGGGTTTGTCCTGTAGCCATTCTCCAAAAATTTCTTCTGTCAGACCTATGGTGCTGGCATCAGGAGGAACCGGATAAATTTCTGCCGTATCAAAGAAGTTGATACCGCGTTCATAGCTTTTATCCAGAATACGAAAGGCTTCTGCCTTGTTGCTCCAACTGCCAAAACTCATGGTGCCCATACAGATGGGACTGACACGTAAACCACTTTTACCTATATAACGATATTCCATTGCTTCTCTCTGTTGATGTTCTGGATCGATAAACTATTGGAGCGATACTGGTACAGATCAAGTTTGATATTGATTCATGTCCTGTCTTATTGGATTTTAACAGGCTATTGGAATCAATCCTGTGTTAATGTTCAATGGAGCAATAAAGCTGAATACACTGAAGCGGGATGAATAAAATAAAAATCGCCAGGCTAAAATATTGTTTATCAATAATCCTAAATTCTGATGTCGTTCGGGTTTTGATTTTTTTGGCGGTCCAGATTAGCCTGCCTTATCCAGTAGTCGCAGCCTCCAACGATAAAGCCGAATTTCCTGAGATTAATATGAGCCTCCCTTCACTATCACTTGATGTTTTATCTACAGGCACGCTTGCCAAGGTGGAAACCAGTCAGTTTTTTCTGACCACTACTGGCGCACAAGTAACAGAATTTCCCGTGCATGTTGCGCTGGGTTTTGATGAAAAAAATCAGGAATTGATGGTCGAGTTCGAATTCTTGAACGATCAATATCTTGAGCAAAATAATTACGTCGATGACAATTCAGCGATGTGGAATCAGGAAGTGTTTGAGATGTTTATCTCATCAGGTGCTGACACGCCAGAGCGTTATATGGAAGTGCAGTTGAACCCTAACGGCGCCTTGTTTAGCGCATGGGTCATTAATCCTAATGGGATTGGTACTAAAAATACTATCGACTTCTTTGATGGTCATGGCGCTGGAATAAAAGCGTCTGTGGTGAAAGAGCAAAACGCATGGAGTGGAAAGATTCTGCTTCCGTTGTCAATTTTCGAGACTATGCGGGGTGAATATCGACTCAACATGTTTCGTATTGCTTCTTTGCAGCCCCATGATAAATCAACGCAATGGGGTTGTACTGCGACATCCTGTGCCTTTCTTGCCTGGAGTCCGACCTTCAGTGGTGCCACGCCTGCGTTTCATATTCCCGAATATTTCGGTCACTTATATCTGAAATAGTGCTTGTCGCGTACTGCTTTTAATTTTACTCGGAATCTGCCAATACAGTACCCAGTAGTGCAACTATTGCGTCACGGTCACCAGTATCAAACCTGGCACGTCCACCCGGACCGCTTATCACTGGGGCAAGGGCTTCATCAAGAGCTGTTTGACCTTCTGCATCAACAATTGAGGGATCGGCGCCGCGTTCAAGCAAGTGTGCAACTACCTTTTCCCATCCCAATTCGGCGGCGTTGTGGAGTGCCGTGCGGCCTTCGTTGTCGCGACCCTGGATATAGGTGTCGAGCTGGGAGGTGAAATTGTAACTGCCGGTAACCTGGGCATTAATATCTGCGCCGGCATCGAGTAACAGGTCGATTGTTTTTATAGCACGTTCCTGGATGCCTTCCAGGTCGCCACCGGGTCCACGCCCGTTGCCACTCATCCCTGTCGCAGACATAAGTGGTGTAATTTTGAATACGTTATGCAGATCCACTTCTGCACCATGGCTCAGCAGCGCTTCAATCGCCTCATGGTCATGGCTCATTGTTGCCACCATCAGTGCACCGGTACCACCACGCATGTCATAGTCAGCAAAGCGACCGCGGCCCGGGCCATTGGGACGCATGCGCGTCAACTGATGGTTGACGTCAACACCCATGTCAAGCAGCCGGTTGGCTACATCCATGGCGGTGTACTTTTTCTCGATAGCAGTCAGGGGATTGAACGAGTCACCAAAACCACCAAAGCTTCTTGGTGAGAAGGAGTTCATATCTATGGCAAGATACAGCGGTGTGCGGCCATTCATATCCCACACGTCAACGCGAGCACCCTGGTCAATCAGGAACATGGCAATGTCGAAGCTTTTATTGTCTAGTGCATTGATTAAAGGGGTGACGCCATCAGGGTTGGGCTGATCAATGTCAGCGCCTGCTTCAACAATAGCAACCGCACAGCGATAACAGCTGGAGCGAGCAGCATAGAGCAGGGCAGTGAGTCCGCCGGTAGGACGGAACTGTGCGCGTGGTTCGGAAGTCATCTGCCGGGGCCAGTCATCATGGACGGCTTTCACAGTGACATCCGCGCCATGCTCAATCAGTAACTCGACTATATCAGGATGGTTTTCTGCAGAGGCCCACATGAGTGCGTTCTGGCCGCGAAAGCTTTCTATCGCATTCACATCCGCGCCGGCATCAATCAGCATGGTGGCTATTTCCAGAGAGCCTATATTGGATGCCAACATAAGTGCTGTTTGATTGTCCTGGTTGGGAGAATCGGGATCAGCGCCCGCGCCAAGTAGTAATCGCACTAATTCGACATCACCCAGTTTGACGGCTTCCGTCAGCGGGCTGGAACCAAAACTGTTGGTAGTGTCAGCTTTGGCGCCTGCATCCAGAAGCGCTTTGACCAGTACGTGATCCACGCTATAGCTTGCCCAGTGCAGAGCAGTAGAACCATCGGCTTGAGTTGCATTGATGTCAGAAGATGAGATCGCAGCCAGCGCGGCATCATGCTGACCATCGCGAATAAGATCAATCAGCGACGATTGCGCAAAAGAAGTATTTGCCAGGAAACAAAGCAATACAGCCACGCAAATTCTGCTGGATTTTTGTAATGATAGATTCGCCATGTTCAGAATTCCCAAGAAAAGTATACTTATCATTAAACAACGTTGCCGCCAAAATTGGTGTAGTGAGCCCACAGACCTTTTGCCACGTCGTAGAGGAAGCGGTAAGGGTCTTCAAATTTACGATCAATTTCATCCATCACACCGGCGTCGAGAACATCCTGCGCGCTGCGACCATTGTTAACCAGCGTTGAGCAGCGCTCCCATAAATGCCACATCATGTCGCGCTCGGCCTGAAAATCGACCAGTGACATGACCGGGCCATAGGCTGGAATGAAACGAGTGTCAGCATTGGCCATCTTGAGTAAATTATCCATTGCATCAACACGACCACCGAGCCAGCCGCCTGCGTACCAGTCGAGCTCAGGATCCCGTATGGGTGAGGCAACATCGCCGACAGCTAATATATTGGCATTACGCAGAAACGCATAGGCATCACCACGGGTATGTGCTTCCAGCAGGTAACCGATTTCAATTGTCTCATTACCTGCGCTTATCTCTTCAATGTGGCGGAAGGTGTGAGTAGGGCGTCCAGCAACAGGAAGCGCTGCAACCCAGCGGTCTTCTGCCGGAATGTAATAATCCGAAGACAGCCATTGGCGGGTAATCTCATGGGCATGAATTGCCGCACCGGCTTCACCGAACAAGGCGTTGCCGCCGGATTGATCAGCGTGATAATGGGTGTTTATTAAAGTATGCACACGAGCGCCACCAAGGTCTTCCTGAATAGAAAGCGCCACCGAAGGGGCCAGTGCGGCTGAACCGCTGTCGATCAGTACAAGGCCATTTTCTTCGGTAGATAGTGCGAGAACATTCCCGGGCGCAGCGCTAATGAGGCTGACTGTATCGCTAAGCGCCACAGTGGGAAGGCGGGTTGGTGTCGGTGTGACTGGTGTCTCTTGCTGAACTTCTTGCTCACTTGAGCAAGCGGTCAGACCGCCGAGCAAGGGCGCTGAGGCGATGCCGAGGCCAGCCTTCAAAATATTCCTACGTTCGTTCTTCTTCATAAACTGCCTGTAGTTAAATTCGACTCTAAATTAAAGAGTCGGGACAATTAAACCTCGGAGATGATGCCTGTGCTATTGCCAAAGCTTTCCTGTGGAATGCCGAGCCTGTCCAGTATGGTCAGGTGTACATTGGCCAGGGGGGTGCGCTCAGGCAGGATTATATTCTGGCCACCTTGCATTGCGCCGCTGGCTCCGCCCACCAGGATTTCCGGCAGAGGATAATTGTCATGCTGGTTACTGTTGCCCATGTTTGAGCCATACAGGAACATTGAATGGTCAAGAATACTGCCATCACCATCGGGCGTATCGGCAAGTTTCTGAACGAAGCGTGCAAAATGATCCATATGATAACGCTGTATACGGGTCAGATCGGCTATTCGCGCAGGGTCATTGGTGTGATGGCTGGTGGGATGGAAGCCGCCTGCCACATCAACCTGCTCATAGGTACGGTCGGTGCCTTCAGCGGCCATCACCAGTGTTGCGATACGAGTAAGATCTGCCTGATATGCCAGTGCGATCAGATCGAACATCATCTTGATCTGCTCATCGAAATCTTCGAACTGGCCCACCGGGGCGGCAGGAACATCCACACCTGTCATGTCGCGTTCACCGGCGAGCTGCACACGTCGCTCGATTTCCCGGACGGTATCCAGGTAATCTGACAATAAGGCTCTGTCACCAGGGCCGAGGTCTTTGCGCAATGCTTGCGTGCGATCGGCAATCATGTCCAGAATACTGCTGTTCTTTCTTAGTATCGCTTCACGTTCTGCTTCTGTGTCATAAGGCCCCATCAACTGGATAAATACCTTGCGAGGATTGAACTCCATGGGCAGTGGCTTGTTGGGTGCGGAAAAAGAGGTGGTTACAGCATAGAAGCCCCCGTTACCGGCAGCGACCTGAATAGTCGTCTCAGTGGCCAGTTCCAGAGAGGGTAGCGCAGTTTCCTGTCCTAACTGCTGGGCGATCACCTGGTCCAGCGTAGTAGCCAGTTCTGGTGTAGATCCTGTTCCCGGACGCACACAGGAAAGCCAGGTGGCCGGATTGAGTGTATGTACCGAGCCGCCTGCAGCGGTATTTTCAATATTTTCAAAAGTGGTGAGGTATTGTTTAAGTGGATCCATTGGTTCAAGAATGTGACCCAGCTGGAAATTATCCCCGGAGCCGCTGGAGGTCCAGGCATCCACTTCTTTGCCAAAGGGTGTGTTGTTCATAATCGTGCCATGGGGCAGATAGAAAAACCCGGCACGTTTTTTAGGCATGGCTTCAACCTGGGCAAGCGCGGTGCCCGCCGGTACCATGGCATCCAGAAATGGCAGGCCCAGGCCTACTGCGCCACTGCGCAGAAGTGTGCGTCGTGATAAATGCTTTTTAGTCAGGAATGTAGCCATAGTCTTTTACCCTTTATTGGAAATTGGGGTCAGAACCCTATTTCCTATATTCTCATTGAAATTGTGTTCTGACCCCAATTTCTGTTGATGCTATTGCGTTCTCGTTTTCTTCGGGACCCTGCTGGCGGAAAACCTCGTTGTTGACTATTTCAGTAATGATCGAGGCAAATGTGTAATTTTTGTCGGCTGCCGCGCGCACAATTTTACGTACCTGTGGCATATCGAAATATTCGATTTCTCGGTTCAGGGCATACATCATCAGGCGTTTGGTAATTGTAGTAGGCAATTGGTCTTCTCTGCTTAACAGATGATTGCGCAGCTCTACAGGACCGCTTAATTTCTTTCCGCTGGTCAATACTGTTGATGCATCAATGGTCGCATTTGCCAGGGGATCAATATCACGCCAGCGTCCTGTCACATCAAAATTCTCCAGTGCCAGACCGGGCGGGTCAATCAAGCCGTGGCAGGCCATGCAGGTAGGATTCTCGCGATGTTCTTCAAGGCGGGCTCGCACAGTGGTTGGAATATCACCTTCACGAATAGACAGGTCAACCTCAACGTTAGGTGGTGGTGGCGCCGGTGGTGTGCCCATGATGCGGTCGAGTACCCAGGCGCCGCGCAATACCGGTGAGGTACGATCCCCATAAGAAGTTCTCAGTAATGTGGCTCCTTTACCCAATAGACCCCAGCGATTTTCATCCTCAAGGGTCACGCGTCGGAATTGGGATCCAAGTACCCCGGAAATTCCATACTGATTGGCAAGCGAGTCATTCACGTATGTCCAGTCAGCCGTCAGTAGTTCATGAACGCTGCGTTCTTCCAACAGGACACTGGCAAGAAAAAGGCGAATTTCTGTTTCATAATTAGTGCGCATGCCATTGTTGAATCCGCGGTCAGAAGGTTCAACCGCACCCAGCTCATCCAGATTCAGCCAGGCGAGTGCGAAATTTTCAACCAGTGCCCTGGCGCGAGGGTCCGCAAGCATTCGAGACACCTGCGCCTCCATGGTTGCGGGATTGCTCAATTGGCCATCCGCAGCCAAGGCAATCAATTCCTCATCGGGGCCCTGGCTCCAGAGGAAGAAAGACAGACGCGAAGCCAGTTCCAAATCGTTCAGGTCTCTGGGTTCATCTGTGACTATTTTCAGCGAGCGATACAGGAAATCCGGGCTGGATAGAATAGCGGTAACCAGTTCAATAACGCCGGAATCAAAACCGCCTTCTTCAGCGCGACCCGTTTCATAAAAAGGCATCAGCCATTCAAGATCTTCAGCACCTACAGGACGGCGGAAAGCTTTGGTAGCAAGGTTTTGGGCGATGTCTTCTGCACAGCGGCGTTCTTCAGCCAATTCTGATGGCTGACAGATAAATATTTTTTCACGGCTTTCGCTGAGGGAAAGTCCTCTGGGTTCATAAGGTCCCTCAACTTCAACACCGAGCCCGATTCTTGGCATACCAGTAACTCTACCGTTACCTGTTGCGTTATTGCTTGCACCCCAGGAGCGTTCAATGAAGGTGACGATGACCTCATGGGTGCCCACCTCAACATTGGCCGATAAACCTGCCAGTTTGGCCAGAATCACATCACCACCGACTACCCCATCGCGGGTAGCAATAGCGAGATCTTCAGGACCACCGATCTCCACGCGATTAACTTCTACGCCATCGACCAGAATGACCATGGTCGCTGCAGTTTCCATTCCACGCGGATACAAACCGGCATCGATATCCAGAATGTTGAAGCGATATTCACCATCAGCCGGGAAGAAATGCGTGAAACTCATGCCGCCACGCGTACCCAGAGGAAAGCCGTCAATGTGGTTTCGCGCTGCGCTATTACCGCCGGCAAAACCAATATTGCGATCGGGCAATTCATGGAAAACATTGGCGTATTTTGGCAAGGGAGTACCAACGGCCTGGGTGGCAACCAGTCGTGTCGCTGCAATATATTGTTCCAGAAAGGACGGCGAAGAACCCAGTGCATTGGCGATATTATCGAATCCTTCGACCTCGATTTCACTGGGCAGTATCTGTTCCGCATCTATATCTACACCAATCAGGCCCTTTACCGTTGTTGCAAATTCGGTTCGGTTAAGGCGCTGAATCGGGACATGACCGATATGGTGGTTTTGTGCGCTGGTATCGATGGACGTCTCCAGATAGCCAACCAGTGCGTCAACTTCGCTCTGGGCCGGTTGTGGCTGTCCGGCAGGTGGCATGAGTCGTCCGCGCAGTTTGTTGATCGCTTCTTCCCAGATTTCCGGTTCCTGATCAATATGGCCCAGATCCATCAGATCGAAGGCAACGCCACCAGAGTAGTCTTCCAGGTTGTGGCATTCCACGCAGTATTCCTGGACCAGATTATTAGACGCATCGCTGCTTCCTATCACTCCCTGTGCAAGTGCGCTCTGGGCGGCAAGAGAAGTGAATGCCAGCCAAAAAGCGGTTTTGGCCATTTTGACTGGTGCCAGCTTAAGTGAAAATTCGAAAATCATTGCCTGCTTGCTCATTTACTTCTCGTCTATGTCTTCTTTATATAGGTATTAGGTATAAATAGGTATCTACGCATGTAATGGCATTATGACCCAATATTCTGCATCTATTGTGCAGGACCAGGTTTTTCAACCTATGTAAAGGGAGCATTATATAGTGATGGGTTTAGAAGTCATTCCTGTTGGCTATATATAGGGAGGAGCTGATATTGTCTGCCGGCCCGAAAAAGCGTAACAAATCCTGCTTTTGGCATCGAAAGGAGCGGGCAAGCCATAAATTCAGTGTTCCGCTTACAAGGCCATGTTTAATTGCTTAATTCAGTTCAAAAATCAGGGAATACGATATAAGCTTCATGCAGAATTAAATGTAACGACTGATGCGTGAAGGATGTTGCTGTAAAACAATGAAACCTGATTGGCTTATTAAATGTTCTCTGGCGCTTCTGCTGATCTTACCAGTATTTTCTATGGCTCAGCATCATGTGCCCGCTGAACGTTTACCCCGGGAAACCCTTGATGTGCTGCCACCCTCCGAGCGCGTTACCGGCATTCCTGGTGAAATGCGCATTAGTGACCGCAGTTGCCATCAATACCCCGCGTCCCAGGTCAGACAAAGAATAGTTGATATCGCGACTCAGGAATGGGCGTGGTTTGGTTACAGTGTTCTGGATATGACAAGTCCAGCCGAACTGGATGCCAATGCAGGCCGCAGTCGCCGTTGGTGGCGCAGCAACTGGATGTCGGAACAAGAAGCCAGGCGTGTGTCAGATGATATTGCCGGCTACTGGGCTGCTGCACCAGATAGTAGCTGGTTACTGGAACGACAAAATGAACGTTGGCGTGAGCAGGGCATCACTGCGCGCTGGCGCGATTTTTGGTCTGCCGCATTTATTTCCTGGGTGATGTGTGAAAGTGGTCTCGGTGAATCTGAACAATTCCAGCGGGCTATTGCTCATCATTCCTATATTGATCAGGCTATACGGGCACGAGACGGGCTCGAACCAAAGGCTGCTTTTACAGCTTATGATGTAGGTGAAGCAGAAATTGTTCCAGGTGATTTGCTTTGTCGCGGTAGCAGACCGGAATACCAGAATCTGGAGCAGCGCCGTGGGCAGATGGGAGAGGGTGCGAGAACCCATTGTGATGTTGTTATTGAACTGGATACGGCAAATAAACAGATCAAGGTAGTAGGGGGTAATGTCAGAGGGGCGGTTAGAATGAAATTGCTGCCTGGAGAGATAACAGGCTCAGGTCATTTTCAGCCTCTGCCTTATGGGGGCAGAAGTATTTTTTCTCACTTGAAGCTGGGATAGTGTGATCACGATAAGACAAAATCCAGAAAATCCGATTAAATCTGGTTTCTCTTATCTTCTGTAAAATGTTGACGTAAATCCCCTGTATTGAAATCCTGTTTCATATTTATAAAATCCGCTACCTGTTTTATAGCCCTCGCATTTGTCCGGCCTCTCCTTTCCAGCATTTTTTATGACTGCCACTACTACAGGAAAAACTCCTGTATTTTTACCTGTTAAATCTAAATATTCTCTTCAGCCCAGTAAATATGCAGGATATGGCAATATGCCATCACTTCCTCATATACTGGCTGAAGTTTACCGGATTCGGTCTGGTTAACATTTTCATTGGCAGGTTTAAGGGACTATAAAAAAAATAATTCCAGGATAGTGGGAAAGTAATGGAATCACTCAAAGTCTTAAAGCCGGCTGATGGTAGTCGTGTTATTCAGTGTGGCGATGAATCAGTTCTCATTGGTCAACCGCCAGAAGTGCTGAAAGGTTTATTGCTCCACGATATTCCAACTTTTAACACCATGGTGTTGACCGACAGTAAGGAAAAAGACGGCTCTCTGCTTAACAATCTGGAATTTCCTCTCTACTTTTTTCTTTTCATGAGCAATGGCCTGGCCGAAGGTAAAAGGATAAACCTGGTGGGTTGTCATGAAGATATTTCACGCGTTTTTAGATTATTGAGACTAACCTTGCTTGGCCCCACTGCCAGTGAATTGAGTGGCTGGGGGACTCCCCAAAAAATGCAAAGGGAATGGCTTGATGCTGCTCACTATCTTGCACTCAAGGATGAAAAGGGGCAGGTAAGGGAAGTAGAAAGTTTTTTCAATGTGATTTCCTTCGAGAGTGATAAAGCCACTGCTGGCTCATTTTTGATATCCCACACCGGGACTGATACTTATAAAGTGTCTCTTAATGGTGAGTCTGTGGAGATCGATATTAATGAAGATGAACATATTAATCCGCCATACCAGATGCAATCTGATTTTATTCCCAGGGATCTGGTAAAGCTGGGTCTTGAAATACTCGGCAGTGCTTCCGGATTTACTGCCAATGAACCCTGCACAGGACTTGCCTTGTGCTACAACGGTTCCTATATACTTATTGATTCCCTGCCTTATCTGGACAAGCATTTGTATGCCAGGGGGATATCCAAGAACTCTATTTCCGCAGTGTTTTTAACCCATCTGCATGATGATCATTGTGCCATGTTTCCGCTTATCCTGATGCCGCATAAAGTGGAAGTAATTACTACGCGGGAAATTTTTGAGATGGCTGTCGAAAAGCTCAGTTGCAACCTGAACTGGAACGCGGATGTGATACGTGAGTATTTTCATCTGGTAGAGATGGTGCCAGGTAAAACTCATAAATATTTTGGTATGGAAATCAAGCCGCACGTCACTGTGCATAGTATTCCTACCATTGGTGCCACTTTTTCGGTACAGCACAAAGGCGGCAGTCGCGAAGTGTGTATTATTGGTGACAATAACGGGATGAGCTCGATTAAGGAAATGCACAAGCTTGGTATTGTCAGCTCAGATACTTATGAAAACCTGTGCAGTATCTTTACTGATCGCTTTGACTTGCTGGTGGCGGATGGTGGGGCAGGGGCAATACATGGTGATCCTGTTGATGCCTTGAGTTCTGATTCGGACCGGGTTGTATTCGTGCATGTAGAGCATCTCGCACATCAGTTCACCACAACTTTTTCACTGGCCAGTTCCGGCAAGCGTTATATCGTTGTTGAGGGAGATAATTCTATATATAGCTCGCTGATGAATCAGTACTTGTCTACCTGGCTGGGTGAGCCATTTTCGGATCGCTGGGCTAGAACTATCATGGCCGAAGATGAAGTGCGCCGTTATAACAAGGGCGATGTCATCATGGTGCAGGAAGAGCGCACTCGTGGGTTCGTCTATTTAATTCTCACTGGTTACTGTGATGTGGTGATGTACGATGGTAGCGAATTCCAAACCGTTGCCAGTTTGCAGGCAGGTGAGATTATTGGAGAAATGGCGGTGGTTACCGGCACATTGAAGCGTAATGCCAGCGTTGTAGCTAGTTCACCGGTCACCGTCATGATTTTTTCAGAAGAAAATTTTAATGAGTTTGTAGTACGCGAAGGTTATCGCGATATGTTGCTCAAGCGCTGGGAGATGCGTACGGCGCTGAGAAAATTGCCCCAGTTTTCCAAGCTCATTTCCACCGTGCTGGAAAAAATATCCAGTCTCGGTGAAGTGGATACGATTAGTGCGGGGCAGGAACTCATTATTGATGATGACTGGTGGTATATTTTCGAAGAAGGTACAGCCAGTTTTGAAGGTATTCCGCTCACCAATGGCGATGAGCTTGGCATCAGGCCATTTTCCCATAAAGTTCTGGGCACTATGAAAGCCGAAAGCGAATGCAAGTTGATCAGATTCCCTATTCAGGCATTCTCCAGCTTGCTCAACGGCACACCCCAGTTAAATTATTTACTGCGAAAATATCGGCTGGCTACTGATGATCCGGGAGTAGACTGGTTGCGGGGAGAAGTGACGACCAGATAGAAAGCAGGTACAAGGTTCAAGGGACAAGGTACAAGTGGAAGTGTGTAGGAGGGGTTTCAACCCCGAACAAGAGGTGCTTTCTCTTCGCGGTTAAAACCGCTCCTACAAGGTTTCGCAAATCTATGTAGGAGGGACTTCAGTCCCGAAGGAAATGTAAGGTAGGTCGGAAAAGGCCTGCAAGGCCGTCATCCGACATGGTGTCCGCAGGGCACCCGAAAACATCGGGTGATTGAGAAAATATATTCCCTCATCGACTTATTATAAAATCTTTCAGATGTTGTACTTCCCCAACCAGAATATCCAGTTTGTCTACTCTGGCTGCGGGCGGTCCTGAGTTTAACCATTGGCAGAATTCTTTCAGCGTCTCCTCTTTTCCTTCAGCTTCCAGATACACGCTGCCATCTGTCTGATTTTTTACGAAACCTGTAATCCCTAAAAATTCTGCCGTCTCCTGGGTCGCCGCGCGAAAATAGACACCCTGAACTCGTCCAGTCACTGTCACATTAATGTGTTTCATCAATTCCTTAATGCTCGTCCTGGATTTCTGCATCAGTTAATTTGTCCAGTTGCCTTAAGCGCGGGAATGCAACATAACCTCCAAGGGCAACGGCAAAGGCCATTCCTGCACCGGCCAGCACTGTTGTCACCGGTCCGAATAATGCCGCTACCGAGCCTGCCCGAAAATCTCCCATTTCATTGGAGATGCCAATAAACAGCATGTTCACCGCGCTTACCCTGCCGCGTAATTCATCTGGTGTGGCGAGCTGGATTAGTGTGGAGCGAATATTAACGCTGATCATGTCGGATGCGCCATAGACCCATAATGCAGCCAGACTGATCCAGAGTGTGCTTGAAAGAGCAAAAATCAGAATGGATGCCGCGAATATTCCCAGAGCAATAAACAATTGTTTGCCGGATTGCCGCATGGGTGGCAGTTTGGCGAGAAGCAGTCCCATCATCACGCCCCCCAGTGCTGGCATGGCCCGCAATAATCCAAGTGTTTCAGGGCCCACTTTAAGGACATCAATGGTATACACCGGCAGTAGTGCCATCACACTGCCGACGAGAACGATTAATAAATCCAGCGAAATACTGGGCAGCACAATAGGATTATCCATTACATAGCGGATGCCATTTAACAGCGGCTTCAAGCCTCGTCCCAGTGGTTTGCTGGCGGGTAAAGTCGGGAGCAGAATAAACATGCAGGCACCGGAAGTAGATAATGCAACCAGCGCCCAGTATGTTTTGAAATCAACCAGAGCAATGAGCAGGCCAGCAGCAAAGGGACCGATGGTTTGTGCGGTAGTCCATACAGAGCTGGTAATAGCCACGGCCCGGGATAAATAACTACTGCTGACAATGTTTGGCAAGATAGCTTGTGAGGCTGGTGAGTAGAACGCACGAGCACAACCATGAAGGAAAATTAAAGAAAATATAACGAGTCGATTAAGCTCGTCATTGTTCATGCTGATGGCAAGGCCAACGTAAACAATCGCTTCGACAAAGGCGCAGCTAATCAGGATTTTTTTGCGCGGGAAATGATCTACGGCCCAGCCACTAAAAATAAACAGCAGGATCATTGGCACTATCTGCATCAGACCTACCAGCGCCAGGTCGAACGGATTGCCGGTAAGAAGGTAGATATGATAGCCAATGGCGACTGATAGCATGCTGCTACACAAGGCAATCAAGACTCTGGCAGACAGATAGAAAGCAAAAGTGCGGTTAGCCATCCAGAGCGGTCTCTTTGATTAAATATTTAACTATAAGGGTTGTGGCCGAAATTATTTTACGGCGGTGACTTCCATTTCTATGAGGGCGCCCGGAGATGCCAGGCCAGTAACCCCCAAAAGACAACCGGTATGTTGGCAGCCTCGCTGCTTCAGGTTTTCGCTCATATGATCGTGAGCGGCCATCATTTTTTCCATATCTACAGTGTAGATATTCAGCCGCATCACATTGGAAAAATCCATGCCGCCCTGTTCGAGGATGGTCGCAATATTGTCCAGCACGACATCAATCTGCTTTTCCATATCGCCCGGGAAAAGGGTGGCACCGTTTGCATCACAGGCAGTTTGTCCAGCCAGGAAAAAAGTAGATTCTGCATCGCTTACTTTATTGCCATGAACAAAGCCCAGCGCTTCCTGCCAGGTCCATGGATTAATGATTTCACGCTTCATTGAAAATTATCCTTATTGTCTGAAAGGGTCCGGGTTTTTTGTGCCGGCTTTATTCCGGTTAGGGATACCCTCGTTATAAATAGCACGGCGGGTAAACAGCCATTCACCATTGATCTTTTCCAGTTCGTCTACATAGTTACCAAACATACCCAGAGTCATGGTGCCGCGATCAGCATTATTGTTTGCCTGAAACCAGTAGGTAACAGCGGATGCTTTATTGCCATCTACCTTGATCACCTGATTCATGATGAAGTGTCTTGATGCAGCAGGCCAATCGGCTTCTGCAGCGCCTCTGGCCGGGTTGTATCGACCACTGGCCATAAAGGCGCGAATAGCTTCCCGTCCTTCAATTATTCCGCCAGCCCAGTCCATCACACCGTCTTCGCTAAATACTTCGGCATAGGCGTCAGCATCCAGAAAATCCATGGCCAGCAAATATCTTGCCTGCAGGTTTTCAATTTCTGCGCGATCATCTCCGTAACCTTGAGCCCAAACAGGCTGGGTAAAAAGAGTGATGAGTAATAGCAAAAATATTTTCAAGTGAAGAATTTGTTTCATGATTTTTCCGGATTAAAGTCAGATATTTTTTATGATGCAGAACCTGGGTCTGCATCTTTGATAATTTCTTTTCTCAGTATCTGGTTGATACCCCTGGTCAGAATTTTATCCTGATTGTGTTTTTTCTCCAGGTAGTAAGTTAGCGGTGTGTACATAATCAATTCCAGCACACTTAATATATAGAAATAGGAGGCACCAAAAGGAATCACCGTGCGAGTGTTTTTCCACACGCTGATATCGCTTTCAAGATTGAAGGATAGTTGTAAGGTGACATATAGAAAAATTCCCATAGACCATCTCAATAGCGATAGAAAAGTACGTGTCGCACCGGCGTACCAGTCAAAAACCACCAAGGTTCCGCCACCATAGGAAACAAAAATCAGCAGTGTATAAAACACCATTCCCTCTGCACCGTCTATTTCATAGGCCAGCCAGGCAAAGCCAAGAGCAAGACATGCAAATACAGCAAACAGAAACCATCGAATATATCTGGAACGCGCCTGCACCAACAAGGGAATAAGAACCAGAATGCCGCTCGCCACTGCGAGAAACTCAGCCTGGATAATATAGCCAAGGGTCTCCTGGCTGGCGCCAAACAGATAGTAGCCATCGCCCCGCAGCAGGCTGTAATTAAAAAGTGAGGCGACAAGGAATAGGGGGAGGGCCGCAGCCAGGCAGTAAAATAAGAGTCTCTGTTTTAGCGGCGCATGTATCAAAGAGTTTCTCCTGATTTTCCGCGTGTTATAAGTAATCTTACCTATCGCAAGCATTTAATTCTGTTGCAATTTTTCAATTATGTAGAAGGGTTACGGGCTTGTACAGTTTGTTTTGGCTAATGAGTGAAAGTTAAGAATGGCATGTGCTTGAAATTGCCGCAGTGATACCCGGATACATTACGGTATGCTGAGTGAGCCTAGTGCGCTAATGGGTAAAACAGGGCTGGAAATAATGGAAGTAGAAAAAATCAGGGCAGGAAAAGGAGGAATGTTGATGGGGTCCTGCCCCTGGTTCTATAAACAGTCGAACCTAGCTAGTTTTAAAACTGAGGTCTTACATCATGGGGTTGGGGAAATAAGCGGCCCAGGCTAAACACACTACAGTGACTAAAATGGGCATCATCATTAGCAGGATCATATTCTTTACTTTCATCATCTCGATTACTCCTTATCTTCTCTGTTCATCGTTGTTCAATTTGAAGCATCACTTCTGTTGAATCAGGGTGAATGCCTGTCCAAAACTCTATGTAGCTCACTTATCCCTGGATGTTGCAGGGACCGTGCCAAGATGCTGCCAAGGCTGTAAGATTATATTAACCTACTGAAAGTATTAGTTTTAATTGTTAACCCAGAGATTCAAAGTGTTTATCAATACTTGACAATGTTGAGAATTATGTCAAATATGACAATTAATATGACATATATGGCAAAACAATGGATTTAATCGCTACTGATCAAGTTACTCCCTCATCCCCGATGGCCGCCATGCTTAATGGCTATGATTGTCCCGCCATCCTGGTCTCTGCAGATTATGAAATTCTGGCAACCAATACCCGTTACCAGGACACTTTCGGAGCGATTGATTTTGCTAAAACAAATCGCTGTTTCAGGATTTCCCATGGCTATGACCTACCCTGTGATCAGGCAGGCGAAGACTGCCCGCTGGGTGCGGCAAAAACTTCCGGACACAAGGAGCGCGTCCTGCATATTCACCAGACACCCCGCGGTAAAGAACATGTCGATGTGGAGTTGCTGCCCATTCATAATGCACAAGGGGAATTAATCTACTTTGTTGAATTGCTACATCCCGTCCCGCTTGCCAGCGGCGAGGTCGATGACAAGAAACTGGTTGGAGAAAGTGCAGCGTTCAATAGCATGTTGGAGAAAATTGCGCGTGTCGCCAAGGCCGATATTTCTGTCCTGCTACTGGGTGAATCGGGCACAGGCAAGGAGCTTGCAGCCAGTGCCATTCATGAAGCCAGCGACCGCAAGGCAAAAGCATTGGTCACTCTGGAATGTACCGGGCTCATCGACTCGCTGTTTGAAAGTGAATTATTCGGTCATATGAAGGGCGCATTTACCGGTGCTGTTTCCAATAAAAAAGGTCTGGCGGAACTGGCAGATGGCGGCACCTTGTTTCTGGATGAGATTGGCGATGTGCCATTACAGACACAGTTAAAATTATTACGCTTGCTGGAGACCGGTACTTTTCGTGCGGTGGGCAGCGCGGAGGTCAGGCGTTCGGATTTCAGGTTGATCTGTGCAACGCACCGTAACCTGATTCGCATGGTGGACGAGGGGGAATTCCGGGATGACCTGTTTTATCGTATCAACGTATTTCCTGTCTACCTGCCGTCGTTGAGTGAACGCCTCGATGATATTCCCTTGCTGGCCAAGGCATTATTGAAAAGAGTCGCAGGGGGTAAAAAATTCACCTTGTCGAAAGATGCCCGGCAAGCGCTGAAGGCGCATCATTACAAGGGCAATATTCGCGAACTGCGTAATATCCTCAGTCGCGCAATCGTGCTCAGTGATACAGATGAAATAGAAGGGGAAACTATTCTGGAATGTTTTTTTGACCGGGTGCAGCAACTGGATTCGGGTAACAGCGTTGACCATGCAGAGGAAGTTGTTAAAGAAGTGGATCTGAAAACCCATGAAAATAATTACGTTGAAAGTCTTTTGCAGCGTTACCAGGGCGACAAGGAAAAAGTCGCGGACATTCTTGGCATCAGCGTACGCTCACTCTATCGTAAAATGAGTGAAGCAAGCGATTAGCTGGCTTCCGGTAGCGGGACACCTGCCGATGGTGGTGTTGACCCTGTCCCATCTTCCCTGGGTGTCATAAAAGGGAGTACCAGGATCGGGATAATCACCAGGAAGGCATCAATCCACAGCACGCTTGTGTAACTAAACTTTTCTGCCACATAACCTTGCCAATTATTGGTATAGGCAATGGTCAGGTTGGCCATTGCCATAAAGCCGGTGAACTGGGTTGCTGCCACAACCGGGTTGGTAAGACTCATGAAAACACCGGCTGCTATGCCGTAATGCAAGCCTGTGGTAAGTCCGGCGGCAATGAAGACGACAAAAAATTCAGTACGGGAAATGTCCGGCAGACTGGCATCGGTTCCCCAGCGAATGGCGAGGTAAATGACAGGCACTGCCGACAAGGCATAAAACAGTGCAATCATTTTACGTAATCCAAAACGGTCACCAAGGATGCCGCCAATCACACAGCCGAATCCGGCCAGCACTGTCGAATAGAGGCTGATCTGGGCAATATCTGTATCCACCAGGCCAAAATCAACTTGCAGAGTAGAACCAACGGCGCTGGTTAGAGACATAGCGCCGATGGGGGTCAGAGCAAACAAAAAACCAACCATTGGGCCTTTTCCCGAACGGAACATACCATTAAATAGTTCGCTACCGATTTGCTTTACTGCAAAAACAGCATCCTTGACGGGGTTGTTGGATGGCGCAGCAGCTATTTCATCTCGAGCCGGCTCACTAACAAACAGCTGCGTGAAGACAAGAATGGCGGTCATCAGGATGCAGGCGTAAGCCAGTGCTGCCTGAAACCCCCAGAACCCGGAAACGAATAAGGCACCGCCTCCACCCAGACCTTGTCCCAGGTAGGCGCCACCAAACATAAAGCCGTTGCCGGAGCCGCGCTCATCTTCCTTTAATGTGTTCACTGCCAGGGCATCAATGGCCACGTCCTGAGTCGCAGCAAACACATTGTGGATAAAGACCAGTCCCAGCATGAGTTGAAAATTGGTATTGAAATCGATTTGTGCAACCACGATCAAGGTCAGAATCATCATCATCAGACAGCCGGATATCCAGACCTTGCGGCCACCAAAACGATACAAGGGAAAAAAATCTATCAGTGGTGCCCATGCCCACTTGAAGGCCCAGGGCAGATAGAGCATGCCTACAAAGGCACCAATCTGCGAAATATCAAGACCTTCCCTGCGCATGTATGCAGCCATAAGGGTGGCGGTAAAACCAAGAGGAATGCCTTCAGCGATATAGAGGGTGCCAAAAGTGAAAAGCCGACCGTTGCGGGTTGAGAGTTGAGAGTGCATTATGAGACAAGGTACTGCCTTTTATTGTTGTTACTTTGGTGACAGTTACCAGTGAGTGTAGAAGTTATGTTTTGGAAAGGCTAGCGCCGCAAGAAAGTCCTCAGGTGGGGAAGTGAGGGCTGAATTTTGAAAGGTGTTCTGGCATTCGGTTAAACCCGGGCAGTTCCTTATGGCTTATTCGATAGTTGCAGTTTCCATAAATTCCAGGCCCTTTCGTAGTCGTCATCTACTTCTTCTGTATCCAGTTCCAGGTAATGAATCTCATCACCTCTGGATAAAAGCTGGCCAAGTATCTGGGCATTATTTTCGAGTTCCACACTGCGACCAACTGCCTGGGAGAGCGACCCCCCGACCACTGTGACGCCATGATTTCTCATAAGAATCGCTGGCCTTTCCAAAAGCGCTGCTGCCATACCTTCGCCTCTTTCCGCATTGCTAACCAGAGCTCCTCCGGCGGTACCGAAATCACGGTAATCCCATACGGGAACGCCTTCCACCATAAAAGCAGTTCTATGAGTTACGGCGCGCAAGGGGAAAGAACCAGCGCCAAAGGCGATAATCCCCGGCGAATGGTTGTGAACTATGGCCTGCACATCTGGTCGCGCCTTGTATATTTCCCCATGAATAAATCTCTCCAGATAGGATGTGTAACCGACAGGGCTAATCGGGTTGCTATCCAGATCAAATTCAACGATATCTTCTGGCGTTACCAGTTCAGGGGCGAGCGAGCGTGACAAGTAATAACGCGTCGGATCGTTCGGGTGTCTGACGCTCACGTGGCCATAGCCAGGTAATATTCCCAGTGCTGCCAAAATTCGATTAGCTGTGACCAGATCATCAATCACAATCATCACATCATCTGAATTTCTCTGGGCAAATAAGCAGGTAGGGAGAATCGCGAAACTAATAAAAACAGCTCTGAAATACTTTAAAAAATTAATTGATTGTTTTCTGTTCAACACCTGATCGCTCCTGAATAATCGTTTAATAATGAACTTCAAGTAAGCTGGCGGGCAATAGTGAATATGCCGGGGCAGCACCATAACTGGACTCTTTAACGTCCCATTACACATTCATAGGGCAAAAAATCCAGACCTGGCTCCCAGCGGAATTGTATATAGTCTTCGGCTATCAGAGTCTGCGTAAAGGTGGCAGGATCTGTCACTGTAATGTCATAGCTAAGCGTGTTACTGGCCTCATCAAATCTGAATCGCTCAACCAGTTTTACTGCCTTGCTTTGCGGTATACCCTCAAGTCCATAGAGTTGAAAGTAAGGCCAGTCGATATGTGTTGTTGTCACAACAAGATCATCGTTTTCCCAGCGACCAGTTGAGTATCCCAACGGTGTTGGTTCGAGACCAGTCGGCGCTGAACTCTCATCCATTCGCACCAGACGTTCAACACCAAAATATTCGTTTTGCAGAATGATATCTTCGTTGCGCATAATGAAGCGTAATGGGTGACCTCCGGCACGTGAAATCAGACGGGGCATGCCGGGTGGTGTGCAGTCCAGAAGTGGATCGTCGCGAGTGGGATCGTAAGCATCACGCGCAGTAAGAGCTGCCATTGTTAGTGGCGGATTTTCCGCCCAGACAGGTGCCTGGTTGCCGGCAGGAACCCAAACGCGAAAGATACCCTCTGGCTGATCTGCAGCGACAAGAGCCGGGTCGATGACTGATCCTCCGCGGATGCTGATGAGCTCGTCTGACCAGCGTGGCTCCGAGGTCGTGCGTAAGAGTATTTCTTGCCTATCCGGCATGAGCACGTTAGTGACATACATATGCCGGTCTCGGCGTGTCGAGGGATTGCCGGCAAAACGCACGGTTGTGCCGACACTGACCAGGTCTCTGGGAATCCCTGCGCGATCCAGGCGCATGACTCCCATCCCCTCAAGTTCCCATAACATGGTCTCGCCATCGAAGGCTTCTGTACTGATCGTCAGGCGTACATGAGGATTGAACCAGGAGACATCCACGACAGTGCCCTCGGCTTCGGTGATCGTGTTGTTGTCGTACTCGGCCGTCGAATGATGCGCCAGGGCAGAAAATCCAGTAACTGAGGCCAGAATGAATGCGATGATTTGAACCAAGCTGGTTTTCATAATGGCCTCGAACTTTCGAACGATGTTGATCTGCTTGCAAGTGCTTCCTGACTAGGTCAGGTCAGTGATGATGCTTTCCTGTGGCAGAAACTCAATCTGGTCATGAGCAGACCGCCAATGATTCCGACCCCGATATTTACTTTATGGTTAGAAATAGTAAACCACCAATCCCGACTAATCCAGCTTGAAGCTGATGTCCATTTTTTCGGCTTAAATCTGACAATTTTTCTTTCCGTATTGTCCTTGTCATGACAATGGCTGTTAAATCGATTGTTTTGGCCTGAATGTCTTGATACTGACCAAGGAGCCTAAGCTGCTTTTAGTCTAGTTTGCACTGATTATTTTTGATGTGAAATATTTATTCCAATAATAAAAATGGAGAGACAGATGAGCGAAACACTTTATGAAGAACTTGGGGGGGAAGCTGCTGTAGATGCTGCAGTCGATATTTTTATATAAAAGTATTGGCTGATGATCGTATTAATTCATATTTTGAAGGCGTGGACATGGATAAGCAGGCTGGCAAGCAAAAAGCTTTCCTTACAGTCGCTTTTGGTGGACCTAATAATTATTCTGGTCGGGGTATGTGAAATGCTCATGCCAAATTTGTTAAACAAGGTCTGAATGATAGTCACTTTGATGCAGTCGTAGAAAATTTGGGACTAACCTTAAAAGAGATGGGTGTCGCTGATGATTTAATTGCGCAAGTTGCAGCAGTTGCTGAAACCACCCGAGAAGATGTTCTGGGTCGATAGATAATAGTTTTTACTTTCATGCAGAAAGTCTGTTTTTGGCCGTGCTAGCAACCGGTCCTTGCAACACACCTGATAAATCTACTCTCAGGTATTTAAAATTCCAGGTTTTTTTCTGGTCGTTCATTAAGACGCATTGCTATTGCGCTTAATGTTTTCTGTGAGTAAATATTATTAGTACACGCACCTTTTCTATCCCGATAATTCCATATCCATAGCAAAAATATTATTTCCCCAGGCAAGAAGTAAATGTTGATCTTCAGTATCAATTTTCAGTAGTATGTTGATATCCTTTTGGGGGTGTGTATAGTTTTGATGGTCGAAATATATTTATTTTTACGACTATCAGAGTGCCTCATTAGTTATAAAATTCATTAATCATTAATCATTAATCATTAATCATTAATCATGAATGTAGTGTCTGTTAGCGCAGAACCTGTTGGTTTTGCTAAATCGAGTTATTTTGAGGGGAGTTATTATCATGGAGAAAGATAAAGTCAGTCCAGTTGCAACTTTAAAAATTTCTGCTCTTGCCTTAGCCATGACCTTGGCTAATCAGGGTTATGCGCAGGACGAGATTGAGGAAATACAGGTTACAGGTAGTCGTATCCAGAGGGCCGGGATGGAGTCACCCACGCCAGTCACCCAATTATCACTCGACGAGCTTAGCAGCTTTGAACCAGGTCAACTGGCAGAAGCATTAAGCCAATTGCCACAGTTTTTTAATAATCAGCGACCCAGTCAGGTCGGCTGGAATTCAGCCGGATCGAATCTTAATCTGCGTGGTGCAGGCTCCCAGCGTTCATTGGTATTGCTGGATGGCCGTCGCGTTCCTGCTGGCAACCGCTGGGGCATACCAAACATCAGCTCCTTGCCTGAGGCTGCCATCCGCACGGTGGAAACGGTAACAGGTGGTGCATCTGCCGCTTATGGTACTGATGCCGTGGCCGGGGTAATCAACTTCAAACTAGACACTGACTATGTTGGCACCAAGATAAAAGCGCAAACAGGCACCAGTTCGCGCTCTGATGGCGATAATCATGAGCTTGGTATTACCTGGGGCTCCGATATTGGTACTGACGGCCACTTTATCGTTTCTGTTGACACCTTTCGGCAAGATGCAATTCGCTCCCTTAAATCCATGCAGGACCGCAACTGGTATCAGCAAAGAGCGCTGATTACCAATCCTGATGCAAGCGGCCCCACCCTGATCAATCGCCCCTACGTTGTCTCAACCCAGGTCAATGCTGGCGGCGTCATCAATGCCCCCGGATCGGAACTTAACCGTTGGACATTCGACCGTGCTAGTGATGGCTCAGTTACCGCCGGCCCCCAAAGTTTCAGTGGCGTTGGCCAGTTTATCGGTGGCTGTAATTGCCAAGCCTTGACGGAATCTACCAGAGACTGGGGAAATGATGCTGACAACCAGATTGCCAACCGCAATGAAAGAGACAACATTTTTGCCTTCTACGATCATGACCTGACTGAAAACCTGAATGTATATGTCCAGGGCATATACGGGTCCACAGAAGTAGAAAGCCCCTGGTTTTCAACACCGTTCCTGTCGGGTCCGTGGACAGTCAATATATTCTCCGGCAATCCGTTTTTGCCTGCGAATGTGCAACAGATCATGGACGACGAGGGCCTGGCTTCTTTTAATATGGCCTTGATTGGTGATAACCAGGCAAACAATCCCCTGGGGCAATACACCATTATGCAGGATGATGTTTCCAAATCCGGGACGGTGGGTTTTAACCTGAATCTCACAGATGCAGGTTTCTTTACCGGCTGGAATGTCAGCGGCTATTACCAGTACGGTCGGGTTGACCAGCATCAGCATTTCTTCAATGGCCCGGATCTGGCTTATCTGTTCCCAGCCATGGATGCCGTTGTTGGACCGGACGGCCAGCCGGCCTGTTATGCAGCTCTTGCCAATCCCGCGGACTTCGGTAACTGCGAACCTATCAATCTGCTAGGTGGCGTGCAAAGTGCGGCATCTACACCCGCAGGTATTAATTATGTAATGGACAGGGAAAAGGTGATCGAAAGTCTGTATGAGCAAACCTTTTACGAAGTCACCCTTGCTGGTGAGCTTCACGAAGGGTTTGGTGCAGGTGCCATACAGGCATTTTTCGGTGCTTCTCACCGAGAGGATGACGTATTTCAGTATGTACCAGAACTGGAAGACGAATTTGTTTTCCTCGGCGGTCAGAACACAGGCTTCCGCGGCCTGGTTCCAGAGAATTTCCCTGGTGGTATGCCTGGAGTCAGGGCTGGAAGTGTACCCCCTGGGTTCCAGGGCGCTGGCAACCTGTCCCGGGTCCTCTTTACGGGATCCATTCAGACACCCACCACGGTACTGGACGGTAATTTCACTGTTGATGAGGTTTTTGGAGAGGTCAATATTCCTCTAATCGCTGACGCTTCTCTGGTGCAGCAACTTGATGCCAGTCTGTCCTACCGCTATGCGGATTATTCCGGCTCAGGCGGCATTAATTCCTGGAAAGTTGGCCTGAGTTGGGAAGTCAATGATGAGCTTCGTCTTCGGGCGACCAAATCCCGTGACGTCAGAGCGGCTTCCATGCGGGAAAGGTTTGATGAAACCGCAGGTGGTGCTGCGGTAACTGACCCCTTCAATAACAACTCCTTCATCTTTACAGCGAGTCGTAGTGCAGGTAACCCAACAGTTGACCCGGAAGAAGCTGATACCCTCACTTTCGGGGCTGTTTATCAGCCAAGCTGGCTGGAAGGTTTTTCTGTATCCGGTGACTGGTACAGCATCAGTATTGACGGCGCTCTGGCCCAGCCAGGCTTCCAGGATGTCGTCGACGGCTGTTTTGATGGGGCGCAGATTTTATGTGGCCTGATTGAGCGCAGCCCGGAGACAAGCCAGATTACTCGTATCACCAGAATATATTTCAATCTGGATGAATTACGTCTGAAGGGCTTTGACCTTGAGATGCGCTATACCATGGATGTCAGTTTGTTCGGTGGCGATGAGAGTTTGTCATGGCGCATGATTGCCTCCACTGTGGATGAGAACTCCCAGGTGATCCAGGGGGCACCAAGAGATTATCTGGATCGCCAACAGCCTTCCTTGCGCTATCTGACCAACCTGACCTATACCAGAGGTGATTTCAGAGCCTTCCTGAATGGTCGTTACACCGGCGAGTATGACCAGAACAGGCGTCGTACAGAGGGCGTGGATGTTGACGATAATACCATTGAAGATGTTTTCCTTACCGATCTGACTCTGGGTTATAACTTTACCGACAGAAGCGACAGAACTTACAACGCCTTCCTGACGGTGAATAACCTGTTTGACGAAGCGCCTCCACAAACACCAGGAAACGGTGTTGCCTTTTTTGGGGGAACCAGCGGTGTCGATGGTCTTTATGATGCCATTGGCCGACGTTATGCAATTGGAGTAAATGTGAGCTTTTAAGTAAGGTTTTTTTGAAGAGTACCCTTAAACCCGGCAGTGGTAACACTGCCGGGTTTTTTCTTCCAGGGAAGTGACTGAATCGGTTATTGTTCAAACGCTCCTGTGGCATAGAGAAAATGTCAGCGTATGACAGCCGTCAGACTGCTTCCAGGCCAATTGCTACTCCCTGGCCAACCCCTACACACATTGCTGCGATCCCTTTACTTGCTCCGCTTTCACTCATTTGCAATGCCAGCGTTCCGGTTATGCGTGCACCTGATGCACCAAGCGGATGACCAAAGGCGATGGCGCCGCCATTGGGGTTTATGAAATCGGCATCATCGGGCAGACCCAATGCGCGAATGGAGGCCAGCACCTGGCAGGCAAAGGCTTCGTTGAACTCTAACAGGTCAATATCGTTGATGTTCAGGTTCAGGCGTTCACATAATTTGCTGGTTGCCGGTGCGGGACCATATCCCATAATTCTGGGCGCTAGTCCTGCACTGGCACCACCGAGTATTTTTACCAGTGGTGTCAGTCCATGTTGTTTAACCGCCTCTTCCGATGCAACGATTAGTGCTGCTGAGCCATCATTAATGCCTGACGCATTACCGGCAGTAACAGAGCCGCCAGCGCGAAACGGCGTTCTTAATTTTTCAAGGGCTTCTAAGGTAGTCTCAGGGCGAGGATGTTCATCGTGCTCTACGATGAGTGGATTACCTTTTCTTTGATGAATAAATACAGGGCAAATTTCTTTTGCCAGGCGGCCGCTGGCAGAGGCGCTCGCAGCACGTTGTTGCGAGCGCAAGGCGAAAGCATCCTGATCCTGGCGCTGGATATTAAATTCCTGTGCTACATTTTCTGCCGTTTCGCCCATGGAATCTGTGCCATATTGTTCCTGCATCTTTGGATTAATAAAACGCCAGCCCAGAGAGGTTTCATAAATTTCTGCATTGCGGCTGAAAGGCGTTTCTGCCTTTGGCATCACCAATGGTGCGCGGGACATGCTTTCCACACCGCCGCAGATAAACAGATTGCCTTCTCCGGCTCTAATCTGTCTTGCCGCCATAAGGATGGCGTCCATGCTGGAGGCGCATAATCGATTAACCGTGATACCTGGCACCTCTTGCGGCAGGCCGGCAAGCAGTAAGGCCATGCGTGCCACATTGCGATTGTCTTCACCGGCCTGGTTAGTGCAACCCAGAATAACGTCATCCAGCGCAGACCAATCCAGCGTCGTATGGCGCGCCATTAAGGCCTTGATGGGTTCCGCGGCCAGGTCGTCAGTACGCACTGAAGAAAGGGCGCCGCCGTAACGGCCGATTGGAGTGCGAAGGTAATCGCAGATATAGACATTGGTCATGTTGGTCTCTGTTTTAATTTTTGTGCTGGATTCATTCGCGGTTAAAACCGCTCCTACAAGGTTCAGTTGTCCAGCGTAGGAGCGATTTAAATCACGAAGAACATTTACTTAAGATCTGTTTTTTCAAATATCTTCAAAATAATTCGCTTCGGTTGAATCAGCGATCTCTTTTCTGGTACAGCCATCCATCACGCGCTTCAACACCATGCCCTTTTCAGTAAAATGAAATACAGCACGATCGGTAATTAATACATTAACGACCCCTTTTGCTGTTAGCGGTAAAGTGCATTGTTTTTTGATCTTTGAATTTCCCTCACGGTCGCAATGGGTCATGGTAACGATAAGACGTTTGGCTCCCGTTGCCAGATCCATGGCGCCGCCAACACCCAAGAGAGGTTTGCCTGGCACTGCCCAGTTGGCGAGATTGCCTTGTTCATCAACTTGCAGGCCGCCCATCACCGCAACATCCACGTGCCCGCCGCGAATCATGTTGAAAGATGCGGCGCTGTCAAAATAGGACGCACCTTTCAGGGCGGTCACGGGAACTTTGCCGGCATTAACCGGGTAATCCATGGCGCCACCACTTGCCGGTGCAGGGCCAACTCCGAGCATGCCGTTTTCGGTATGCATGATGATGCCGTCATCTGCTGAAATTAAATCGGCCACCAGAGTGGGGATGCCAATACCGAGATTCACAACCTCACCAGCATGGAGCTCTGCCAATACAGCTCGGGCCATGGCCATACGTGTGTCATCCACCTTTTTTTGACTGGTGGATACTGACGCTGAAGAACCAAGGTCGGCTTCACTGGTATGTGCCTGCACCAGGTAGTCTATAAAGCAGCCTGGTGTATGAATGGCATTAGGATCAAGTTCGCCCACAGGCACAATTTCTTCCACTTCTGCTATAACCAGCTTGGAGGCAGTCGCTGCTGCCTGGTTGAAATTGTTTTCGGTCATGCGGTATTGCAGATTACCTGCGGTATCGGCTTTCCAGGCGCGAATCAGGCTGACATCGCCCTTGATGGGTTCGATAAACACCATTTCCTTACCATCAATGACTCGAGTCTCCCGTCCTTCAGCCAAAGGTGTGCCTGCTGAGGTGGGCGTAAAAAAACCGCCCAGTCCGGCACCGCCAGCACGCATTGCTTCCCCTAATGTTCCTTGCGGGAGAAGGCTTACTTCCATGCGACCTTCCTGAGCTGCAGCAACAGCTTCCGGATTACTGGTAAAGAAAGAACCAATGGCTTTGCTGATTTGGCCATTGCGCAACAGCCTGCCACCGCCAAGACCTGGCTCGCCGACATTGTTACCAATATAAGTCAGATCCTTAACATCGGTTTCCGCAATGGCATGGAGTAGATGTACTGGATTACCTGTCATGCCAAAACCGCCAACAAGAAGAGTGTCGCCACTGCTTACATGTTTGGCAGCTTCATTGGCTGATATTTGCGGGACTGTTTTCATTTGGTCTTCCAGGCTAAACAGGTAATTGTACAGAAGCCCTCGAAGCAGACAAATGCCTTGCAAGGCTCAATCATAGGTTGATCAGGTGAAATAACGGTGTCTTATTTATTACCCATCTCTGCCTGTTCCATGCGGCGGCGCTGATCTGCCCGTTGCAAGGCAACACGGATTGAAGGTTGTTTTTCCATGACCTCTTCCACATCTTTTCGTTCGAGTGTACGTCGTCAAACCCTCTGGCCTGCAGAACAGGTTCTTTGCTTTGACTCATGAGGGCTTCGACCATGTATTTCTCTCTTTAAGGATTATTCTATAGGGAAAAGGGCTTAACTTGATAATTGGGGAATATTTATTCCTGCAAGGTTGATAAATATCAATTTAAATCCTGAAGTAACTGACAAATTCAGGGGAGGTAGAAGCTTAATTCACAGGAAGGTTTAACTACCCATGAAGAAGATTCCAATCTTGCACGCCACCAGAGAAGGACTGACAGAAAAGGTTGCCTTAAACCTGATAGAGAAAAAAGGTGCTTTTGGTTGCTAGAGCGCAATAGTCAGGGCAAAATCAAGATTGTCCCTGGAGATAAGCAGAGGACAACAGGGGGAATCAAATGAAAACTTTCAAAAACCTATTTTCCATCTTTTCTATAGTGATGCTGAGTGGCTACGTATCCCAGGCTTCGGCTCATCATTCCTTTGCCGCAGAGTTTGATGAAAATAATTGCCGGGATTTTACCGGCACCCTCACTGATATCGACTGGCAAAATCCCCATGCTTTTTTCACTGTGGATGTGACTGAGGAAAATGGCGAAGTGAATAACTGGACCTTCCAGACTTATGCCTTGATTACACTCAAACGGGCAGGTACACCACTAGCCTACTTTAAACAAAACGTTGGTAAAGAAGTGTTTGTCAGGGGTTGTCTGGCAAGAAATGGCAGAGAGTTTTATGCAGCCGCGGGAATGATGCGCGCATCGGATGGCGAGTTGCGGCAGATGGGGCAGATTCAGAATTGATAGTTACCAGTCGCAAGTCACAAGTTGCAAGTCACAAGTCGCAAGTCGCAAGTCGCAAGGTACAAGGTACAAGTTAAAAGTTACAAGTAATGTAGGTCGGATAAGCGTAGCGTCATCCGCCATGGCGTTCGCAGAACGCCCAATGTGGAAGGGACCTAAACCCCGAATGCTAGAAATCAGAGAATGATTCATGAAACAAAATAATTATCTAAACGTTTTCTCCTCAATCCTTGCACTTCTTCTGTTGTGTTCAGGACCTTCCTTTGCCCAGGACGAAGAATACCAGATCACTGTCATGCCACCCGGCAGTGCTACGCCGCGTTTGCCCAGTGGCAAGCCGGACTTCACCGGCATGTGGTTACCAAACAGTGCCGGACAGGGTGTCAGTGGCCGTTTCGGTGTAGACCCTGCAGCACGCCGTCAGTTCGATCCCGAAGTTACCCCTGAAGCGCGTCCACAATTTCTGCCTGCAGCGATCGAACACATGGAAGGCATGTCGGAAATTGAACTGGAGTTATCTAAATCATCAGTCAATTGCATGCCGCGCGGTGTGCCTGCCATCTGGTTGCAAAATCCCTATGGCACCATGCTGACCCACAAGGATGAGGTCTTCGTGCAGCTCTATGAAGTGTTGAATAATTTCCGCGTGATCTACACCGATGGCCGTCCGCTAATGGAATATCCCGAACCTTTATTCCACGGTAACAGCACTGCACATTGGGAAGACGACACTTTGGTCGTGGAATCTACCCTATTTGATGAGCGCACATTCATACTGCCCAATGGCTGGTATCACAGTGATGAATTAAAAGTGACGGAGCGCTACTCTCGCCCCTCTGAAAATTATCTGGTCGTGGAAATCACGGTTGAAGATCCCCAGGTGCTGGCCGAACCCTGGCATTCAGCGCCGCGTCGCTGGAGCCTGACACAAGCTCCGATCAATGAATATTACTGCACCAATAACCAGGAACTGGAAGAACTTGAACTCTTAAGGGAGCAGTTGGAAAGCGGCGAATAGCCCGGTAAAAGGAAAGTGATATTTTATAAGGTCCGCTTTTAGCTGCGACTTCAACTGGTGAGCGCAACACACTACTATCTTTGACTAAAAAGTGGAGTGTTGCAACATGGTTAGCAGAACCAGACTAAAATATTCAGAATCAATGAAGTCC